>JAEUML010000008.1 GCA_016792785.1 Alphaproteobacteria bacterium
CAAGCGGCCGACATAGTGCCCGGCCTGCTTCGCGGCGGGCGCCACGCCGGGCAGGACGGCGCCGCTCTCCGATGTGAACGCCGCCGTATCGCCGATCACGAACACGTTCTCATGTCCCGGCACCGAAAAGTCGCCGTTCACAATCACGCGCCCCGCACGGTCGCACGGTGCCTTGAGCCACTCGCCGGCAGCGGAAGCGCGCACACCAGCAGCCCAGATCACGGTCTTCGTCGGGATAGGCGCCGTGCCCACCACGACGTGGTCGCTGGTGATGTCCGTCACCGGCACGCCAAGCCGAACCTCGACGCCCATCTTCTCCAGCGCGCGCTTCGCCTCCGCCGACAGCGACTCCGGAAAACTCGGCAGCAGCCGCGACCCCGCCTCGACCAGGATGATCCTGGAACAATGCGGCGTGATGGAGCGGAAGTCGGCGACGATCGAGCGCCGCGCGAGCTCCGCAATCGCGCCCGCCATCTCGACGCCCGTCGGTCCGCCGCCCACGATCACGAACGTCAGCAGTGCATCGCGCTGAGCCTTGTCGCACTCGCCCTCCGCGCGCTCGAACGCGACCAGAATCTTGGCCCGAACCCGCGTCGCGTCGTCGACGGATTTGATACCGGGCGCAAACGCCTCCCATTGATCCTTGCCGAAATAGCTGTGCCGCGCGCCCGTTGCGATGATCAGGTGGTCGTATGGCACGTTGCGTCCGCCACTCGTGCGCACGAGCTTGCGCGCGCTGTCGACGCCCGAAACTTCGTCGAGCATCACCGAAACATTCTTCTGGTGGCGCAGGATGCTGCGAATCGGCTGGGCGATCTCCGCAGGCGACAGCGATGCGGTTGCCACTTGATAGAGCAGCGGCTGAAATAGATGATAGTTGACGCGGTCGATGATGGTGACCTCGACCGGCGCGCGCGCCAGAGCCTTGGCTGCGGACAATCCGCCGAATCCGGCGCCGACGATGACGACGCGGGGCATTCCCGTCATGCGCATGTGCCTTCGGGCTCCCTTTGGTGGTTGATATAGAGGCTCAGCCCCGCTCCGTCAGCGGGACAGTTTGTCGGTTAACGCGGATCTTTGATCTGAAGGGTCAACAGCGCGGCGAGCGCCAGCGCAACAGCGAGGGCCACAATCGTCTCGCTCCACCCGAACATGTCGAACACGGTGCCGAGCACCGCGCTGCCTGCAAGCCCGCCGAGGTAATACGAAGCGAGATAGATCCCACTTGCCGCTCCCCGCTCCGTGGTCGCGGTACGGCTGACGTAACCTGTGGCCGCCGCCTGCGCGAAAAACGTGCCGACGGCGACGAGCGCAAGACCGGCGAGCACGAACGGCAACGCGAGCACGAGCATCAACGGCAATCCGGCGGCCGCGACAGCGAACGAAGCGACGAATGTCGGCCGGCTGCCGAATCGAACGGCCGCGCGGCCCGCGAGCGGCGTCGTGAACACCGACGGCAGAAACACGAAGTAAACGAGGCCCAACGTCATCGGCGCGACCGCGATCGGCTCGCGCGCCAGCACGAAGTTGACGTAAGTGAACGTGCCCAAAAAAACGAACAGAATGAGGAACCCGAGTCCGAACGCCGCGCGCAACGGCGGGTTCTTGAAGTGCTCGATCCAGGCCGCGAACGGCGACTTCGCCATAGTGTCGTTCATCGGCGCCATCTGTTTCAGCGCGAAGAACACAAGTAAGGCGCCGGCGAGGTTCAGCGCCGCGAAGACATAGAAATTGACCTCAAGCCCGAACGAACTGGCGAGCGAGGCCGACATCAGCCGTCCGAAGAGATTGCACGCGACGTTGCCGGTGACGTAAGCCGCAAGCGCGCTCGCGACTTCGCTCGCGCTGTATTGCTCGGCGAGATAAGCCATCGTCAGCGTGAACGCCGACGCCATGAACACGCCCTGCACGACGCGCAACGCCGTGAACGTCGCAAGATCCGGCATCATGCCGAGAAGCGTCGTCGGCACGGCGAGCAGCGCGAGGCTGATCCAAATCCCCTGCCGCCGGTTGATCTTGGAGGCAAGGAACGCCATCACGATCCCAGCCGCCGCCATCCCGAGCGTACTCGCGTTTACGGCAAACCCCATCTGGGCCGGCGTAACGCCGTAGGCCTTCGTCAACGACGGCAAAATCGCCTGTGCCGCGAACAGATCGACGAGCGTCAAGAAGCTGATGATCCCGATCACGATCAACCGGAAGGGCAGGGCGGTTTGCTTGGGGGCATTCATGGTTGCGGCTGGGGCGCTTTGCATGACGTGAATCCTAGCTGCTGAAAAACAAGTGCGGCGCCCGCTCGGGGAGAAGCGGACGCCGCCTTTTCGGTCTCGCGCTCTGGGGGAGAGAGGGGCTTGGGACGCGCGAGGACCTAAACGTGTTACATGCCGCCCTCGTTCATCATCGGCGTCGGCACAATGTCGGCCGAGATCAGCGTGACAGGCTTGTTCGAATTGTTCCGCCACCAATGCGACAGGTTGCCGGATTCGACCGCGACGTCGCCCGTCTTGTGCTCGATCGGCACCGAACAGGTCGAGCGGTACTCGGTCACCTGACCGTCGACGACATAGATGTTGGCCGGACGTTCGTTATGGCTATGGTTCGGCACGATTCCGCCCGGCTGAAGCACGAGCTTGCGCAGGCGCATCGTCTTGCCGGCGATGTTGTAGCCTTGACCGAGATCGATCGAACCGATCACATTATCCGTAACGTCTTTCGGCATCGTCGCAACCGCGAGCGGGCTCGCGCCGGCCTTGCCGGCCGGGCAGTCGCCGGCCATCGCCGCCGGTGCAAAGGCAAATCCGCCGAGTGCGATGAGGCTCGTCACCGACAGTGTCTTCAGAGTGGACTGAAACGTCATAAGGGTTCTCCTTGAGTGGGCTTCCTGAACGAACTGGGCTCATGCGCCTCAGCGTCGGGTGTCACCATCGTCGAACCGCGTCACGAACTTAAATGCCGTTTGCCTTGCGATTGGATAGCCGTCCGCTATGGGGTTGTGATTGTGCTGTGACACGTCGAGCCATTAGATTCGCCGGCATGTCGAAACGTACGTTAACCGAGGTCTTGGCCGACTGGCGCAACCGGATCGGCGAGCCCTACCGCTCGCTAAACGACGAACTCGTGCGCCACCTGATCGAGGTCGATGCGGCGACACACGCGCTGAAAGCAGGTGAGACTTTTCCCGAATTCGCGCTGACGAACGCCGAGGGCGCACTCGTGCGCTCCGCCGATTTGTTCGCGAAGGGTCCGACCGTCGTCAGTTTCTATCGCGGCATCTGGTGTCCCTTTTGCTCCGCCGAACTCGACGCGCTGAACGCTGCAGAACGCGCGATCAAAGCGGCGGGCGCGAAGCTCATCGCCGTCTCGCCGGAGGCGGGTGGCCTGCCGCTCAAGGTGAAGCGCGAACGCGGCTTCGCATTCGACATCCTCTGTGATCTCGACAATGGTCTCGCGCTGAACTGCGGCCT
>JAEUML010000105.1 GCA_016792785.1 Alphaproteobacteria bacterium
CGTTACGACCGGACGCCTCGCGCTCGATTTCGTGCGCATGGGGCAGGGCCTCGCGCTGCTGCCCACGTTCCTCGTCCGCCGCGATCTGGAAGAAGGCCGCCTCGTCCACGTGCTGCGCGACTGGGCGGGCGCGCCGCTCGATCTTCACGCGGTTTGGGCGACCGGCCGCGATCTCCCCCGCAAAGCGCGCGCCTATCTCGACTTCATCGCCCCGCTGTTGAAAGCGGACGCGTGACAGTTATTCCGCAGCGCCCTTCACCGGCACGTAGACCTCGTTCCCCACTTCGTGGAACTTCGCGCTCATCTCCGCCATGCCCTTTTCCTTCGCTTCCAGTTGGGCGGCGTGGTCGCGCACGTCTTGCGTGATCTTCATCGAGCAGAATTTCGGCCCGCACATCGAACAGAAATGCGCCGTCTTGTGCGCTTCCTTGGGCAGCGTCTCGTCGTGATAGGCGCGCGCCGTTTCGGGATCGAGCGCGAGGTTGAACTGATCTTCCCAGCGGAACTCGAACCGCGCGCGGCTAAGCGCATCGTCCCACAGCCGCGCCGCCGGATGCCCCTTCGCAAGGTCGGCTGCGTGCGCCGCGATTTTGTAAGCGATGACGCCCTGCTTGACGTCGTCGCGGTCGGGCAAGCCCAAGTGCTCTTTCGGCGTGACATAGCAAAGCATCGCGGTTCCGAACCAGCCGATCATCGCCGCGCCGATCGCGCTCGTGATGTGGTCGTAACCGGGCGCGACGTCGGTCGTCAGCGGCCCCAGCGTATAAAACGGCGCCTCGCCGCACGCCGCGAGCTGCTTGTCCATGTTCGCTTTGATCTTGTGCATCGGCACATGGCCGGGCCCTTCGATCATCACCTGCACGCCGTGCTTCCATGCGACTTTGGTAAGCTCGCCGAGCGTCTCGAGTTCTGCGAACTGCGCCGCATCGTTCGCGTCCGCGATCGACCCGGGACGCAAGCCGTCGCCCAGCGAAAAGCTCACGTCATAGGCGCGCAGGATCTCGCAAATCTCCGCAAACCGCGTGTAGAGAAAACTCTCCTTGTGATGCGACAGGCACCACTTCGCCATGATCGAGCCGCCGCGCGACACGATCCCGGTCGTGCGTTTCGCGGTCAGGTGAATGAACGGCAACCTGACGCCCGCATGCACCGTGAAGTAATCGACGCCTTGCTCGCACTGCTCGATCAACGTGTCGCGATAGACCTCCCACGTCAGGTCTTCCGCAACCCCGCCCACTTTTTCCAGCGCCTGATAGATCGGCACGGTCCCGATCGGGATCGGCGCATTGCGGATGATCCAATCGCGGATGTTGTGGATGTTGCGGCCCGTCGAGAGGTCCATGACCGTATCTGCGCCCCAGCGGATCGACCACACCATTTTGTCGACCTCGTCCGCGACCGACGACGTCACGGCAGAGTTGCCGATATTCGCGTTGATCTTGACCAGGAAGTTCCGCCCGATCGCCATCGGCTCAAGTTCGCCGTGGTTGATGTTCGCCGGAATGATCGCCCGCCCGCGCGCGACCTCGTCGCGCACGAACTCGGGCGTCACCTCGTCGGGGATCGACGCCCCGAAATCCTCGCCGTCGCGCGCCAGCTTCGCGCGGCCCAGATTCTCACGGATCGCCACATATTCCATCTCCGCCGTCACGATGCCCGCGCGCGCGTATTCAAGCTGCGTGACCGGCCGCCCCGTCTTGCCGCGCAACGGCTTGCGCATGACGGGGAAGGGCGCGACCAGCCGGTCCCCCGTCGCCCCACCGTTGTCTACTTCTTTGACAGCGCGCCCCGAGTACTCTTCGACGTCACCGCGCGCTCTGACCCACGAATCGCGCGTCCGCGGCGCGCCTTTGTAGATGTCGATCTTGGCCGTTTCGTCCGTGTACGGACCGGACGGATCGTAGAGCCTGACCGGCGGCTCGTTCGCGCTCGGATGCAGTGCCACCTCGCGGAACGGCACGCGCAGATCCTTATGCCGCTCGCCCGCGACATAGATCTTCCGCGATCCCGGGATTGCGCCCGTGGTGACCTGGAACGAAGGCTTGTGCTGAATGTTCATGGGGAGAGCCGCGCGTCCTTGCCGATGCGTTGAGCGTCGCTGAACGGTCGCGTGGCGAAAAGATGGAGGCGCGTACGCGCGCAAATCCGAATCCCTCCGCCGGTACAAACCGGATCAGGTTCAAAGGGTCGCGGGTGTCGCCGCCTCTCAGCCCAGGTCAGGGCCCCCCTTCGGACGGGCGGACTTTCCGCCGTTCCGGGCTCAAGGTCAATCGCGGAAAGGCCTTACGCCTTTTCCCGTATTTCGGCTGCGATTTTGAGCGCTTGCCCCAACCGTCCATCGAGTTCGGCGACCTTCGAGCGCAGGATCGCCGCCTCGTCGCGCGACTTCGCGGCCTCGTGCAGCAGCGCTTCGAGCGTCATCACCCGGTTCCTGAGGGACTCGAACTCGACCGGCGACTGGCTCGACGACATCAACCTTGCTTCGACGTCGGCAAGCCGTGCCTTGAGCAGTGCCACGTCCTCGCCGCCCACGCCGATCGCCTCGACTTGCGCGGAATGCAACCGCGCTTCCAAGCTCGTGACCTGCGCGCGAAGCGACTGCGCCTCGCCGGCTTGGCGCTTCGCCTTTTCCAGCGACTGCTCAAGATCGGCCATACGCGCGCGCAAGCTCTGGGCTTCGCGGGCCTCTTTCTGCACGTCCGCGAGCTTGGCTTCGAGCGCCTTCACGCGCGCATTGTCGGCGTCCGCGGCGGGGCTCGCGAGTTCCAGCACGGCGGGCGTTGCGCGCGCCTCTTTCAGCTGTGCCTCCAGCTCAAAGATGCGTGCCTTCAACGGCTCCGCACCCTTCGTCGAGTTGACCGCGCGGCTGAGCGCGACCTCCGCCTCGCTGAGCTTGTCCTGCAAATCGGCGACGCGCGACTTCAAGGCGTCCGTCTCGCGCGCCGAAGCGAAGCCCGTGGCGAGCCGGCCTTCGAGTTCCGCGATCCGCGCTTGCAGCACCTTCACCTCGCCGCTTGCCGCCGCGGCCGGCGGCGCCGCCTTCTGCGCTTGAAGCTCGTCGACGCGCTGGGTCAGCATCTTCAGTTGTTCGACCGCCTTGTCACGCGCACGTGCGGCCTCGCCGAGCTGGCCTTCTAGCTCCATCACCCGCTCGCGCATCGTATCGTCGGGCATCATTTGAACGCCGCCGAGATCGAGCGGCGCGGCCGCCGCCGGCGCAGCGGCGAGAGCTTCGGCCTTGGTTTGATACTCGTCCCACTTCGCGCGTGCCTCGAGGTAGCGCGTACGGAAGCCGTCGACGTCGCTGCGCAGGCGGTCGGCCTCGTCGTTGAGCCGCTTCTCGTTCGTCCGCGCTGTGTCGAGTTCGCGTTCGAGTTGGGTAAGCCGCGCCGCCATCTCTTCCCGTCCCGCGACGCGCGAGGCGCGTGCGCCCTCGGGCAGGCCTTCAAGTTCGGCCACGCGGACCCGATACTCGTCGATCTCCTTGTCGCGATCGATCGCCCGCGCCCGCACGTCGTGCAGTTCGGCTTCGATCTCCTTGTGGCGTTGCGACTTCTGATCGCGCGCAAGCGCAAATCCGATCACGATGCCGACGAGCCAGGCGATCCCGAGGAACAGCCACGTCTGCGCGATCAAATACATCATGGCCGGCCGTCCCCCGTCATGGCAGCACCGTGATTTCGACACGCCGGTTGCGCGCTTGGCCCCCGACCGTCGCATTGTCGCCGACGGGCTGGGAGGTCCCCGCGCCGACCGTCACCAACCGTTCGGCCGGGATACCCTTCGCTACCAGATAGTTCGCCGTCGCGTCCGCGCGGTCTTGGGCGAGATCGCCGAGTCCCAGTTCGAGGCTTGTCGCGTCCGTATGTCCCGTGATGCGAAAGCGCAGCGTACCGCAATCGACGCCGGTCTGCGCCATGCGGTCGAGCAGCTTCAGCGCTGCCGGACGAAGCTTGGCCGATCCGCTCGTGAACGCGATCACGTTGTCCGTCATGGCCTCGTCGATCAGCTTCTGACAGTCGGCCGCCGCAAGCCGCTGCACCGCGGGCGTCACCGGCATGACCGGCGCCGTCTCCTTCGGCGCTTCGGGAAGCGCCACCGCCGCCGCCAAAGTCACGTCCGCGACGCCCTGATAGGGCCGCGCCACGGCCTTCGCCGATGCATAGATCGCGGCCTGCGCCTCGCCGTCGCGGGCATTGCCGCGCACTGTGATGACGGAATCGACGAACTGCACGTCGCCGTCTTGAAGCTGAGAAAGTTGCCGCAAGCCCCAGATCGCCGTCTCGCCCCATGGCCCGGTCGGGTGCCCCGCGGTGACCGCCACCTGATCGTCGACGCCGGTCGGAAACAGCTTGCGCGCCTCGGCCGCGATCGCGCGGCGGAAGCGTTGCCCCGGCACGTGGCCGCGCAAGGTGACCCGCCCATCCGCGCCGCGCACCGCGCTCCAGGTGTACGGCTTGACCGCCGCGGCAATTTTGATGTCGGCACGCACTTGTGTCACGCCGCCGAGCCATGGGCCCCCGGGCCCCGCCGCCTCGCGCACGTCACGGATCAGATCGTCGCGGTCCGCTTCCGTCGGTGCGGTGCCGGTGAGCGTCGCAAGTTGCCCGTCGAGCTTCACGTGCGCCCAAGCCGCCCCGCTGCGTTTCAGGACGTCCTGCGCTTTGGCCTGCAATTCGGGCTCGACGAATCGCACGCTCCGCCAGTGACCCTGGCCATGCTCGTAGAAGGTTGCGAAGTAGCCGATCACGAGCAAAGCCGTGACGCCGGCCAAAACGATCCACCGTGCCATGAACGACCCATGACGAACGACGCGCCGCCCGCTCGAAGCCGGCCGGAACCCGCGCGCGTGTCATTCCTGTGCATATCTATCACCGCGAGCCCCCTCGCGTGAACCTCAACGCGCAAAGCATCGCACGGGAACCGCTCGGCCGACGCAGGCCATCGCGCCTTAAGGTTGCAGCCCCGCCGATTGAAGCACGCAGACTCAGGACCTATTGTCCCGCGCCTTAACCAATTCGTGCCCCTGAGTCGCGCCGCAATTTGGGTGCCGCGCGCTCGTTAACCTAGGAACGTCTGATGAAGAACCTGCTCCTTTCGAACAAATGGATAGGATTGGGCGCGGTTGCCGTCGTCGCGCTGATCTCGCTCGCGGCCGTCTTTTGGGCCTCGACCCCGGGACCGCAAGGCGCCCGCGAGATCAAGCTGCCGCCGATCGCTGAGGCGAAGATCGATCCGGGCTTTGTCGGCAACCAGCCGTTCGGTCTCTGGACGCTGGTCTGCCAGAACGTGAAACCGCCCGCGACCGCGCCCGAAGCCGGCAAGGAAGTGCCGAAGCGCATGTGCCGCACGAACGCGCGCATGACGGTCAAGGGCCCGAACAACGCTGTCCTTCTCGCGGCAGGTTTCAACGTCGTGATGATGGACACCCGCCCCACGCCGGCGATCCTGTTCCGCCTGCCGCCGGCAGCCCGCGCAGCCACGACCGCGACGTTCGTGATCGACAAGAACACGTCGTTCAAGGCGCCCTTGCGCTGTTCGCAGCGTGAATGCCTCGTCCAAGGCGCACTTCCGCCGGATGCGCTCGAGCAGATGAAGGCGGGCAAGACGCTTTCGCTGATCTACACGATCAAAGACCGCCAGCAAAAGGAGAAGAAGGTCCGCGTCGACCAGTTGCTCCATGGCTTCCCGCAGTCCTACGACGCCATGTCCCGCGCGATCACCTCTTAAGATAAGCGCGCCTGAACCCGCGGCGGCCCAATCCGGGGCCGCCACCAGCGCGGCAAGAAAAAAAGAGATTGAAACGCGAAGCACACGAAGATCACCAAGGCGCTCGGGGTCATTGCCGAGGCTGGTGAGTCGGAGATGTGCGTCGCTTCGCGCCGAGACGCGAAGCCGCCAAGACGCTCGGTCTTCGGCGCGAAGCGCCAGTTTCATCGATTGAATGGCGCCTGCGGCGCCGATCGGGACTGAACCTCTTGGCGGCTTCGCGTCTTGGCGTGAAACCGCTCGGCGGCGACGCAGCGCCGTAGGGCTCAGACGACGCAGAGCCTCTTGGTGCCCTTCGTGGTTCAAAAAAAACGGCGGCTCCGCCAAGCCGCCGTTTTGATTCGTGGGCTGTTTGCCCTACCGCGCAATGTCGCCGAGTTCGGCGAGCAGCGGCCCCAGGAACTTCTCGTAGTTCCGCCAGCGCGCGACCGAAGAACTGTAGATCGGCTGGCGCACCTGGCTGGAGCTTGCCGTCTTCACCGGCCGCTCCGTGCGGTGGAAGTCGAGCACCTTAGCGTCCCACTCGAGCCCGCAATAGTCGAGGATGCGCCGCGCCTGACCCTCGGTGTCGGCCACGACCTCTTCGTACTGCACGTCGAGGAACGCGCCCTGGGGCAGCACGCGCCGCCAGTGCGCCATCAGCCCGTGATACGCGCGGTAATACCGCCCGAGTTCGCCGAGGTCGTAGGTCTGATCCTGATGCCCCGCGAACAGCTTCGAGAAGCACGACACGCACGTGTCGACCGGATTGCGGTTCGTGTGGATGACCTTTGCCCCGGGCAGCGCCAGGTGAATGAGCCCCAGGAAATAGAAGTTCGACGGCATCTTGTCGGTGATGCGCTCGGCCCCTGGCGCATGGCGGTTGAGCTTCTGCAAATAAGCTTCGCCGATGCGCGCAATCTCCGCCGGTGTGGCGGCCGGCACGAACTCGGGGTAAGGCGCCTGTGCTCCGTCCTTGCCGCGCACCGCATTGACCGTGTTGCTCATGTCCTTGAGTTCGCCGGCGCCCGCAACGCGCGGATGGCTCGCCAGAATCTGCTCCACCAGAGTCGTCCCTGAGCGCGGCATGCCCAGCACGAAGATCGGCGTCCGGCTTTGCGCGCCACCGCCCGACAGCGCGCGGATCACATCCTCGGTCAGCACGTTCTTGATGCGGTCGAAGTAACCCAAGATCGTAGGTTCGTCGTAACCGATCGTCTTGCGTTTCAGAGCATTGCCGCGCAGCAGCAGCGGAAACGCCTCGTCATAGCGCTTCAAATCGTCATAAGCCTTGGCGCCGGCAAAGCTCATTTGCATCCGCCGCTCTTCCGTCAGCGTATCGGCCTTGGCGAGCTGCTCTTCGATCGCCTTCAGATGCACATCGTCGTTCGAGCGGAACTTGTGCGCGTCGACCAGGTTCACATAAGTGCCGATCGACGTTGGGCTGAGCGCCAGGCACGTCTCGAACGCCTTCATCGCCTCGTCGAACTTGCCGAGTTCCTTCAGCGCGTTGCCCATATTGTTGTACGGGTCCGAGAAATCGGGCTTGAGCGCGATCGCCCGCTGATAGAGCGCGATCGCCTTCTGCGGCTGGTCCGCCTCGAACAGCGCGCGCCCCATCATGTTCAGCGTCTCGGGCTTGTTCGGCGCGAGTTTCAGCGACTTGTTGAGCACGTCGAACGCAAGCTCAACCTTGTCTTGGTCGACATAGATCGCGCCCATATAGGCGAGCGCATCGGCGTTCTGCGGATTGCGCTTCAACGCCTCCTGCGCGGTCGCCAACGCCTGGTCGTATTGCTTCAGATCTTTGTAGGCGAGGATCAGGTTGTTCAGCGCCTCGAGATAGTCGGGCTTTAGCGTCAGTGCGCGCTTGTAGGCCGCCTCCGCCTCCGCGGGCCGTTCCAGATCGCGCAGCACGCTGCCCAGATTGTTGTACGCCTCCGCATAGGACGGGTTGATCGTGAGCGACCGGCGATACTCCGCCTCCGCCTCCGCGAAGCGCTTCAAATGGCGCAGCGCATTGCCCTTGTTGCTGACGGCCTCGGGGAAGCGCGGCCTTGCTGCGATCGCCCGGTCATAGCAGGCCACCGCTTCTTCGTAGTTGCCGACGTCGAAATAGGCGATACCCAGATTGTTCATCGAATCTGCGGCGTCCGGCTTCAATTCGACGGCGCGCAACCCGTGCTCGATCGCCTTTTGCGGCTGGCCGATGCGCCGGTACATCTCGGCGATATTGGCCTGCAGGATGTGCACGTTCGGATCGACGCTGAGCGCCCGGTCGATCAGCTGCACCGCGAACGGCGTTTTGCCGGCATTGTGCGCGACGATGGCCAGCTGATGCAGCGCCTCCTGATCGTTCGGCCGCTGTTTCAGCACCTGGCGCAAGATGCCCTCGGCCTGCACCAGCCGCCCCGCGCGCGCGTGCGCTCCGGCGAGCTTCATCGCCTGCTGCACGCTCAATCGTTGCGAACCCTGTTTCATCGCCGGCTGCGGGGTGCTGTTCATGGGGATTTGTCCGTGTAAGGGGTTTCTTTTCAAGCGCTAGAGGCGTTCCACGATGTGCCGGACGACGCCGTCCCAGCGCGCGTCCGGGCCTTGGCGGACGAGTTGCAGCGTCGGATACCAGGGCGAATCGCCGCGTTCGCGCATCCAGCGCCATTCGGCGACCTTGGGCAGCATCACGAAACCGGGCCTGCCCAAGGCGCCGGTCAGATGCGCGATCGCCGAATCGATCGTGACCACGCAATCGAGTGCGGAAATCAAAGCGGCGGTGTCGCTGAAATCCTTCAACCCCTCGGCCGCATCGAATACGCGCGCCTTCAGCGGATGTTGCGCCAGCTGCTCGCGCCCCGCGCCGACCTGCAGCGAGACGGGCAAAACCCCGTCATGCTCGATCAGCCGCGAAAGATGCCCGAGCGGTACGGAACGAATCCGGTCGTTCGGATGCGACGGCCGCCCCTGCCACACGAAGCCCACAGTGCGCCGCCCGCCGGAAGCGGCAGAGAGTTTCGCCCGCCACACCGCGGCCTTCGCCGCGTCGGCGTAGAGATAGGGCACCTTCGACGGGATCGTCTCGACCGTCGTACCGAACACGAGCGGCAGGCTCGACAACGTGATCTGATAGTCGAACGGCGGAATATGTTCCCATCGCTCGTGGCAAACGAAATTGCCGCCGACGGTTTTCAGCACCGGCGCGATCTCCGGCCCGACGCCGAGGAATACGTGCTTCGCGCGCTCGGAAACCAAAGGCAAATAACGCCCAAACTGAAAGCAATCGCCGTAGCCTTGCTCCGCCACGATCAGCAATTTGCTGTCCGTGAGCCGCATGCCGTTCCACTGCGGCTGCTTGAATTTCGGCAGCACGTCCTGCGTCGAGGGCAGCTTGTAGCGCCACTCGTACTCCATCCACCCGGGCGCGAATTCGCCGTCGGCGAGCAGCGCCTGCGCCAATCCCAAATGCGCACGCGCAAGCGCAGGGCGCTTGGCGACCGCACGCTCCAACAGCGCGCGCTCGCCCGCAAATTCGCCGAGCGCGCCCAACGTGTCGGCAAGATCGACAAGCGCCTCGGGCAAAGCGCCGAGTGCGACCGCCCGTTCGCCCGCCGCGCGCGCTTCGTCGAGCCGCCCGAGCACGCGAAGCAAACGGCAGAGGTTCATCAACGCCAGCGCGTCGCTTGGCTGTCCGGTCAAAGAGCCGCGCAACAGCGTCACCGCCGCCTCGCGCTGCCCGCGCTTTTCCAGGACGCCCGCCGCGACCTGAACTGCCTGCGCGTGCTTTGGATGACGCGCCAAAATCGCGGCCGCAAATCGCTCCGCCTGGTCGAATTCGCCCTTCGCGAAATGCGCCTGCGCCCGCTTCAAGGCGTCGGCGAGTTTCATCTGCGTGCCGCCGTGCGGCGAGTGTTGCGGCGCGGAAACCATCCCCAGTCCGTTCAAGGCGATACACCCGAATCGAGTCGTTAACGATGGGTAAAGAGCACCTATGACACGCGCCATTTCGTGTGAGAAGTCACTCCCAACCACAATTCACAGCGATGAAACCCGTATTATGTACCGAAGCGTTAATTAACTACCTGATGTAGTTGTGCCACTACGGCTGGATGTAATCGTTAACCTCGCACGCAAGCGGTAGACGGTGTTTCGCAACCCGCGTTATCCCGGAATGGAAGCCTGATTCGGGAGGGATTCGAGGGTAATTCGCGCGTGCCGCGAATCCTCGGGGCTTCTCCCGCATCGATAACCGTTCCGTATTCCCTGGGGAGCTGAGCTCATGATCCGCCTTCGTTCGCAGAAACTGCTGTCGGGTGTCTCAACGTTGGCCGTGCTGGCCGCATTCGGTGCGGTCGACCCCGTGCTCGCGGCGGGTACGGACATCAACGGCCCCGGAAACGTCACCGCCGTAGACACCTCGACCCTGGTCAACCAGGACTACGTGGACATCGACACGAATGCGAACGTCGGTGTCGACGGCTCGGGCCGCAGCTTTTACAACCCGCTCACCGAAACCATCAACAACGGTGCCGGCCCGGCGCTCCAAATCGACGACTCGGTCCTTCAGGGCAGCATCGTCAACAACGGCGTGATGACGGGCACCGGCCCGGCGATCGGCATCGCCGACAGCATAATCAACGGTGGGATCACAAACACCGGCACGCTCACGTCGAGCGGCAATGACGCCATCGACATTAGCAATACGATCTTCTCCGGCGGCATCAACAACTCGGGCACGATCGATGCCGGCAGCACCGGTATCTACATCACGTCCGACGGCACGTTCTCGGGCGGCATCTTGAACAGCGGCCTGATCACCACCGTCAACGAAGGCATCTACGTCGGCAACCAGTCGTTCTCCGGCGGCATCAACAACTCCGGCTCGATCGACGCGGATTCCTACGCCATCTACATCGATGCCGACAGCTTCTCTGGCGGCATCACGAACTCGGGCGTCATCGACGCAAACTCGAGCACCGGCATCTACTGGGATGGCTCCAGCTTCGCCGGTGGCATCAACAACACGTCGACCGGCACGATCAACTCCGATACCGGATACGGCATCTACCTGGGCGGCGACGTATTCACCGGAGGTATCACGAATGCCGGCCTGATCAACTCGGCAACAGACTACGGCATCTACATTGACGGTGATCTGTTCCAGGGCGGCATCAACAACATCGGCAGCATTTCCGCATCCAGCACGGGCATCTACCTCGACGGCGACTTGTTCCAGGGAGGCATCACGAACTCCGGCGTGATCGACTCGGCCGCCAGCGTCGGCATATACCTCAGCAGCGGCGAATTCCAAGGCGGCATCAACAACGCCTCGACCGGCACTATCCAAGCCGACGCCACCGGCATCTACATCGGCAACGACACGTTCTCCGGTGGCATCACCAACGCCGGCTTGATCACTTCCGACGACAGCTACGGCATCTACATCAGCAACAGCCTGTTCGAAGGCGGCATCAACAACACGTCGACCGGCACGATCAGCTCCGACGGCGCAAGCAACGGCATCTACGTAAGCAGTAGCACGTTCAACGGCGGAATCACGAACGCGGGCTTGATCCAAACCACCAACGCATCCGCGATCTACCTAGGCGCCACGACGTTCAACGGCGGCATTGTGAACTCTGGCGTCATCAACTCCGACTCCTCGTACGCGATCTACCTCTCGAACACCACCTTCACCGGCGGCATCACGAATACGGTAACTGGCACGATCTCGTCCGACACGGGTGGAACGGCCATTTACAGCAGCAACACCTCGTTCACCGGCGGCATCAACAACGCTGGTCTCATTCAGGGCGGCACCAACGGCTACTACGGCATCTACCTCAACGATACCACATTTGCCGGCGGCGTAACCAACAGCGGTGTCATCGCCTCCGGAACAACCGCGGGCTACGGCCTCTACGAGAACACGAACTCGTTCTCCGGCGGTATCAACAACACGTCGACCGGCACCATCACCGCCAACGATACAGCTCTCTACATCGACGGCACGACATTCGACGGCGGCATCACGAACGCCGGTCTAATTCAGACGACGGATGACGGCACTGGCATCGCTGTCAACAACACCACGTTCAACGGCGGCATCAACAACACGTCCACCGGCACGATCTTCGGCTCGACCGGCATTTACGTCTCGAACACAACGTTCACCGGCGGCATTACGAACGCCGGCCTGATCGACGGCAGCACGGAATACGGCATCTACATCTCCAACACGCTGTTCACGGGCGGCGTCAACAACTCCGGCACGATCCAAGTGAACGCCGGTTTGGGGAGCGAAGCGCTCTACATCTCCAGCACGACCTTTGAGGGCGGTGTGACGAACTCGGGCCTCATTGCCAGCGGAGATGACGAAGCCGTCTACATCGGGCCGACCACGTTCACCGGTGGCTTCAACAACACTTCAACTGGCGTCATCGACTCCGACGAATCCACGGCGGTCAACGTCAACGTTACGAACTGGAGCGGCGACTTCACGAACGCGGGCACGATCCTCGGTGCCACGTCGACAGCTGGCGGCCCCTACTACGGCACTGGCGTCTACATCAGCGCCGACAACTTCGACGGTAACTTCGTGAACTCTGGCCTGATCCACGGTGGCTTCGGAGCTGGCAATTCCGGCATCGGCGTCGACCTCACCGGCAGTTTGTTTGACGGCAGCATTACAAACACTGCGACCGGCACGATCATCGGCACGAACGGCTACACCGGGCTCTACGTTGGCTACGACCTCGTTACCGGGAATGTCTCGAACGCTGGCAAGATCACCGGCGACACCTACGGCGTCTACATCGACAGCAATGTTACGGTCGCAGGTTCGTTCACGAACTCCGGCGTGATCGACCCGTCCTACGGTCTCTATGTCGACGGCCTCATCCAAGGCGGCATCTTCAACTCGGGCACGATCCTTGGCACGGTCACGGCGATCGACGTATCGAACGCCAACGACGCGCACGTCATCACGCAGACGGCGGGCCTGATCCAAGGCAACTCGTTGGCCGACGGCACGGGCACGGTTGAGACCGCGCTCGACCTCGACAACGGCTACGAAGACACGTTCAACGGCAACGGCGGCGTGCTCGACGGCGACACGGTTGGTGGTGCGGCGGATGGCGACGACTTCGCGGTTGGCGGCAACTTCGTCTATCTGCGCGGCACGGCGACGGACATCGACCAGCT
>JAEUML010000126.1 GCA_016792785.1 Alphaproteobacteria bacterium
AGATGGCGGGATTGTGGCGGCCGTTCAAGGCGCGAGTGGCGGCAGTGTCTGCGCAGGCCCAAGCGGCACCTCGTCTTGCCGGGACCCAACAAGCCCGACATAGGCCTCCACCGTTGCCACACCCGCCTCCTTAAGCACGCCGTCGAGTTCGCTTTCGAGGTGCTTCAGTTTGAGCCGCCGCGCCACCTCGCGCCGGAACGCCGGGGTGTAAAGCCGCGTCTCGCGCGCCGATTGCCGCCAATCCTCAAGCCGTCTGAGGTGAATGACCGCGTCGTAAACGTCGGCAAGTGTTTGCCCCGGCGCCGCGCTCAGCATCTGGTTGCCCAGATAAGGGGCCGTGCCGAACACCGTCCCCACAAGCGGCAGTGCCACCGCCTTGTCGCCGCGCAGCGCGAACGCTGCATCCCACGCCCCGCCATCTGCGCGGGTCCAGCCATAGACAGCGCCTTTCGAAATCGAGCCCAGCGTCGGACCCTTTTCGCTGCCCGCGTCCTTCACCTCCAGGAACGGTGCATTGAAGCGGATCGACCGTGTCTTTCCCGGATGCCGCTGGCGAAAATACGTCCCCGCATTCCAAAAGAAATTGCCGTCCTTGCGCTTCAAGCCCGTGTAAGCGTGACGCGTGTTCGTCAGAAAGATCCCCTTTCGTCCGCTCTCGAATCCGTCGAGATGCATGAGGATGCGCGCATAAAGCCCCTCGTCGAACGGCGCGAAACCGTCGCGGCGGTAACGCACATAATCCTCGTGCGTCGCGATCAGCGGCCAATAGGCGGCGGGCGCGACGCCGATGACGCGGATGCGCCGATCCTTCGATGTGCTCTCATTGGCCCGCCGCACCGCTGCGAAGAAGTCGACATATGTGCGATAGCTCCAACCGGTTTCCAGCGCGGCCTGCAAAGCGGGCCACAACAGGGACGGATCGTCGTCGGCCGCATCGAGATAGGCATCGATCGCTCCTTGCGCGTTGTAAGGAATGACCTCGATGAACACGTAACGCGCCTGCGCCGCAAACCGCGCGTCGGCAACGAGCTTGCCGTAGAACGCCCATGGCTCGACCGCGTTGTGAAGACCCTCGTCGAACACGATCAGGTCGGCCGCGCCGAACTCGGCAAGCACGAAATCCACGGGATCGCGGCCCTTGCGGTCGATCTCCGCGACGAGTTCCGCGACACGCGCCTCGGGCGGACGGAACGTCGGCGTGTCCGCCAGAACGGCGGCCGCGGTCAGGCAGGCTAGAAGTCCGAGGTGAAACAGCCGAAGCATGAATGCATCTCTCCCCTGAGCATTTGGAACTCTACGAAGACACCACTGCAGGCGTTGCAACGATCCCGCGGTGCCGGCCGATCAACATTCGGTGAAGCCCATTTTGGACGCTCCGGGCTATGGTGAGCCCTGCGCCAGATCAAGACCCGAAAGACACCCGTGAGCGACTTCGACCCGACCTCGATACCCGCCGTCATCGACGCCATGTACGCGATGGTGTCCGGACCGAAGGGTCCGCGCGACTGGACCATGCAAAGGCGCGTCTTCCACCCCGACGCGCGCCAGACGCGCACGGGGGTCGGCGCCGATGGACGGCCTTGGGTCAAGATCATGTCGCTCGACGACTATGCGGCCGACACGGCGCCGTTCTTCGCCGCGAACGACTTCTACGAGATTGAAGTCGCGCGCCGCGTGCACGAGTTCGGCAACATCGCGCATGCCTGGAGCATCTATGAGGCGCGAAGCGCACCCGGCGACACCGCACCCGAACGCCGCGGCATCAATTCGATCCAGCTGTTCCGCGACGAGCACGGCCACTGGCGCATCATTTCGATGATTTGGGACAACGAGCGCGCGGGCCTCACCGTCGACTGGGACGTTTAGACCGCACCCGCCGGGGGCGGCTGCGGTGCGGCCGCAGCGTCCAACCGCCGCGAGATGTCGGCCGCCAGCAACTCGCGTTCCGCCGCGGGCAAGCGCCGCGCCCCATCCACGATGCGCCCCAGAGAGCGCTCGCGGTTGAACGCGGAGATCGCGATCCCGATACCGCCAAAAATCAGAACCACGATGGCGACAATTCCAATTCCGACGACGAACCAAAACACGCCTTCAACGCCCTGACCGATCGCGTTCGTCACTTGCCCAACTACGAAGTCGGGCTGCAGCGCAAATCCTGCCGCCAGATTGAACACGAGATAGAGCACGGAGGCACAGAGCAGCGCCGCAACCACATGCGAGCGCGTGTAGCGATAGAGCAGGATGCCCGCAAACACTGACGCCGCCGCGCTCATCGGAATCGAAATCGCGATCAGGCTGGTGCTGAGCGCCGTCATGAACGCGGCGTCGTCGACCTGGCCGACGGGCAGCTGCGCATGCAGCATCCCGATCGCAAACGCGCCGCACACCGTCGCGAACTGGTTCCAGGCGAAAAGCAACGCCGCCGCGAACGCCCCCGACACATACCACGGCGTGAGGTCCAGTTGACGCGGCGGCTGCGCGGCCAACCCGACAAGCCCGCGCTTGCACTGACGATGGATCAGCGGGAACGCCGCAAAGCTGATGCCGATGAAATAGTCGCGCAGCTTCGGATCCAGGAACTCGAGCTCGCGGATCGCCGGCGCGCCGATCTGCACGAGCAGAAACACCGCGAGCAGCGCCAGCGCCAACGCCCAGAACTCGTGCGCACTCGCCGGCATGCGCAACGCTCCGCCTTCACCCGCCTTGTCGTCCATGTTGTCCCCGTTCGAATAACTGCACGGCGCGCTCCCGAAGCGCCGAGTCGAGGACCGACCCTAGCGGTCGGCAGCGTTCCGCCACAATGACGGCTCTGACAGTCCGCGAAACGCCTGAAAGGCGAACGCAAACGACGGCGCTCGCCTGTTGCACAATTGCGTAACCATGTCGGCCGACAATCTGAACGTGCGAATCACTTGACCGCCAAGGACCAAGGCCACGCCGATGTTTAAGCCGACCATGCTCCCCCTTCTCGCCGTCGCTGCCGTGGCGTTACAAGCGTGCACCTACCCTCAATATGTGAGCGATGAGTACCGCTATGTGCCCCTGACGACCTTCGCCCACGACAACCGCAGCTACCGCATCTTCGACAAGCCGAGCGCGGGCAAGCTCGTCATCACGTCGAGCCTGACCATGGCAGTCAGCGACACCGTCATTCGCAATGTGACCTTCGACGAGTACAACAACGCGACCGCGCGCGAAAAACTCGACGCGGCCGTCGCCGCCTATCTGGCCTCACAGGGCCGCAAGTGCGAGATCACGAACGCGAGTCAAATCTACGACCCGCAATGGGAGTTCACCTACTCCTGCGAAATCAAATACACCGCCTATCCGTGAGCTGGTCTCACGGCCCCTTCGGCGCCGGATCTTCCCGTGTCGCGATACGGTCCAGATAACCGAGCAGCGCGTCGATCTCCGCATCGCTGAGTTTCATCGGAGGCACCCGCGCGTCGGCGCGGTCGTGCTCGACCAAGATGCCCGCTCGCAATGCGTCGCGCAGTTGCCCACGCCACCAACGCTGACCGAATTTTCGGAATGGCTGCGCGCCCGGATAGGGGCTCGTGCCCTCGCGCCCGATCGCGTGGCAACGCGCGCAACGCTGCTCGGCCAGCGCCTGGCCCGGATCGCGCGTCTGAACGGATTTGATGTAGGCGACGAGCGCCGCCGCCGCGTCGGGCTCGAACTTGAATTGCGGCATCGGCTCATGCGCAACGCGCATGCCCTCTGCGAGTTCGGTCTCCAGCATGTCGGCGCGGTAGCGCGACAGCAGCGCCCGGAACAGCGGTGCCTTCGGGTTGGGACTTTCGCCCGCCTCCCCGATCGCGTGGCACGAGGCGCAGTTCGCCTCCGCAATCGCAAGCCCGTCCTCGACAAGCGCCATCTGCTCCGCGGTGCCGTCCGAAGGTGCTGAAGCCATCGGCCGCAAATCGTCGACACACGCCGCCAGCCCGAACACCACCACCGCGGCCACAAGAACCCTCATACGCATCGCTCCGAATCCGCTGCTACAATACAGCAAACGCCATCGGCGCAAGTGCAGCCTTGACCTAGCGCAAAGCAGGCGCGACCACGCTGCGCGTATCAACGTCCAACCGCCAAGGGTGCAACCGCATGTGGAAGTCCGTCCTCGCCGGCATTCTGATCGCAGCATTCGCGATCGCGGCCTTCCTCGCGATCGGCTGCGCCACGTTCTTCGGCCCGGCGATCTGTGCAATCGACCGAAAAAAGCAGGCGTTCACGCCAACAGTCCAAAGCCCGGCGCGCCACGACCTCTACATGCGCGAGGGCGCTCCCGAACCCTATCGCGACAAGCAGAACCCGATGGAAAAGACGATCGGCAACATCGTCGAAGGCGCAAGGCTCTACGACCTGCGCTGTGCGGTTTGTCACGGCTTGATGGGCGTGGGCGACGGCCAAGGCGGCGCCAGCCTCGCCGTTCAACCCGCCGACCTCGGCCGCAGCCTCGGCCAACCGCTCTATAAGGACGACTTCTTCTATTGGAGCATCAGCGAAGGCGGCGCCCCATTCGGTACCGACATGCCGCCGTTCAAGAACGACCTCACCGACCGCGACGTCTGGCGCATCCTCACCTTCATGCGCGCCTCCTTCGCCGAACAGGGCGGGCCGGTCGCGGACGACGCTGCCGCCCCGCCGTAAAACGGCGGAAAACAGCCCGCCAGCGCCCTTCTACGTCGTCAAGGCGTTTAAATCTGCGCTATAGTTCCCATATGCGCCGCAGCGCCTTTTTTCGTGGAAGGGTCCATACCGAATGTCCACCCCTGTCACTGAATCCTCGCTCTCCCTCGAAGAACGCAAGGCCGCCCGCCGGACCCGCCGGTTCGACACCGGCACCGCCGCACAGACGGCGCCGCTCGGCGAAGAAGACAAGCAGCGCCTTGCGGCGCGCGTCGAGCAGGAAAACCCGATCTTCAAAGTCTTCGAGGACCGTGCGCTCAGCAACGAAGACAAGGTCCGCCAGATCGCGAAGATCTTGGAGTTCGACCCGGCCGACGCCGACAACGACAAGAAGATCGAAATCCTGAGCGAGTTCTTCGAGTACGTGCAGCTGCAGCGCCGCAACATGGCGCTCGGCCAAATCACGACCGTGAGCGATCAGGCCTACGCCACGTTCAAGCAGAACATGGACAGCGTCTTCGCGCAGCTGAACACGTTCAAGGGTTCGATCTCGCCGCTCGACGAGGTCTTGAGCCTGCTCAAAAAATTCCGCTCGACCGAAGGCCCAGGCAAGAAATCGGTGATCGAGCAGATCAACGACGCCTTCCAACAGCAGAAGCTCTTGAAGGAAGCCCGCCGTATCCGCGAGGAAGACGTCGCCCGCCTCTCCGCGGCCGCAACGACCGCACGCAGCGACACGCGCCTTCTGGAGTCGACGCTCGCCCAGGCCGACACATTCTTCGGACGGCTTTTCCGTTCAAGCCTCATCAAAGAAACCAGGGCAAAAATCGCGGCACTCGCGGCCAAAGTCAGCGAGCAGGAACAGAAGATCGCCGATCTGAAGGCCGCACCTTTGTTTCAACCGGGCACGACCACGCCCATCGACCAGAAGATTCTGGAGATGGAAAAGCAGAGCCCCGAAATCCTCAAAGTGCTCGACATAGGCGGCGAGTTGTTTGGCCGGAACATGAAGACGGCGGCCGAAAGCGGCGTCGCCTTCATCAAAGACGCCGAGGAACGCATCGGCGCGTCGATCGAGGCCTTTACAAAGGTGCGCGACAACATCCTGCGCCTCAACTACCAGAACAATCAGATCAGCGTGCTGCTCGCCGTCATCAGCAAAGCGCTGGAGATGGCGACGAAACAGAACAAGGAAACGGTCGGCGGACTGATCGCACAGTTCGGCGATCCCGACGCTGCGCAGAGCGCGGAAACGCAGGACATCACCGCCGACATCGAGCGGACCAAGGCGCGCAATCGCATCCAGAACATGAACCGCTTCCTGGCACGCCTCGGCGACCTCGACATCAACTTGACGCGCTCGGTCGGCGAGATGAGCCAACAGGGCGCCGTCATCACCGATCTTGAGCGCAAGAACTCCTCGGCGATCAACTACGCGATGAGCATCCGTTCGCAGACGATTGCCACGACCTCGACCCGAGTCGTCACGCTGCTGAACGCGATCGTCAACACGGTCCTAACCGAAAAGGCGGGCCTGATCGAAGACGCGCTCGATCATATGAGCCAAGAGGCGAGCATGGTCTTGACCGACGAAATCCGCGCGACGCCGGAACTTCTGAAGAAGCGCCGTGGCGCGCTCGAAGGCCAGATCTCCGACATCGAGGATCTGAGCGACGCGGTCAGCGAAACGACCACGACGCTCATTGACGTGCTGAAGCAGACGAAGTCGCTCGCCGACGAGGTCCAGCGTTCGGCCGAAGAGCTGAACAAGATCACGCTGCAAAGCACGCGTGCCGAACTCGACGCGCAAAAGGATGCGCCCGCCGCAACCGACGCGAAGCCGCGCGCCGGCGCGACACCGGCAAAGAAGGGCATCGATGCCCTGTTCGACAACTGATGCACGCGCGCGCAGACCAGCCGGCGGATGACGAGGCCGCGTCCGTCCTGCCTCATCTCTTCGAGCTCGACCAGGATCTCGACGAGACGTTCACGTTGATCGGCCGCGACGCTGAGATACGCCAGCTCTGCGAGGTCCTGACGCTGCGCGACAGCCGCAACGTCTTGCTCTCCGGGCCCACGGGCGTGGGCAAGACCGCGCTCATCAAAGGCATTGAAGAACGCCGGCGAAAAGCCGACATCTCTCAAGACATCATCAAGCGGCGCTTCTTCCGCCTCGACGGCGAGGGCTTGCTCGAAAACGACGAGCCTGCACAGATCAACCACGCCTTTCAGCGCATCGTCGACTACCTCGAAGACGCACAATACGGCGTGCTCGTCATCGACAATTTCGCGAACTTCCTGTCGGGCGTTCAGGCAAAAGGCGCGCACGGCGTTCTGAACAGCCTGATGTCGGCGCTGCAACGCCGCCGTACACAGTGCATCATCGCGCTCGGCGACGGGCAGAAGGCCAAGGTCGTCGAGCAGCACTCGGGCTTCCGCGAGTACTTCACCGCGATCGACCTCAAGGAACCCGAAGCCGATCAGGTGCTGAGCATTCTGCGGGGCGTGAGGCGCGTCTACGAGGCGATGCACGGCATCGTCCTAACCGACGAGGCACTGCAAACCGTCGTGCAGCTGACGACGAAGTTCCGCGGCTCGTTCGACGACCAAAGCATGCCGCGCGTGCCGTTGCGCTTGCTCGACCTCGCCGCCGCCGAGTTCCGCGCCGACATCATGAGCAAGCCCGCCGAACTCGACCGCATCGAGGATCAACTCATCAATCTGCGCAATCAGATCGACGCGATCGAACGCTCGAATGGCGACGCGGGCGCGGCCGGCAAGCTCCGAGCGGAGGCGGCCAAACTCGAAGCAAGCGAGCGGGAACTCTCGAAGAATTGGCTGAAGGAGACGAGCAATGTGAAGGCGCTGCTCGAGCAAAAGCGGACCTACACCGCCGAACTGCAGAAGCTCGACGCCGCGACCGAGACCGCGCGCGTCTCCGGCAAGTCGTCGGATGTCGTACGCCAGAACGATGCCTTGATAGAGAAGTACCGCACTGCGCTCTCGGCCCTGAACGCCAAACTCGCCGAACTCAACGTCGGCATGCCGAAGGACCACAAGCTCACGCCCGAACATGTGCGCCGCACATTTTCGAAACGCACCGGCATCCCGGTCGCGACGTTGGGCGAGAGCGAGCTTGAGCGCGTCATCAAACTCGAAGAGGCGCTGAAGGAACGCATCTACGGCCAGGACCGCGCGATCGCTTCGATCGCCGCCGCTGTCAAGAACGCGGCCGCGGGCCTCAAGGACCCGAACTCGCCGGCCGGCGCCTACTTCTTCATCGGCCCCTCCGGCGTCGGCAAAACGGAACTCGCCCGCGCGCTCGCCGCCTATGCGGACGGCAAAGCCGATGCCGAACCAATCCGCCTCGACATGTCCGAATACGGCGAGAAGCACACGGTTTCCAAGATCATGGGCGCCCCGCCCGGCTACGCCGGTTATGAGGAAGGCGGCGTGCTTGCCAACGAGGTGCGAAAAAAGCCTGCCTCGATCGTGCTGTTCGACGAAATCGAGAAGGCCCACCCCGACGTCTTCAACATCTTGCTTCAGATTCTGAGCGCGGGCCGGCTGACCGACGGCAAAGGCCGCCTGATCGATTTCAGCCAGTGCACGATCGTGGCGACGTCGAACGTCGGCTCGCGCCACTTCGTCGACGAGACGCTAAGCTACGAAGAAGCGGTCGCAAAGGCGCACGCCGAAGTGAAGGCGTTCTTCAAGCCCGAACTTCTCGGCCGCTTCACCGACATTCAGTTCTTCCGCCGCCTCGACGCCGACCTGCTGTACAAGATCGCCGAAAAGAACCTCGCGGGCGTGAACAAGATGCTCGACGGCAAGGAAGTGTCCGTCAAGATCGCGGCCGGCGATTTGCGCGGCGCTGTCGAACGCGTGATGAACCCGCGCTACGGCGCGCGGCCCGTGAACAATTTGTTCGCCAAGTTCATCAAGAAACTCGTCAGCGAAATCGTGCTGGAGGAGGAACTGCGCCGCGTGCAATCGCCGGGCGCGGCCAAAGGCGCGCGCGGCGGCGAGATTGTGATCGCCTTCGACCGCGCGACCGACGAATTCACAGCACAGTTCAAGCCGGCAAACGCGGGCCTGCTCTCGGCGGCGCCGCCGCCCAAGAAGGCCAAGATCGACACGCTCGACCTGAACGACGGCCGCTGACGCCATGAGCGGCGACGACAAACCGCCGAAGCGCGAAATCCTGACGCCGCAGGACACGCTAGACACCACCTCCGGCGATCCCGGCGACCGCGCCGAAGCGGCCGCGCGCGCCGCCCGGCGTCTGCGCGAGGACGAAGAGAAAAAGCGCGCCGAGGAAGAAGACCGCCGCCTCGGGTGGCATGGACGGCTGTGGCGCAGCATCCGCGCGCGTACGTCAATGATCGGCGCGGCGGTCGCGGGCGCCTTCGCCCGCCGCCTACCCCGCGCCGCCACCTGGCTGGCAAGCCGAATGGGTTTTCTCGAGCGTGGCTGGGCACGCTACGTTTGGCCGTTCCTGCACGGGCTCTCCTACAAGCCCGACAAGGACGGCACGCTACGCCTGTCACTCACAGGCCGATTGCTGATCGCACTCTTGATCTTTCTCGTCGCCTGGCCCGTGCTGAAGATTTTCTACGTCCTGGGCACCGTCCGCGAGTTCCAAGGCGTACAAATCACGTTCAAGCAGATCATCGACCAAGACCGTTATCTGGTCTTCGGCGACTACGTTGATGCCTCGGGCGCGAAGGACAACATGGCCTTCAACGTGACCGACAGCTGGGTCTATTGGAACTGGACCCCGGACCTGACGTTCGCCCAGATCCCGCTCGTCGGCCGCTGCGACTTCCGTACCTACGGCTGGTACGTGCGCGTCCCCCGCTTCGTCCCCCTTTTCGGCCGCACGCTCCTGGTGGAACCGGTCATCATCAGCGCAGCCTGTACCGATCCGGCTTCGGCGCCGCCGTAGGGCCTACCGCCCGACGTCCGCCGACGCGCCGTCCGAGCCTTCGACGCGGCCCGCCTTCAGCGCCAAATACGGATTGACGGCTTGGCCGCGCCACCAACGGCCCTCGGCGTCGGCAAGGTGCACCTCGAAGTGCAGATGCGGCGTCGTGGCGTTGCCGGTTTGGCCGACCTCGGCGATGACCTGCCCCTGTTCGACGGCCATGCCTTCTTTGAGCCCGACCGCGTACCCGCGCAGATGCGCATAGTAGAGGACATAGCGCCCGGAAACGTCGCGCTGATAGATCGTGATGCCGCCGCGTTTGCTGGTGAAGAGCTTGACGATCGTACCGGCCGCAGCCGCGCGCACGGGCGTCCCCGCCTCGGCCATGATGTCGACGCCCTCGTGACGATGGCCGCCGGCGCGCGGCGCGCCCCAGCTGTCTACCAAGGCGCTTGCCGCAACGCCTGAGACCGGAATGATGAGCTGGCGCGCCACGGTGCTCTCGTCCGGCGCACGCGGCAACGACAGGATCGAGCAAGCCCCCAACGTCAAAAGGAAGCCCGCCGTCGTCAACGCCGCTTTGTGTTCGCCGGTCATCGCAGCCGGGAGATTAGCACGCCGACGGCACCACTGAGGAAAGGGCACGCGCCGTGTGCCATCACCGGCCCAAACGCACCGTTCCGTGCAACTGCACGTAGGTGGTTTGAAACCTCATCCTGCATTGCAACAGCCGCGCACAACTCACGGCAGATGCATCCACATCGCGCCCGAATGAATCTTTCGAAAATCGCACTGTGCGCCCTTGACCACATGAAGCGGTCAAAGCAAGGCTAAAGTCGGCAGAGCGCGGCCCGATACGGCATCATCGGTTGCGATTCGTGCGCGAGGCGGAGCGGGGGACGCTTCTAAGGTCTTGCGAACACGACGCAGGTATGAGGACGCGTGTATGGCGATAGCGAAGAAGCCTGACAGAAACTCGAACGCTCTGCGCACCGCTATTCTGGTCCTCGGGATGCACCGGTCCGGCACCTCGGCGCTGACCCGGATCGTCAATTTTCTGGGCGCGACCCTGCCCCGCCACTTGGTCCCGGCGAACGCCGCCAACCCGCGCGGCCACTGGGAATCGGCGCCTCTTGTTGCACTGCACGATCAGCTCCTCGCCGCCCTGGATTCCTCCTGGGACGACTGGCGAACGCCCGGCGCGCGCTGGAAGGAAAGCGACGCCGCCTCCCGCTTCGCCGGACGCCTGCGCCTGACGATCGACGAGGAGTACGGCAACGCCCCCCTCTTCGTGCTCAAGGACCCGCGCATCTGCCGCACGCTGCCCTATTGGATGTCGATCCTTGAGAAGTCGGGCATCCGCTCGGCCCCAGTCATCATCGTGCGCAACCCACTGGAGGTCGCCGAGTCGCTCAAGTCGCGCGACGGCATGTCGTTCGAGAAGGCGATGCTGATGTGGCTGCGCCACATGCTGGACGCGGAGTTCGAGACCCGCCATCTCGCGCGCAACATCGTGACTTTCGACGCGTTGCTGGAGGACTGGAAACTTCTGGCCGTCCAGACCGGCGGGCGACTGGGCATCTCCTGGCCGCGGCAGCCGAACGACGCCGCCCACGACGTGCGCGATTTCCTGGATCTCGAACTGCACAACCATCGCGCCAGCCAGGCCGAACTCGAAGCCCACACGGAAGTGCCGCACTGGGTGAAAACCGCCTACCGCGCGCTGACCCAGCTTTGCGACGAACCGCGCGGCGCCGAGCCCAAGCGCGAACTCGACCGCGTGCGCCAGGCCTTCGCCGAAAGCTCGAAGACGTTCGGCGCCGTCGCATTCGCACAAACGCACGCACTGCGCCAAGCCGAACTCGACGCGACCGAAGCTAAGCGCCGCGCCGACGGCGCCGATGCGCTGCGCGCCGACCTCGCCAAGATGCGCGAAGCGAACGCGACCGTGAACAAACGCCTCGACACGGTCGAGGCCGATCTCGCCAAGGCGACCACCCGCGCGGCCGAGCTTCAACGCGCCAACCACGATCTCGAAACCGCGCTCGCTCACGTGAAGGCCGAGCACAAGGACGCCTCCGCCGCCGCCGACAACTATCAGCAACGCACCGAGGAAGCCGAGCGCAAGGTCGCGCAGCTGATGAAGCAGGTCGCCGACCTCGAAAAAAACCGCGTCGCGCACGAAACGATGAAGCGCGTGACGACCGACGCCGCCGACCTGAAAGCGCTCGCAAAGCGCCTGAGCGAGCGCACGGAACTGATCGAAGGCCAGCTCAAGACGCAGTTGACGAAGAGCGACAAGATCACCGCCGACCTAGAGACCACGCGCACGGAGCTGAAGGCCGCGTTGCAGAACGCCATGGCGCTGTCGAAAGAGCTCGCCGCCGCCAAGGAGCAAGCCCACACCGCCGAGATGAAGGCGACGAAGGCGACGGCCGAAGCGAAGCGTCACCAGGAAGCGCTCGCCGCCTCCCGCAATCGCATCGCCGAACTCGAAGCCGACGACCGAGCGAGCCAGGCCGAGGTCAGCGAACTTCGCGCCGAACTGGCAGAAGCCTGGGCGGCGACCGGCAGCCGCTTCGCCAACAAGCACCGCCACCAGCCGGTCGCCGTCGTCGTCTCGTCGACCGCCGAACATGCGCCGTCGCAGGCCAACGACGACAACGAGCCCGTCGCGCGCCGCGTCGAGGAAGACCTGCGCTTCGAACGCATGCACGTCGAACAGCTGGAACGGCGCTTGGGCTCGTGGATGGGCTTGGCGAGCGCGGCCTTGCGCAAGATCACGCGCCTGGGCCGCAAACCCACCCGCTCACGCAAGCGCATCGCCGCACCCGCCGTTTCGAGTACTTAAGACTTCATTCGAAATAGCGGACCCCGACACGCCAAGATTTAAGTCTTCTGCTAGCGGAGAACCGCACGAATCCGCCGCGCATAAAATGCGCGCGACCCGCTTAGCGGGCTATTCATGTGAGGTTATCACACTCCATCGATGCGGGTGCAGTTGTACCGGTGAAGGAGGGTCCCGCTATGCCGAATGAAATTCTGTCCCATTTTTGGCGCTGGTGGGTCGACATGGTCGGCGGCTTTGGTCTGCCGTGGGACCGTCAAACCACCGCCTATCTCGCGCTGGCGCTCGCGTTCTACGCGGTCGGGTTAGCGTTCAAAGTGCTCACGGCGAAGGAGAAATAGCCTCAGCCGCGCGGTCCCGCCCGCCCGCGACCGACATCAGTTTCTCAACGCGCCGCTTGACGCTCGGGTGCGTCGAAAACAGATCGGCGATCGAGTTCTTCTGATTTTCGATGCACATCTCCATGATGCCGGAGGGCACGGCCGGCATCTCCGAGCGCCCCTCGATCTTGCGCAAGGCGCTGATCATAGCGTCGGGATTCTTCGTCAGCTCGACCGACCCCGCGTCCGCCAGATACTCTCGCGAACGCGACAGCGCGAACCGGATGACCAGCGACAGGAACCAAGCGATCGCGATGATCACAAGCGCGATGAGGATCGCAGCCGCGCCGCCGCCCTTTTTTCCGCCGGACGACGATGAACCGCTCGACCGCCATGCCCGGCCGCTTGAGGCGCTGCGGAAGAAACCGCGAAACGCAAGCTCGCCGGCCAGCGTCACGATGCCCGCGATCACGACCGCGACCACCATCAGCCTCACGTCGCCGTTGCGGATATGCGTGAGCTCGTGGCCCAGCACGGCCTCGAGCTCCTGATCGTCGAGCGTGTTCATCAGACCACGCGTCACCGCGACCTTGTACTGCTTCTCGCTCATGCCCGAGGCATAGGCGTTCAACACGTCGGTCTCGATCACCTGCAGTCGCGGCATCGTGATGCCGCGTGAAATACACAGGTTTTCAAGCAGATTGTAGAGTCGCGGTTCCTCGTCCCGCGTCACGTCTTTGGCGCCCGTCGAGGCGTCGATCATGCGCTGGTGGAACGAATAGCCGATGAACGTCCATACCGCGGTCGCCAGCGTCGCCCAAGGCAAGAGGTAGACGAACTGCACCAGCGACGTGTCGATAATGACGTCGAGCCCCTCGTCCCCGATCGCAACGCCGTTGAACGCCAGCACGAACGCGAA
>JAEUML010000147.1 GCA_016792785.1 Alphaproteobacteria bacterium
ATCAAGCGCAAGAGCTTCTTCGCCATGCACCAATCCTCGGCGAAGGCCGCGCAATCGCCGACGTTCCTCGACGAGGTCGAAACGGCATTTAAGGCCGCCAAGCCGTTGATGAAATTCGTCTGCGACGCTCTCGACGCGCCGTTCTGATAGCATTCGCGCGTCGATTCGAGAGGATCCCGCCCCATGCTGCGTTTTTCGCTCGCCACAGCACTGACCGCACTTGCGCTCGCGGCCGCGCTTCCGGCCAAGGCCGGTGCGCCGGAGGCCGCCGGCCTGTTCCCGAACGCCACGGTCGTCAAGGTGTACATGTACGAGAGTTCGGAGAAGAAGCTCGAAGCCGGCGTGATGAAGGACTTCAAGACGTTGACGCCGGATGCCGTGCCTTCGACAGGCGTCACGCTCGACACGAAACAAGCGGCGCAGGTCAAGCGCGCCTTCACGCGGGCGACCGGCGACCAAGCGATCGGCGCCTGCTTCTTCCCGCGCCACGGCTTCGTGTTCGAAGATGCGGCCGGCAAGGTCGTGGGCACGCTCGACGTGTGCTTTGAATGCTCGAACTATGCGATAGACGCGCCGGGTTACAGAGAGAAGGCCAAAGCGATCTACGACCGCCACCGCCAGCCCGACGGCGAATGGGACGAAAAGATCGCACGCAAACAAGCGGCAGAAATCAACCGCCTGCGCGCCGAATACAGCATGGCCCCGACCGATGCGCCGATCGACTGGAATGGCTTGGCCGCCATCGTGCAGGCGGCGAACATGCCGACAGTGCCAAAGCCCGCAGACTACGAGCGCCTGCGCACCGCGAACTAGGGCGACACCCGTTCATGCAGAGTTGCGACGCGCACAGAATCTCCCCTCGCCCGCCCCTAGGGCGGGAGAGGGGCGGGGGTGAGGGTGGGCGTTCCGCGCGCGCAACCATCTCCTGCAAAGGCTCTTCGCATCTAAGTGCGCTCGTCCCAGCATCTTCGTCTGAGCATTGGAGCATGTGGTCCGCCCACCCTCACCCCCGGCCCCTCTCCCGCCCTGAGGGCGGGCGAGGGGAGATTCTCCTGCGCCTATTCGGCCGGGGATTGCTTCACCTCGTGTTGGCGCTTGTCGCGTTCGTTGCGGCCGCACCGTTGACGAGCGCCGCCGAGCGAGACCGCGCGCTCGCCGTCGACGGTTTGAACCGCACCTACACGCTCGTCGTGCCCAAGAACGTCACCGAACCGCTCCCGCTCATCATCGTTTTCCACGGCGGCGGCCAGACGGCGGCGCAGGCGCGCCGCTACACCCGTTTCGACGAATTCGCCGAGAGCCTGAAGATCGCCGTCGTCTATCCGCAGGGCCGCGGCAACAATTGGAACGACGGCCGCACCTCGGCCGACTTGAACGAACGCCCGGCCGCTGGCGTCGACGATGTCGCCTTCACGCGCGAGATCATCGGCCAGCTCGTGCTTGAGGGCACTGCCGATCCTGCGCGCGTATTCCTCACCGGCGCATCGAACGGCGGCATGATGGCGATGCGCGCGGGCTGCGAGCTGCCGGACCGCGTCGCGGGTATCGCACCGGTCGTCGCGAACCAGCCGGCGGAGTGGCGCTGCGAGGCCGCGGATCTGCCCGCGCTCTTCATCCACGGCGCCGACGACGAGTACATGCCCTATGCCGGCGGCCGCATCGCCGCCACGAAGGTGCGCCGCGACCTCGGTGAGGTGATGAGCGCCGACGACACGATCGCGATGTACAAACGCGTCAACGGCTGCACGGGCGTGAAGGAAACCAAAACGCTCGACAAAATCGGGCGCGATCAAACCAAAGCGGTGATCACCGACTACGAGTGCGCCGAAGCGCCACTGAAGCACATTGTCATCGAAGGCGGCGGCCACACCTGGCCCGGCGCGCGCACGAACATCATGGGTGACTTGCTGCTCGGCAACACAAGTGAGGAAGTCAGCGCGACGGCAGAGATCTGGACGTTCTTCAAGTCGCTGCCGGGCCGCTGACGGGTTTCAGCTGCCGCAGCCTCCGCCGCCGCAACCGCTCCCGCCATCGCCGCCGCCATCGCCGCCGCCATCGGCACCTTCGCCGCCGTCGCCCTTGCCTTTGCCGCCTGAACCGCCGGTGCCGCATGAAAACACGACACTCGAGCCGCTGTTATCGTCTTTGGATTTTTTCTTCCGGGGCGATCGCGACTGGCCAAACATAGCCGCCGCTAGCATCAGCGCCGCCGCCGCAAGCCCACCGATCACCACCTCGCGGCTCAAACTCGCTTCGCCACCTTCGGCTGCACTTGCCGCCGTCGCGGTGGCAACCGAAGCCGCGACGACACCCGCCGCGGCGGCCCAGCGGCGCCACTCGGGCTTTGCAATGACCCAGTGCGTTCGGCGATCCACCCAACGTTGATGCGGCGCGCTGGCGAAACGCGCGGCGGCTGGCGGCCAGAACGCGGTCGGCGCATCGCAACCGAACTCAGCACGGTAGAGCGCGAGCGTTTCGTCATATTGCCGGCCATAGCGCGCATCTTCCGCGGCGCCACCCATCGTCGGCTCATGATGCAGAGCTTTGCCAAGCACCGCGCCGCACAGATCGTCCCAGTAATAGCGCGTGAACGTCAGGTGAAGGTGCCAACCCTGATCGACGATGTCGGAGGGCGTGACCGGCGTCGGGCTCACCGCCGCGAGATAGACGAACTTCTTGTACTCATCAGCGGCGCTGCGGGCGAAGTCTCTCGTCCACCCGTTCTCCCGCGCCAACCGATCCGTGAACCGAAACGCGGCGCGCGGATCGTCCAACTCAAGCGCTTCCAGCCGGCTCCAAAGTGCACTGTTTCCAAGCACGGGCATCCTCCCTTGTTGTTCCCGCCGACAAGGAAAAATGGGAGGCGCGTACGACGGAAACATGACGCTGTTTCACAGGTGCGCCAGGCACGAAGCGCTTATGCTCTTGCCCGAGATTACTCGCGTCGGCTCCGGTAGTAGAAATAGATGATACCGCCGGCCACCAGTCCGGCTATGAGTGCGACGCCTATTGGACGCGACAGATCGTCGGTATCGGGCGGAATGTCCGCCCATGCAGGCATCGCCGACGCCACGAGGGCAATTGCGGCCGCTGCCGCGCGTAAAAGTTTGGACATCGAGGCCCTCTCCGGAATACGCCGCGAAGATACCGTGAATCGCGCGTTAACGCATGGGTTGCCCGGGTCTTAATTCTCCTTTCAGGCGAATTTGAAAGACTGCCGGCTTCCGCCTTCTGCAGCTGGAACAATCCGTGTCGAACCCTCTCAAGAAGAAGCTGCTGCTCGTGTCGGAAGACGCGGACCCGGCCGCGTGGGAGGCGCTGAAGGCAGGCGAGAGCGAGGTTCAATCCTGGCTCGCGG
>JAEUML010000180.1 GCA_016792785.1 Alphaproteobacteria bacterium
AGAATGCGCCCGACGATGGCAAAGCCGTGATTGCAGTACGAAAACCCGTGCCCCGGCTCGTGCAGCTGAGGCAGCTCGCGCCCGGCTTCGACGACCTTGGCGATGCGATCTTCACCCCGCGTCGTGTCGTGAAAGAAATCGCCGTCGATGCCTGACGAATGGCAAAGCAACTGGCGCACGGTTACGCGTTCACTCGCCTCCGCCGACCCGACGCGAAAGTCGGGCAGATAGCGCCGCACCGGTTCGTCGAGCGCAAGCTTGCCTTCCTCCACGAACTGCATGGCGAGCGTCGTCGTCATCGGCTTGGTGATCGAGGCAATGTGGAAGAGCGAATCTGTCGTCGCTTCGACGCCGGTCTCCGCGTTCAAAATCCCCGCCGCCGCTTCGTGCAGCACGCCGTTCGCGAACACCGCAATCGACGCCCCCGGCACGCGATAGGTCCCGATCGCAACCTTCAGCAGCGCCTGCAAATCCCAAGACAAGTCGTTCGTCATCGCGCGATCCTACTCCCGCACCGCCGCGCGCTGAAGCCGGTCGTTGATCGCCTCCCCAAGCCCGTCGGCGGGAATCGGCATCACCGCAATCGCGCGTGGATGCCAGGCGTCGAGCGCGCGCAGCATCGCGAACAAATTGGCCGCCGCCTGTTTCAAGTCGCGCGAGGGGCTGAGGTTGAGCGTACGTTCGGCCCCGGGCAGCGGCGGCCCGAACGCGAGCAACGCCTCGCCCGGCTCGACCGAAATCGCGTTGAGACGCAATGGCGTTGCCGTCGCATAGTGCCGTTTCAACCGGCCCGGCGAATGCGGCGCGTCCTCAGCGTCGGAAGCGAGCCCGAGCGCGCCCACGACCTCTTCGATCTCCGCGCGTGCGATCGCGCCGGGTCGCAGCAGGGTGGGCGGGCCGCCCGTCAACCCGACGATCGTGGACTCAAGCCCGTGTGCGCACCGTCCGCCGTCGAGGATCAGGGCCACCGCGTCCCGCAAACTCTCGGCCACGTGATCGGCGGTCGTGGGACTGACCGTGCCTGATCGGTTCGCACTCGGTGCCGCGATCGGCCCGCCGAACGCCTTGAGCAGGTCCCGCGCGACAGGGTGCGCCGGCACGCGCAGCGCAATGGTGTCGAGCCCCGCGGTCGCAAGCCACGCGACCGGACAGTCCGTCGCGCGCGGCACGACGAGCGTTAGCGCCCCCGGCCAGAATTCTTCGGCCAGGATCAAAGCGCGCGGATCGAACGCGCCCAGCCGCATCGCCGCGGCCAGGTTCTCGATATGCACGATCAGCGGATTGAACTCGGGCCGCCCCTTCGCCGCGAACACGGACGCCACCGCCGCGTCGCTGCATGCGTCGGCGCCCAGCCCGTAAACCGTCTCCGTCGGAAACGCGACAAGCGACCCTTCACGCAACAGCCGCGCCGCACTCGCGATCGCCGCCGGTGTCGGATCCAAGATGTTCGAACGCCCCGTCATGCCGCCACTCATACCGACGCGGCATGAAAGGTGGAAGTACAAGCGCTATGCTTAACCTACGTCCTAAGGCGCGTCCGTTGCCCACGATGCTGGACCACCGCCGCAAGGTGGCGACACGTTACGTCAGTTCGGCCCCAGCAGCGTCCGAAACGCCCTCAACGCCGCAGGGTGGAAAATCGTAGCGTGGCGTTCCTCCGGCATCGGCTCGTAAGTCAGCTTGAGCGCCGGCGCCCCGCGCAACGCTTCGGCAAATTTCGCGACCGACGCCTTGTTGCCCTCGCCGCTCGCCGTCAGGAACAATGCAACCGACGGGCGGCCTTCAGTCTTTGCCCAAGCGGGCGCGCGTCTGACGAGTGTCTCGTTGTTCCACCAAAGGCTCGGATCGACGGCGACGTAAGTGTCGAAGAGTTGAGGCTCTTCGAGCAACGTCTCCACGATAAAGAGGCCCGCCAGCGACTCGCCAACGATCGCCGTCTCGTCCGTCGTGCGGTACCGTGCTTTGATGTCCGGCAGCAACTCGTCGCGCAGGAAGGCGCGGAAGGCGCCCGAGCCGCCGACTCGAGGTGCGATCTTCTTGTCCTCAACGTTTGTGGTTGGGCCCGTGAGGTCGCGCCGGCGTTCGGTGTTCTCGATGCCGACGACGAGATAGGGGCGCATCGTGCCGTTCCCGACCGACACTTGCACAAGTCCGGCGATGTGAAGGAAATCTTCCTTGATTCCGCCGTCGAGAACGACGAGCACAGGCAAGGGCGGCGCGTCGGCCGCGTCGTAGCCAGGCGGCGTGTACACGTTGATGCGCCGCGTTTCGCCAACCGCTTTGGAGGCGAGCGTGTAGGTGGCGCCGATGGCGAGCGGCTCGGCGCCGGCACGGGCTTGCGCGGCGGGCGTGATCGCGGCGCATAGCAGGAACAGGACGATCAGAATGTGCTGCATGTCGCCGATCTTGGGTTGTGGTTGAGGGTATGGGTCGGCGCGAGGATGGAACGGCGCGGCGTTACTTCGCTCGCGTTGCGGTGACACTCACCATGACTTTGACGCTCAGCGCGACCGGCGCATCGCCCGCGAAGTCCTTGCTCTGGCCCACGCCGAACTCGAGCCGCTTGAGCACTGTCGCGCCCTTGACGACGGCGGTGTTTCCGTTGATTGCCAGCGTGAAGGGCAATGTGACGTCGCGTACCGTACCCTTCAGCGTCAGCTTCGCCTTCGCCTCGTAGGCGTTGCCGCCCTTCGCGACGAACGACGTCGTCTGAAACACGGCTTGCGGGAAGTCGAGCACGTTGAACCAATCGGGCTTGAGCAGCATCGCATCGCGCGTCGCATCGCCCGACTTCGCTTCCGTCATGTCGATCGTGATCTTCGCCGACGAGTTGGCGAGGTCGGCCGGATCGAACGCGATCAGCGCGCCGAACGCCTTGAAGCGCCCGACGACCTTCTGCCCGTTGACCACGACTTCGAAAGTCAGGGAGCTTTTCGACGGATCGACGTTCCACTTGGGCGGCGCGGCCCACGCAGGCGCGAGGCAAACAAAGAACGCGGCGACGATCGCAGCAACACGCAACATCAGGAAACCTCTACAGAACTACTCGGTCCGGGTGAACGGCAACATCCTCTTGAACACGCTGTCGCGGTCCCAGAAATGATGCTTGAGCGCCGCGCCAACGTGGAGGAGCAGCAGCAGGATCATCAGATTGCCGAAGAGCTCGTGGCCTTCTTCCGCCGCCTCGTGCGCTTCCTCGGTCGCCGGCACCGGCAGGTGCGGCACCTCGAACAAGCCGAACCAGACGGTGGGCACGCCCGTGGATGAGGTCGATGCGACCGCCCAACCCGAGAGAGGGATCAAGATCATCAGCGCATAGAGTACGAAGTGGCTGAGATGCGCCACCCAACGTTCCCACGTCGCCATCGTCGCGGGCAGCGCCGGCACAGGGCCGGCGAAGCGCCAGACGATGCGTGCGACGGTCAAGGCCAGGATCGTGATCCCCGTCGACTTGTGCAATTGATAGAGCAGGAACTTGTTCGGATCGCTGTTCGGCAGACCGTGCATGTACTTTCCGCCGACAAGCATACCGATGATCGCGAAGGCGATGAGCCAATGAAGGGTCATCGCCACCGCGCCGTATCTGGTCTCGCTGTTGAACACTCGAGGAGCCCTATTTTTTCGCGATGAACTCGGAATCGATATACAATGTTACCTCATCGCTGGCGAATTGCTCGCCCGGCATGTCCGTTAAGCCGAATTCCGAACGCTTGAACTTCCCCTCAGCCGAGAAGCCGAGCGCATAGGCGTTCGCGAAGGGGTGCATCGTTCCGCCGTTGAACGTGGTTTTCAGCGTCACGGGTTTCGTCACGCCGCTGACCGTGAGGTCGCCGGTGATCTCGCCCGCGTTCTCGCCCGTCACGGAAATCTTCGTCGACTTGAACGTCGCGGTCGGATGCTTCGCCGTCTTGAACAGCTCGTCGCGCAGCTTGCCGTCGAGCTTGTCGGACGCGGTATCCAGGCTCGCCACGTCGATCGTGACCGAGAGCTTGCTCTTCTCCGGCTCCGATCCGTTGAAGACCAGCGTCCCTTGCGCCTTGTTGAATCGCCCGCAGTAGTTCGAAAGCCCCATATGCATCGTGCAAAAGGTAAGCGTCGTGTGCGTCGGGTCCATCTCGTAGGACCCTTTCGGCGCCGCCTTCGGGTTCTTCGAAACGTCGGCAAGCGCTGGAAAGGCGAGCAGCGCGAACGCGGCGCCCGCGAACAAAACGGAACGGGTCATGGGGTAAGGTGATCCTCTTTGAATGACGTGACGTAAGCGCTGTATAAAGAGCCGTCGCCGTCAGATAAACGCCAATCGCCGGTTGTCCAGTCCGGTTATCGAGCATTCGCCCATGACTTATCACGCACCTGTGAAGCAACTCCGCTTCGCCCTCGACGCCATTGCGGGTCTACCGCGCCTTTATGGCAATTCTGCGTACGCGGAGTTGAGCGACGACCTTGTCGACGCCGTGCTGGAGGAGGCGGGCCGCTTTGCAGGCGAAGTACTGGCGCCGCTCAACCGCACCGGCGACAAGGAGGGCGCGAGACTCGAGAATGGCAAGGTGACGCTGCCCGCGGGTTTCGCCGAAGCTTACAAGGCCTTCGTCGCGGCCGGCTGGAACGGCATCACCGGCGCAGCCGAATTCGGCGGTCAAGGCATGCCGCACGCGGTCGGCATCGCCGTGCAGGAAATGTGGCAGTCCGCGAACATGGCGTTCGGCCTGTGTCCGATCTTAAGCCAAGGCGCGATCGAAGCGCTGACCGCCCACGGCACGCCGGAACAGAAACGCCAGTACCTGCCGAAGCTCGTCTCCGGCGAATGGACCGGCACGATGAACCTGACCGAACCGCACGCCGGCTCCGACGTCGGCGCGCTGAAGTCGAAAGCGGTGAAGCAGCCGGACGGCAGCTACAAGATCACCGGCACGAAGATATTCATCACCTGGGGCGAACACGAAGCGGCGGAGAACATCATCCACCTCGTGCTCGCGCGCCTGCCCGATGCGCCGCCCGGCACGCGTGGCATCTCGCTCTTCCTCGTGCCGAAGTTCCTGCTGAAGACGGATGGATCGCCCGGCGCAAGCAACGACCTGCGCTGCGTCGGCCTCGAACACAAGCTCGGCATCCACGGCTCGCCGACCTGCGTGATGTCGTTTGGCGACAACGGCGGCGCGACGGGCTTCCTGATCGGGCACGAGAACAAGGGCATGTCGGCGATGTTCACGATGATGAACGCCGCACGCCTGAACGTCGGCGTGCAAGGCGTCGCGATCGCCGAGCGCAGCTACCAGCAGGCGCTCAGCTTTGCGCGCGAACGCCGCCAGGGCAAACCGTTCGGCCTGCAGCACGAGATGACGGACATGATGCCGATCATCTTTCATGCCGACGTGCGCCGCATGCTGCTCACGCAAAAGGCGCTGGCCGAAGCGGGCAGGGCGATCTGCCTCGCAAACGCGATCGCGATCGACGAAGCGCGTCACGGGCAAACGCCCGCAATCCGCGCCGCCGCAAAGGCGCGCGAGGAACTTCTGACGCCGCTCTCGAAGGCCTGGTCGACGGACGCGGGCGTGGAGGCCGCCTCGCTCGGCGTGCAGGTCCACGGCGGCATGGGCTTCATCGAAGAAACGGGCGCCGCGCAGCACTACCGCGACGCCCGCATCGCGCCGATCTACGAAGGCACGAACGGCATTCAGGCAATCGACCTCTTGGGCCGCAAGCTCGCGCTCGAAGGTGGCGAGACCGTGAACCGCTTCATGACCGAAGTCCAGGAAACCGCGACGCGTTGCGAACGCGCGGCGCAGATCCAACTGAACGCGATCGCCCGCGAACTCGCGCGCGTGCACAAGGCCGCCGAAAGCGCGACCGCATGGCTGCGCGAACAGATGCGCAAATCGCCGAACGAAGCGCTCCCCGGCGCGACGCCCTATCTGCGCCTCTTGGGCAGCCTCGCAGGCGCCCTCTACCTCGCGCGCGGCGCCCTCGCCGCACACGAACGCTTGGTGAAGGGCGACACCGACCGACCGTTCCTCTCGGCACGCATCGCCGTCGCCCAATTCTTCGCCGAGCAAATTTTGCCCCAAGCCGAAGGCTTGCTTGGTCCCATCACCCGCGGTGCCGGCGGCCCCTTCGCACTCAGCGCCGACGAGATTGGGGCCTAGTGGAGCGTCCGCCACGAGCGCTCGACAATCTGACGCTCGCATGATTTCGTCTCTTGTATGGCGACGCGCGTAGACCCTGCGGGGACACGAAGTAAGTTTCTCGATGGGGTTGAACGTTTGGGCAATGCGCTGCCCGACCCCGTTTTCATCTTCATCTGGATCATCATCACGGTCGTCATCGTTTCGGTGATCGGCGCGATGGCAGGATGGACGGCGGTCAATCCGGTCACCGGCGAAGCGCTTGCCGCAAAGAGCCTGCTGACGGAAGAGAACCTTCAAAAGCTGTTCGTCGAGATGCCGCGCACCTATACCGGCTTCACGCCGCTGGGGCTTGCGCTGACGGTGATGCTGGGCGCGGGCGTGGCGGACCGCAGCGGGCTCTTCACCTCGCTCTTGCGCGCGGGCATGAGCGGCGTGCCGAAATCGATCCTGACGCCCACCGTGATGGTGCTGGGCATGATGACGACCCATGCCGTCGACGCCGGTTATCTCGTCTACATACCGCTCGCCGGATTGATCTTCGCGGCCGCCGGGCGTCACCCCGTCTTGGGCATTGCCGTGGGCTTTGCCGGCACCGGCGTCGGCCTCTCCGGCAATCTCTTCCCCGGCCAGTACGACGTGCTCATCTTGGGCATCACCGAAGCGGGCGCGCGCGTCCTCGTCGCCGACTGGACGATGAACCCGCTTGGCAATTGGTGGTTCAGTCTGGCCACCGCGACCGTCTTCACGGCGCTGGCCTGGTTCGTCGCCGAACGCATCGTTGCGCCAAGGCTCGGCGAGTGGCGTGGAGGCGATACCAAAGCCGACCTCGCCGCCGCCGCGCTGACGCCGGTGGAGCGGCGCGGTTTGCGCAGGGCAGGCCTTGCCGCGCTCGGCGTTGTCGCGCTCTTCGCCGCGTTGACGCTGTGGCCCGGCTTCACGCCGCTCTACGACGAAGCAGCCGTGGAATCGCAGCGCCTCACGCCGTTCTACCGCAGCCTGACCGCGGGCTTTTTCCTGCTCTTCATCTCCTGCGGGTGGGCGTACGGCGCCGCCGTGGGCACGATTAAGTCGCACCGCGATGTCGTGGCGATGATGGCCAAGGGTCTCGAGGGCATGTTGCCCTATCTGGTGCTGATCTTCTTCGGTGCGCATTTCGTGGCCATGTTCGGATGGTCCAACCTGGGGCCGATCACGGCGATCGCCGGGGCCGAGCAGCTGCGCGCGATGAACGCACCGCCCGCACTTCTGTTGCCGATGCTGACCACGATGTCGGCCTGGCTTGATTTCCTGATCGCGTCCGGTTCCGCGAAGTGGACCGCGATGTCGCCCGTCGCAACGCCCATGATGATGCTCTTGGGCATTTCACCGGAGATGACGACGGCCGCCTATCGCGTCGGTGACTCGGTGACGAACCTGATCTCGCCGCTCAATCCGTATTTCGTGCTGACGCTGACGTTCTGCCAGCGCTGGGCAGCCGACTTCCGCTTGGGCTCGCTGCTCGCGGTGATGCTGCCCTTTGCCGTCGCGTTCTTTCTTGGCGGCGCCGTGCTGACGGCGGCGTGGGTTGCGCTCGAGATCCCCGTCGGACCGGGCGCCCCGGTCGCCTATCAACTCCCGGTGCCGCCGGCGGGACCCTGAACCCGCCCGCTTATCTTCAAGTCGATTTCCGGCGCGCTCGTTCGTCATTGATCCGGCGTACCCATGCCCGACAAAGGTGACCTCATGAAACGCATCCTCGCAGCGCTCGCCCTCATCGCCGTGCTCGCAGCCAAACCGGCAGCGGCCCTCGATTGCCCCTCGCCCTATCTCTGCGTCCTGAACGGCAGTTGGGCGGCTGACGGCACCGCGTTCGGCAAACCCGCCCGCGTCACGATGCGCTGGCAGGCGACGCTCGGCGGCAAGTTCGCGCGCATCGACTACCGCATCGAACCGAAGGCGAAAGGAGAGGCGTTCGAAGGCACCGGCTACTACCGCCCGTTGAAAGGCAACGCCTATGACGGCGCCTGGTTCGACACCCAGGGCGCCATGCATCCGCTGAAGGCGACATTCACCGGCGCGAGCCTCACGACCTATTGGGGCGTGAAAGGCAAGACCTACGGCCGCACGGTCTACAAACTCGTCGGCGCCCACGACCAAGTTGAAGTCGTCGACGCGATCCTGGATAAGAAAGGCGTTTGGCGCGAATTCTCGCGCAACACACTTACGAAGGCGGAGTAGGTCAGGGTCCGCCGATCTCAACCAGCGGTTCTCCTGAGCCAACAAGGCGCAACGCTTCGGCCAGCTGGTCGCGCATGACCGCGCGCACGTGTTCAGTAGTGGTGTTTCCCGAAGTGAGCAGAATGATGCTTGGCGGTGGCCCAAGCCGCGTGACCAGCTCGGCGAAGTCGCGGTCTTTCGTGATCAGCGCGGTCGCCGCGAGCTTTGCGGCTGCGAAAATCGCGCGATCGTCAGCGCGCGCGAGGCCGACGTCTCGGACCTGAACGCAAGCCTCTCCGAACTCGCTCGCGATCCAGCGCGCGAGCGCTGGCGACAGATGATTGTCGAGCCAGATCGTCACTCGGCGGCGATGAGTGGGTGATCAACGCGCTGTGCCGCGAACGCGAGGGCGGCCCTAATGTCGTCGAGCTCCAAGTCCGGCAGCTCTTGCACGATCTGCTCATGCGACAAACCGGCCGCCAGAAGATCGAGCACATCCACCACGCGGATGCGCAGCCCGCGAATGCAGGGTCGACCGCTGAACTTGCCCGGTTCCGATGTGATGCGTTGAAGCAAGGTGCTCATGCCTTGAGTCTATCATAGCTCGACGTTGGGCACACATGGACAAAACGGCCGCGGCGAGCAACGAATGAGGGTGAGCGAAACCTTAACAATTCGAAGCCACCACTCCGCCCGCTGAAAAGCAACACCTATGACGGCGCCTGGTTCGACAGCAAGGGCGCGAGGCACCGGTGTCGGGTCAGTCGACAACGACCGTCACGGGCGCACTCCATCCGCGCTCGCGTGTCCACGATTCCACACGATAGCGCCCCGGAGCCAGGAGCATCGGTAACGTCTCGCCGGGTCGAACCAGCAGGCGGTCGACAGGCACCGCTTCGTCCGGCTCATCCGCCAGGCGCGCCTCGACGATCGAAGCAGTGGCCTGGGCACGCAAGCCAATTGGGATCGCAACCGGCTTCTGCCCGAGTCCTCGTCGCCAAGCAGGACGCTTGTCGACGAAATCAACCGGCGGAAGGGCGATCACAATGTCCGTGAGTGCCGCGCGCTCACTGTCGGGCGGCAATGCACAGATCACCGGTCGATCGATCGGAGACGCGTAGTAGGTTTGCTCGATGGTCAACGGGTCCGCTCCGCCGATCCGTTTCAGGCGCGACGCCATCGTCTCGACGCCGTAGAAGTCTCGAGCAGTTGGCCGTTCGAAAACGTGATCGTGCCCCGCATGGACAAGCGCTCGCGCGGTAGGGTGCGCTTTGAGGAGTCGTTCGTCGAGGTTGCGTGCCTGTGTCTCTTCGCGCTCGATCATTCGCGCTCGCGAGTCGCCGCCATGCGAGGACAAAACCATCGCTTCGTAGGGTACAAAGGTGAAGCCGAACGCACGCGCCCGGCGGACCGTCATGCCGAAGACGGGCTCCACCAGGTAGAAGCCATCGCTCATCAATGCCCAGGGCGGCTCGCGTGCGCCGATACTGGGATAGAACGTCTCTGCCGCGTAGAACGCGAAACCCTTCTTGCGCAACGCGCCCAACAGCGACGCGATGAACGCACGTCCCTGGGAATCGTGGTGAGCTTCGTTGATGATCACCAACCGCGCGCTCGCGGCTCGGGCGACAATCGTCTCAATCGGATCGACGGGAACGCCGTTGGCCCGCTCCGGTTCGCAGGTAGGGCGCTGCATCAGGAACGACGCGAACAAATCCTCCCGTCCAACCATGCTCAAAACCTGTTGCTCCAGGTTGCCGAAGCGCGAGGCTTCACTCTTGGCGAGGACTTCAAACAGCTTCTGACGCACGAAATCGTTCAGGGGCGCCGGCCGGTCCGCAGCGAACCCCGGGGCGCTGAGCAACAAAAGCGAAAGCGCCACTGCAAGCCGCGCCATCGACCCTCCATCGCCCGCATTTGAGTATGAAAGGCACCGCCTCTACAAGAGATGCGTCAACCAAACGGAGGAAACCCATGTCCCTGCAAGGCCGCGTCGCACTCGTCACCGGCGCAAGCCGCGGCATCGGCCGCGCGATCGCGTTGGGCCTGGCCGCCGACGGGGCGGACATCGCCGTCAACTACCGCCGCGAGGACGCGGAGGCCGAAAAGGTCGTGGCCGAGATCAAGAAACTGGGCCGCAGAGCCGCCGCGTACAACGCCTCCGTCGACGTCTTCGAAGAAGACGCCGCGATGCTCGAACGCGTGAAGGCGGAGCTCGGCCCCGTCTCCAGCCTCATCAACAACGCCGGCATCGCGAGCCGCGGCAACACGATCGCCGACACCGACCCCGCCGAGATGGCGCGCGTCGTGGGCGTGCACGCCTTCGCGCCGTTCTATCTCTCAAAGCTCGTGCTGCCGCAGATGCGGAGCCAAAAGCGCGGCGACATCATCATGATCTCCTCCGTCGCGACGTTGAGTTGGGCCCCGCGCGGCGCGCCCTACAACATGGGCAAGGCGGCCGAAGAAGCGCTCGCCTACACGCTCGCGAAAGAGGAGCGCCCGCACAAC
>JAEUML010000026.1 GCA_016792785.1 Alphaproteobacteria bacterium
TACTCGACGTCCTGGGTCGAGCATGCGCGCCGCTACGCCGATGCGATGGCGACCCGCTTCGGCCTCCACGCCGGTTCACTCGTTGTCGAGGTAGCGAGCAACGACGGTTATCTCCTGCAGCACTTCGTCGCGCGCGGCATACCCGTTCTCGGCGTCGAGCCGACGCGCGGCACCGCCGAGGCTGCAATTGCCAAGGGTGTTCGCACCCGGGTCGCATTCTTTGGCGAGGCGTTCGCAACGGCGCTGAAGAGTGAGACCGGCGGCGCGGACCTCATCGCTGCCAACAACGTCTTGGCGCATGTCCCGGACATCGCCGATTTCACCCGCGGCTTCGCGGCGCTGCTAAAGCCCGACGGTGTCGCCACGTTCGAGTTCCCGCACGTTCAGCGCCTGCTCGAAGGCCTGCAATTCGACACGATCTACCACGAGCACTATTCGTATCTGTCCCTGCAAGCCGTCGAAACAATTTTCGCTGCGGCAGGTCTGCGCGTGTTCGATGTTGAGGAATTGCCGACGCACGGCGGATCATTGCGCGTTTACGCAGCGCGGAAGGATAGCCGGCACACGATTGTCCCGCGCGTCGCGCAGATCCGCCAAGCGGAACGCGCCGCCGGGCTTCAAACGACAGCGGGCTACGGCGCGCTGGCGCCACGCGTCGGCCGCGTCCGCGAAGCCTTCAACGCGTTCCTCGGCGAGGCACGCGCGAGCGGCAAGACCGTCGCGGCCTACGGCGCGGCCGCCAAGGGCAACACACTGCTGAACTACTGCGGAACCGGCATACGCGACATTGCGTTCGTCGCGGACGCGAACACAGCCAAGCAAGGCAAACTGCTACCGGGCAGCCACATCCCGATCGTGAGCCCCGCCGAACTTCTCGCGCGCAAGCCAGACTACGTCGTAATCCTGCCCTGGAATCTAAAGGCCGAAATCGCGGAGCAAATGAAAAGCATCCGCGCCTGGGGCGGCAAGTTCGTGATCGCAATTCCGGATTTGAGCGTGTTCTGATGCGCTTCCTGCCGCAGTCGATCGCCGGTGTCTTCGTGGTCGAGGCCGCGCCGCATATCGACGAGCGCGGCGCCTTCGCCCGCACGTTCTGCACGCAAGAATTCGAGGCTGCCGGCATCTCCTTCACCACGGCCCAGATCAACCTCTCGACCAATCCAAAGCGCCACACCTTGCGCGGCCTTCACTATCAGGACCCGCCTTATGCCGAGGCGAAATTCGTGCGCGCCGTACGCGGTCGCGCCTTCGACGTCGTCGTCGACCTACGCCGCAACAGTCCAACGCACCGCCGCTGGCTGGGCATCGAACTCGACAGCCGCAAAATGAACGCCGTCTTCGTGCCGGAAGGCTGTGCCCACGGCTTCCTCACGCTGGAAGACGACACTGACATTCTCTACCAGATGGGCCGCCTCTTCGTGGACGGACACGCGAAAGGCGTGCGCTGGAACGACCCCGCCTTCGCCATCACATGGCCGGCACCACCCGCGCTGATCTCGCCCCGGGACGCCGCCTACGCCGATTACGGGAATTCCTGAGGCTGCAAGCGAAATTCGGTCGACCTCCCGCATCTGTAACTGGACTTTGCGCAAGCGGCCGCGCCACAAAGGCTTGTCAGTGCGGCTCAAGGATTGTGTACCCGAAATGAGCAAGTCGTCGGCGGCACCCCGCCAGTTTGTCCTGTTCGCTTTCCTGATCTTGGGGCCGCTTCTGGCGTCCTGCGCACAGACGGAGGCGCCCGGAGCCGCAAAGAGCGCGCCGGCGCCCACCCAACCCGACTACAGCTACTGGCCGCATGAGGCGAGCGACGTCAAACCCGACCCGGCCGTGCGCTATGGCGTGCTGCCGAACGGCATGCGCTACGCGCTGATGCGCAACGCCCAACCGGCCGGAACGATATCACTGCGGCTGCGCATCGCTGCGGGCTCTCTGCAGGAAAGCGACGCGCAACGCGGTCTTGCTCACTTCATGGAACACATGGCCTTCAACGGCTCGAAGAACGTGCCGGAGGGCGAGTTCGTAAAGCTGCTGCAGCGCAAGGGCCTGGCCTTCGGCGCGCACACGAACGCCTACACGTCGACAGACGAAACCGTCTACATGCTCGAACTGCCGAAAAACGACGCCGACATCATCGACACCGGCCTGATGCTGTTCCGCGAAATCGGCGACCGCCTGTCCTTGGACCCGAAGGCGATCGAGCGCGAGAAGGGCGTCGTGCTCTCCGAACAACGCTCGCGCAACACGCCGGAGTACCGCGCGTTCGAAGCGCGCTGGAAGCTTTGGTACGAAGGGCAACGCCAGGCCGAACGCCTGCCGATCGGAACGACGGAAACGATCAAGGGTGCGACGCACGAACTTCTCGCCGACTACTATCGCCGCTACTACCGTCCCGAACGCTCGTTGCTGGTCGCCGCAGGCGACTTCGATCCCGCGGAGGTCGAAGCGAAGATCAAGGCAAAATTCGCGGACTGGAAAGGCGAGGGCGCACCGACCGCCGACCCCGAACAAGGGCCGGTCAAGCAGCGCGCCCTTGTCACCGCCTCGCGCGTCGAACCCAACCTCCCGGAGTCGATCACGGTCACATGGTTCCAGCCCGCGGACGACGCCATCGATACTGTGCGCGAACGTGAGTTGTCGGCCAAGCGCGGCATACCGTTCGAAGTGATCAACCGGCGCTTCTCGCGCATCGAACGCGAGTCGAACCCGCCATTCGTCTCGGCAAGCATCCAGCGTTCGGAATCGCGCGGGCTTTCCAACGCCGTCTCGCTCTCGGTGTCCGCGAGGCCGGGGCAATGGGCTCGCGCGCTCGCCGCGGCTGAACAGGAAGTCCGCCGCGCCGTCGTCCACGGCTTCCACCAAAGTGAGATCGACCGCGAGGTCAAGGGTTGGCGCGCTGGGCTCGACGATGCCGTCGCGAAATCCAGCACCCGCCACAGCTCGAACCTCGCCGATGCGATCACAGGTGAGTTCGCCGGCCGCGGCGTGTTCTCGCATCCGACGGAAGACCGCGCGCTGTTCGAGAAGTACGCGGCTTCGCTCACCGCTGAAGCCGCGCAAGCAAACCTGCGCGAACTGATCGCGGGACAAGGGCCGGTCGTCTTCGTGTCGGCGGGCCAACCGATTGCCGGCGGAGACGCGGCGATCACCGCCGCCTTCGAGAAGAGCCGCACCACCGACGTGGCGGCGTCCGTGAAGCAAGAAGCGAAGGAATTCCCCTACGCCGACTTCGGCACACCGGGCCAAGTTGCGGAGCGCAAACGAATCGACGACCTCGACGTCACACTGGTCCGCTTCGCAAATGGCGTTCGGCTGAACCTCAAGAAGACGGAGTTCGAGAAGGACACGATCTATGTCGGCGTTAGGCTTGCCGGCGGCTACATTCAACTGCCGCGCAACAAAACCGGTCTGGACTGGGCGCTGCCGTTCGGCTTCATGGAAGGCGGCCTGAAGCGCCTGACGCCCGACGAACTCGAAGAAGCTCTGACGGGCAAGATCGTCTCGGCCGGGCTCGATATGGACGAAGAGGCGTTCGAATTCGCGGGCCGCACGACCCCGCGCGACCTCGCTCTGCAAATGCGCCTGCTCGCCGCCTTTGTCACCGATCCTGCCTATCGCACGAACGGCATAGAGCGCTTGCAAGCCGCCGCCGAGAACTACCTGAAGCAATACTCGTCAAGCCCCGGCCGCGTCCTCTCGCGCGAGGTGCCTTCGCTGCTGCGCTCCGGCGACCCGCGCTGGGCGTTTCCGTCGCTCAGGCAGATGCAGTCGCTCACGATCAAGGACGTCGAAAGCACGTTGAAGCCGGTGCTCGAAACAGCGCCGACGGAAATCACGGTCGTCGGCGACATCGACGTAGACGCCGCAGTGAACGCCGTTGCAGCGACCTTCGGGGCCCTGAAACCGCGCGCCGACAAACTCGCCGAGCCGTCCGGTGCACGAAATGTTCGCTTCCCGGCGGCGAAGCTCACGAAGCGTTTTGTGCATGAGGGCAAAGCCGACCAAGCCTCGGCTTATGTCGCCTGGCCCGGCCCCGATTTCTTCTCGAACCCGCGGCGCGCCCGCACGATCGCGCTAGTGCGCGAAATCATGAAGGTGCGCCTGATCGAAGAGTTCCGCGAAAACCAAGGCGCGACCTATTCGCCGTCGGCCTCGACGTGGTTCTCGGGCGCGCTGAACGACTTCGGTTATGTCGCGGCCAGCGCTGAGACGCGCCCCGACCTCGTCGAAGGCTTCTACAAAACGGTTGATGAGATCGTGGCCGAACTCAAAGCGGGCTCTTTCGGCGACGATGTGATCGCTCGCGCGCGAACGCCGCTGATCAAATCGATCGAAACGGATCGCCGCTCCAACAGCTTCTGGACCGGGGCATTGGAGGACATCCAGACCGCGCCGCACTCCCTTCCGGCCATCCGCACCCAATTGTCCGACCTCGAAGGCATCACCAAGGACGAGATCGTATCGGCCGCCAGGACCTATCTGGACGACAAGAGGCGCGTGGAAGTCCGGGTTCTGCCCACGCGGACCGCGGCAACCACCGCGCCAACCAAAACGGGTGCACTTGACAGAAGACAACCAGAAAGTGAGAAAAACCGCCAACTGGTCCTTCAGGATTGAGCGGCGGGCCGTGCTTTACGCCCCGACCGTTCTCGCGCCATAGTCCGCCGCCCCTCCGAGTCACGGGAATCCGAGTTTCGATGATTAAGTTCTTGAATTGGCTACTGACCTGGTGGAACGGCAACACGCTCGGCACGTGGATTTACACCAAGCGGAATGGAACGTTCGTGGGCGAGGACGTCCTCGGTAACGTTTACTACCAGACGCGGGATGGCACGCGCCGCTGGGTGCTTTACAAGAACCTCGCGGAAGCCTCGATGGTGCCGCCCGATTGGCACGGCTGGCTGCACCACACGGTCGATCAGCCGCCGACAGTGGCCCCGCCAAGGGTCAAGCCGTGGGAGAAGGAGCACAAGCCCAACCTGACGGGAACGCCGTTTGCGTATCGTCCGCCGGGCAGCTTGCTCGGGACCGGTCAACGCGCACCGGCCACCGGCGATTACGAAGCCTGGCGGCCGGAGTAGGGGGAGACACATGCAAAACGGATTTGTCGAAACGCTGATCGGCGCTGCCGTCGTGATCGTGGCCGCGGTATTCTTCTACTACGGTTGGAACACAACCGGATCGGGTGCCGTGGCGGGTTACGAGGTCGTCGCTCGTTTCGACCGCGTGGACGGCATCAGCGTCGGAACCGACGTCAAGATGTCCGGCATCAAGATCGGCACAGTGACGTCGCAGGAGCTGGACCAGAAGACCTATCGCGCGCTCGTACGCATGAGCGTTCGCAACGACGTGAAGCTGCCAGAAGATTCATCGATCAAGGTCGCAAGCGAGGGCTTGCTGGGCGGCGCCTATCTCGCCGTGTCGCCCGGTGGCAGCGATGGCATGATGGTCGCCGGCGCCGAGTTCGAAACGACGCAAGGCTCGATCGATCTCGTTGGCCTCTTGGGCAAAGCCATGTTCTCAAGCGGCGAGGAAGAAGAAAAGCCCGCGCCGGTGCCCGACTCGAGCACGCCACCCGCACCCGCACCTGCGACGCCGTAAGCGGGTGAGAAAGCCTGGAAGTGAGCGTTTGATGAGAAGCTATTTCGCACTGCTTGCTTGGTCGTTGGTCGCCGCATTTGGACTCGGCGGTATGGCGCTCGCGCAGCCCGACCCGTCTGAACCGCCGGTCGAATCCGCACCGATGCCGCCGATCGAAACCCCGACTCCGCCGGCACAGCCGGAACCGGGTTCGCCGGTCGAGAGCGTGACGCTCCCACCCGTCGAAGCGCCGCTCGAAAACACGACCCCGCCGCCGCCCGAAGTCGTTATCCCGGCCCCGCCGTCCGGAGAAGCGCCGCTGGCTGTCGGCGTGGTTTTGGGCGGTCTCGACAAGATCGCGGCACGCACCGCGAAGTTCGACGTGAATTTGAAGCAGAAGGTCTTCTACAACACGCTGATCGTGACCGCGCTTGCCTGCAAGACGCGTCCGCCGGAGGAGCCGCCGGAGTCCGCCGCCTTCCTCGACATTCAGGAACGCAAACCCGACGGAACCGTGCAGAAGGTCTTCTCGGGCTGGATGTTCGCCTCAAGCCCCGCGCTGAACGCGCTGGAGCATCCGGTCTATGACGTCTGGGTCGTCAGCTGCAAAACCGTGCCCGCCAAGACGGCAGCGCCCGCGCCGCCCAACACGTAGAAGTCCCCGGACGCAGCGATCGCCTGTTGCAGCAAGACCTGATACTTCGCGCGCGCAATCTCGACCGCGCCGAATTGCGTCAGGTGTTCCGTCACGAACTGCGTGTCGAGTAGAACAAAGCCACCCACCTTCAGCCGTGCGACAAGGTGGACGAGCGCCGCCTTGCTCGCATCCCGCTCGACGCTGAACATGCTCTCCCCGAAGAACGCCCCGCCCAGCGAAACGCCGTAGAGCCCCCCGACCAGCGCGGCACCGTCCCAAACCTCAACACTGTGCGCATGCCCCGCCTGATGCAGATTGAAGTATGACCGCTCGATCAGCGGGCTGATCCACGTCCGACCGCCTTGCCGGTTCGCCCCCGCGCATGCCGCAGTGACTTGCGCAAACGCCGTGTCGACCGTGTGCCGCCAGGCGGCCGCGCGCATGCGCCGCGCCAACCGCCGTGGCACGTGGAAGGCGTCAAGCGGCAGAATCCCGCGCTGCTCCGGGTTCAGCCAGAAGACGTCCGCGTCCGAGCGCTCCTCGGCCATCGGAAAATAGCCCTGCGCATAAGCACCGAGCAGCATTTGAGGATGCAGGATGTCCGGCAGCGGGCGCTTTGCCATCGCAACCTCTTGACCTTAGGCTGCGCGCTTCTTCAGAAAATTCTCAAGCCAATGGATCGAGTAGTCGCCGTTGATGATGTCCGGCTCGTTCACGAGCGACTGGAACAGCGGGATCGTGGTCTCGATCCCGTCGATCACGAACTCGGACAGGCTCCGCCGTAGCCGCATCAGGCATTCCGTCCGCGAGCGCCCGTGCACGATCAGCTTGCCGATCAAACTGTCGTAGTAGGGCGGAATCCGATACCCGGAATAAGCCGCCGAATCGACGCGAACGCCAAGCCCGCCAGGCACGTGAAAGTCTTTGATGAGCCCGGGTGAAGGCCTGAACGTCGTAGGGTTCTCAGCGTTGATCCGGCACTCGATCGCGTGCCCTGCGAACGCGACATCCGACTGCACAAAGCCGATCGCGCTGCCGTGCGCGACGCGCAGCTGCTCGCGTACCAGGTCGAGTCCCGTGATCATTTCCGTGACCGGATGCTCGACCTGCAGACGCGTGTTCATCTCGATGAAATAGAACTCGCCGTTCTCGTAGAGAAACTCGATCGTGCCGACGCCCAGGTAGCCGAGCTTCGACAGCGCGTTCGTGACCACCGCGCCGATCTTGTCGCGCGCCTCCGCGTTCAGCGCCGGCGAGCCCGCCTCTTCCCAAACCTTTTGGTGACGCCGCTGCAAGGAGCAATCGCGCTCGCCCAGATGCACGACGCTGCCCTGACTGTCGGCAAGCACCTGAATCTCTATGTGTCGCGGCAGCTGAAGGTACTTTTCCAGATAGACCGCATCGTCGCCGAACGCGGCCTTTGCCTCGGAGCGCGCGGTCGAGAGCGCAAGCGACAACTCGTCCTCGCTGCGCGCGACCTTCATCCCGCGCCCGCCGCCGCCGGCCGCCGCCTTCACGAGCACCGGATAGCCGATCTTGCCCGCCACGCGCTTCGCCTCGGCGTCGTCTGTGATGCCGCCGTCGGAGCCCGGAACGACCGGAATGCCAAGCCGCTTCACAGCAGCCTTGGCTTCGATCTTGTCGCCCATCAGCCGGATGTGATCGGGCCGCGGTCCGATGAAGATGAGCTTGTGCTCTTCCACGATCTCCGCAAACCGCGCGTTTTCGGAAAGGAAACCATAGCCGGGATGCACGGCTTGCGCGCCGGTGATCTCGCACGCGGTCACGATCGCAGGGATGTTCAGATAACTGTCGCGCGCCGGCGGCGGTCCGACGCACACGCTCTCGTCCGCCATGCGCACATGCATTGCGTTGGCGTCTGCGGTCGAGTGGATCGCGACCGTGCGGATGCCCATTTCGTGGCACGCGCGGTTGATGCGCATCGCGATCTCGCCGCGATTGGCGATGAGGACCTTGTCAAACATCGAGACCGGTCCCGAACCTCATTCGATGACCATCAACGGCTCGCCGAATTCGACCGGCTGCCCATCGCCGACGATGATCTGGGTGACCCGGCCGCTGCGCGGCGCGGGGATCTGGTTCATGGTCTTCATCGCCTCGATTATGAGCAGCGTCTGCCCCTCGGTGACCATGTCGCCCACCTTGACGAACGCTGCCGCACCCGGCGACGGCGCGACATAGGCCGTGCCCACCATCGGCGACGTGACGAGGCCCGGATGCGCGGAGACTTCCTTGCCCCGCGACGGGGCCGCGCCGCCCGTTTGTGGCGCGGCGTGGGCAGGCATGGCCGCCGCCACCATCTGGATGTTGCGCGCCACACGCACGCGCAAACCCGCCTTCTCGATCTCGATCTCGCTCAGGCCGGTTTCTTCCAGGATCGCCGCCAAGTCGCGAATGAGTTTTCCTTCCAGCGGATCGCCCGCCGGCTTGTCGTCTTTGTTCATCACTGACCCTTCTTGCCGGCCGGAGCCGGGGCCTTCGTAGACAACAGTGTCGCGAGCGCCTCGACGGCGAGCGCGTAGCCTTGCGCACCCACGCCGCAAATCACGCCCGTCGCGACCGGTGAAACATAGGACGTATGACGGAACGGCTCGCGCCGGTGCGGGTTCGAGATATGGACCTCGATCACCGGCACGTCCACCGCCTTCAGGGCATCGTGAATCGCGACGGAGGTGTGCGTGTAGGCCCCGGCGTTCAGGATGATCCCGGCCGCCGCCCCACGCGCCTCCTGCACCCAGTCGACCAATTCGCCCTCATGGTTGCTCTGGCGGAACTCGACGCCAAGTCCCAGCTGCGCCGCACGCGCTTTGGTCTGTGCCTCGATATCGGCAAGCGTGGTGTGACCGTAAATCTCGGGCTCCCGCGAACCCAGGAGGTTGAGATTCGGCCCGTTCAGGACAAAGAGGGGCTTGGCCATGGGCTTGAAGCGACGCGTCTGACGGTCCAAATGCAGGCGCCGTTATAGCCACTCCCCGAGGGGTGCGAAAGCCGCCATATGACGGGTGGTGAGCGGGCCCCGAACGCGCTATCTCATTGACGAACCGCAAGGATTTGGACAATCGGAATCGCCGCTTGATGCGCATTCAACTCAACGGACAAGACCATGCCCTGCCGGGCCCCATGTCGCTGGCGGCGCTGGTGGAGCGCTTGGGCCTCGACATGCGCAAGATAGCGGTCGAACGCAATCTCGAGATCGTGCCGCGTTCGGCCTATGCCGCGACCGCGCTCAGCGACGGCGATCGGCTTGAGATCGTAAACTTCGTGGGAGGGGGATGAAGGCGCCATGACAAAGCCCGACACCTGGACAGTCGCCGGCCGGACGTTCCGCTCGCGCCTCATCATCGGCACCGGCAAGTACAAGGATTACGCCGAAAACGCCGCAGCACTCGAAGCGTCTGGCGCCGAGATCGTGACCGTCGCACTGCGCCGTGTGAACGTGGCCGATGCCGGCAGCCCGAAACTCGTCGACTTCATCGACCCGAAAAAGTTCACATACTTGCCGAACACCGCCGGCTGCTACACGGCGGAGGAGGCGGTGCGCACGCTGCGCCTCGCGCGCGAAGCGGGCGGCTGGTCGCTGGTCAAGCTGGAAGTCCTGGGCGACCGCAAGACACTCTATCCCGACATGATCGAAACCCTGCGCGCGACCGAAGTGCTCGTGAAAGAGGGCTTCGACGTCATGGTCTACTGCACTGACGATCCGCTGATGGCCAGGCGCCTGGAAGATGCGGGCGCGGCATCCATCATGCCGCTTGCCGCGCCGATCGGTTCGGGCCTCGGCATTCAGAACCCGATCAACATCCGTCTGATCATCGAAGCCGCGCGCGTGCCGGTGCTGGTCGACGCGGGCGTCGGCACGGCCTCCGACGCCGCAATCGCAATGGAACTCGGCTGCGACGGGGTGCTGATGAACACCGCGATCGCGGAAGCCAAAGACCCGGTGATGATGGCAAAGGCGATGAGACTCGCCGTCGAAAGCGGCCGCCTCGCCTACCTCGCAGGCCGCATGAAGAAAAAAATGTACGCCGACCCGTCCTCGCCGCTGGCAGGGCTGATTTAGCGGCTTAACTCGGGCGCGCTTTGCGGACGGCCGCGACTGCGTCCTTCATTTCCTTCAGCGTCATCGCGCCGGTGTAAGGCTGATCGCCGATGAAGAACGTCGGCGTTGCGTTGACGCCCATGTCCTGGCCGAGCGTCTGCACGTCTTTCAGCCGCTTCGAAACTTTGGGGTTCGCCATCTCGACCTTGAGCTTCGCGACATCGATCCCCACGCTCTTGGCCGTCGCGTAAATGCTCTCCTCGCTCAGTTCCTCGGCGCCGAACAGCGCAAGGTGAAAGTCCCAGTACTTGCCCTGCGGCACCGAAGCGACCGCGGCGCGCGCCGCCAATTCCGACTCCGCCGACAGGATGGGATACTCCTTCAGGATGAGGCGGATATTGCCGTCTTGTTTCAGCAGGTCGACAAGGGCCTGCTTGCCCTTCTTGCAGTAGGGACAGCGATAGTCGAAGAACTCGACGATCGTCACGTCGCCCTTCGGATTGCCGGCGACGATCGGTTCCGTCTCACCGAACAGCGCCGTGGCGTGCTTCTTGGCATTGTCTTTCAATTGCACGAGGCGCTGATCTTCTTCCTTGGCCTTCATACGGTCGACGGCCTCGAAGATGACCTCGGGGTTCTCGAGCAAATAGTTGCGCACGATCTTCTCGACGTCGGCCCGGCTCATCGCCGATGTCGACACGTCGCCGCCGCCCCAGCCGCCCGCAAGCCGCAGCGCCGCGAAGACGGCAACGATCATCACCACCGCACCGATCAAAAGAAAGACAACAGAACGTTGGTTGGTCATGCGAATCCGATGTCAGTTGGTTGGAGGCTCAGCGCCGACTTTCCCGCGCCTCGCTTTGCGCGATCGCCAGGATGTCGTTGGCCCGTTGCCAATCGTTCGTACCTTCCTTGAGCTTGGATATAGCGCGCTGCGAGAAGTTCATCGCCTGCGGATATTGCCGCAGCGCGTAGTAGCGCTCCGCCGTCGCCAGCGCCGCCATCGAATCGTTGCCGCTGCGCGAATAGGCGTCGGCGAGATAATACCAAGCCATGGCGTTGTCGGGCTCATCGACGAGTGCCCGCTTAAGGTGCTTCTTCGCCTCTTCGACCATGCTTGCATCTTCGGTCGCGAGCAGGGCCGCGCCCAAGCTGGCGAGAATAAGCGGCTCATTCGGAGCAAGCTCGACCGCTTTGCGGTAGGCCGGAACGCCTTCCTTGGGCTTGCTGGACTCGACCAGAATTTGCCCTTTCAGCTCCCAGAAGTAGGCATACTCGGGGCGCTCGGCGATAAGACTGTCGATCTCGGGCAGCGCGTGCTCAAGATCCGCCGCGCGGAAATAGGCCGCCGCCCGTGCATAACGCGCCGGTTGGCTCCGATCCGAATGCGGATAGCGGCGCAA
>JAEUML010000204.1 GCA_016792785.1 Alphaproteobacteria bacterium
ACGAGCATGGCGCACGTGTGAAGTGGCCGGACTGGTCGCAATGGGCCACAAAAGCAGTGTCGATGAAGCAAGCCCACGCGATGCTCTTCGGTGGAACGGACGCTCAATCGCCGATGCATCCTTACGCGGCGGCACGTGAGATCATGAAGGCCTTGGGTCGCGACATGATCTACGTGCTCGACGGCGGCGAGGCGGGCGCGTGGGCGCAAATGCACGTCGATGTGGACGAGCCGGGCCGCGTTCTCGGCCACGGCTATCTCGGCTGCTTGGGCATCGGCCCCGGCATGGCGATCGGCGCGCAGCGCGCATTCCCGAACAAGCGCGTCGTTCTCGTTACCGGGGACGGAGCTGTCGGATTCCACATCCAGGAATTCGACACGATGGTCCGTCATGGTCTGCCGGTGCTGACGATCATCTTCAACAACCGCGCCTGGGGTATGTCGATTCACGGTCAAGAGGCGATGTACGGGCGCAACGCGCATGTCATCACCGAACTTGCCGACACGAATTATCATACCGTGGCGCAAGCCTTCGGCTGCCACGGTGCGCGCATCGATCGCCTTGAAGACGTAGGGCCGGCCGTCAAGCGCGCGCTGGCGAGTGGCACGCCTGCGTGTCTCAACATCATCGTGGACCGCGAGGCCGTACATCCGATCACAACCATGCTGATGGGTGAGAAGGAGGATAAGAAGACCGTAATTCCTTACTACGAGAACATCACGGCGGCTCAATAGCGCCGCCCGAAAGGATAGTTATGCCGCGCGCCGTATGGATCATCGGCTTTGCCTTTGCAGGGTTCGTTCTCGCGCTCCTGATGTTGCGCGCGTTCGACAGTGAAGGGCCGGCCGAGGCGCCGGAGCGCGAGGCGATCCCGGTGACCGTCGCCGAAGTCGGCGTGGCGGTCGATGCGCAGACGATCGAGGCGACCGCAACGCTGGTGCTGAAACGCGAAACGGCGCTCGCCTTCAAGGTCGGCGGCGTCATCGCTTCGCTAAATGTGCGCGCGGGCGATCAGGTCAAAGCAGGTCAAGTCCTTGCAAGTCTGAACCAAACCGAAATCTCGGCGCGGGAGAGGGAGGCCCGCGCTCAGCTCGATCTGGCGCGCAAGGAATATGAGCGCGCCGTCGAGCTGAAGAGCCGGGGCTTTGTCGCGGACCGCCGCGTCGACGATGCAAAGGCCGCTTTGGAGCGCGCGAAGGCGGGGTTCGATGTCGTCCACTTCGACCGTGGCTGGGCCGAACTCAAGGCGCCCTGGGACGGCGTCGTTCTGACCCGCTACGTTGAGGCCGGCGAACTGATCGCGCCGGGGCGGCCGGCGCTCGCCGTCGGCGATACGACCGGCGGCTTCAACCTGATGACGCCGATCGCCGACCGCGACGTTGGGCGGCTGGTCGTCGGCGACCGCGTCGACATCTCGTTCGCGACGACGGAGCAACGCGTCAAAGGGCACGTCGCGCGCGTCACCGCGAAGGCCGACCCGCGCACCGGCAGCTTTGAAGCGGAGATCGCGGTTGAAGACGCGCCGGCGTCGCTGCGCAGCGGGATGATCGGCAGGGCCGTCATCTACCCCGCCGCCGGCGCTGCGAGCACGCTTGTCGCAATCCCGGCCGAGACTATCGTCGAAGGCGACGGCAAACGCGTCAGCGTCTATGTGCTGAAAGCCGGCGGGAAAGCCGCGGAGTTGCGCGAAGTGCGCCTCGCGCGCCTCGAAGGTTCGCAGGCGCTGATCGCGTCGGGCTTGGCGCCGGGTGAGCGCGTCGTCGTGTCAGGCGCCGCCTACATCCGGGCCGGCGATCCATTGAAGGTGGTCGACTCGATCGCGGCGATGCGGCCGTCGTCCGGCCCTTGAGCGCCGCTCAATGACCTGGCTCAGCACATTCGCCGTCCGTCATTGGCAGTTCACGCTGGTTCTGTTTGCGATGCTCATCGCGCTCGGCGCGAACGCCTTGCGCTCGATACCGCGCACCGAGGATCCGCATTTCCCGATCCCGGTCATGATCGTCAAGGCTGTGTTGCCCGGCGCCGACCCGGTGGACATGGAGCGGCTTGTCGCCGATCCGATCGAAGACGCGATCGATGCGCTCGACGACGTCAAGGAGATCCGCTCGACAAGCCAGAACGGCGTCGCAATCGTGTCGGCCGAATTCTATTGGAGCTCGGATGCCGAGAAGAAATACGACGACGTGCTGCGCGAGGTGAACGCGCTGAAGCCGCGACTGCCCGAAGGTCTCGCGCGCCTCGACGTGAACCGCATTCGCACGACCGACTCCAGCATTGTGCAAGTCGCGCTCTTGTCCGATACCGCGTCGTGGAAGGAGCTTGAAGACCGCGCACACGACCTCAAGGACGCGCTCGACCGCCTGCCCGGCGTCGATCGGGCGGAGTATTGGGGCGTCCCCAAAAGCGAGGTGCGCGTCGCGGTCGATCTGGGCAAGCTCGCAGCGTTGAACCTGCCCGTGACGCGCGTCGCGGAAGCGATCGAGGCCGAGGGCAAAGACATTCCGCCCGGCGCCATCCACGCCGGGGGGCGGCGCTTCAACATCAAGGCCGCCGGCTCGTTCCGCTCGATCGATGAGATCGCTGATGTCGTTGTGCTCGCGGCCGGCGGCCGCGTGGTGCGCGTCCGCGACGTCGCCGAGGTCGGTTGGGCGAGCGACGAGGCGGAGCATCTCACGCGCTTCGACGGCCGCCGCGCCGTCTTCGTGACCGCGACGCAGAAGAGCGGCGAAAGCGTCTTTGCCGTACGCGACCGCATTTGGGCGGAACTCGACCGTTTCGCGCGCGAGCTGCCGGCCGACGTCACGATGGAGCGTCCGTTCGATCAGTCGCAAAGCGTCGCGCGCAGGCTTGACCACCTGCTGTTCGACTTTGCCTTCGCGCTTTCGTTGGTCTTGGTGACGCTGTTGCCGCTGGGGTTTCGAGCGTCGCTCATCGTGCTGGTCTCGATCCCGCTTTCGCTCGCGATCGGTGTGACCCTGCTGCAGTTCACCGGGTTCTCGCTCAATCAGCTGTCGATCGCGGGCTTCGTCCTGGCGCTTGGGCTTCTGGTGGACGACTCGATCGTGGTCACGGAGAACATCGCCCGGCATCTGCGCGAGGGTACGCCGCGCCGGCGTGCGGCGATGGATGCGACCGCGCAGATTTCGGTCGCAGTGCTGGGCTGCACGTCGACGCTCATCATGGCCTTCCTGCCGTTGCTGTTCCTGCCCGAAGGCGCGGGCAAATTCGTCCAGTCGTTGCCGTTCAGCATCCTGTTCACCGTCATGGCGTCGCTGTTCGTCGCTTTCACGATCATCCCGTTCCTCGCAAGCCGGTTGCTCTCCGACACGGAAAGGCCCGAGGGCAATCGGGCGCTGCAAGCGGTGAAGAGCGTCATTCGTTACATCTACAATCCGATCCTCCACCGGGCGCTGCTGAATCCGTGGCGGACACTGGGCCTTGCGGCGCTTCTGGTCTTGGCCTCGCTGCCGCTCATTCCGATCATCGGCTTCAGCCTGTTCCCGGCCGCGAACGCGCCCAACTTCCTGGTGCAGGTTGAAATGCCCGACGGCACCGCCTTGACGCGGACGGACGAGGTCTTGCGGAAAGTCGAACGCATCCTCGCCGACGAACCGGATGTGCTCTGGTATCTCTCGAACTTGGGTCGCGGCAATCCGCAAGTGTTCTACAACATGCGCCAGCGCGAAACGGCGACGAACTTCGCCGAAGTGTTCGTCTCGATCGGCGAATGGGATCGCCGCCGCGGTCCCAAAACGCTGGACCGCTTGCGCGGCCGGCTGCGCGAGATTCCGGGCGCGCAGGTCGTTATTCGCGAGTTCAGCAACGGCCCGCCGATGGAAGCGCCGATCGCCGTGCGGATCGTGGGCACGGACATCGAGCTTCTGCGCCGGCTGGCAGCCGAAGCCGCACGCATCGTCGAACAAACGCCAGGGACGCGCGACGTGGTAAATTCGGTTCGTCTGAGGCGCACCGATCTCGACCTCGGCGTCGACAAAGGCAAAGCGGGCGCGCTCGGCGTGCCGGCCGGCGCCGTCGATCGCAGCATGCGCATCGCGCTGGAAGGTCTAACGGTCGCACAGTACCGGACCGGCGCGGGCCGGGAGTACGACGTGGCGATGCGTCTGCCGTTCGCGGACCGGAACAATCTCGACGCTCTTGGCCGCATCTACCTCCCGACGCAAGAGGGCGCGGGCGTACCCCTGTCGTTGGTCACCCGGCCGCAGCTCGAAGCCGGACCGAATCGCATCGACCGCGTGGGCCGCGAACGCGCCGTGACGGTGACGGCGCAGGTCGCAACTGGCCTCGTCACCGCAAAGGTGACTGAAGACATTTTCGCAAGGCTGGCGGCGGCGCTGAAACTGCCGCCGGGCTATCGCATCGTGGCCGGCGGCGAGGCCGAGGCGCAGAAGCGCAGCTTCGGCGGCCTGTGGGCGGCGCTGCTCCTCGCGCTCTTCGGCATCATGGCGGCACTCATTCTCGAGTTCCGCTCCTTCAAGGCGAGTGCGGTTGTCGCCGGCGTCATTCCACTCGGTATCATGGGCGGCATCGTGGCGTTGTGGGTGACGGGATACACGCTCTCATTCACGGCGGTGATCGGCTTCATCGCGCTGGTCGGGATCGAGATCAAGAACTCGATTCTGCTCGTCGACTTCACGGTTCAGCTTCAGCGTCAAGGCGCGCCGTTGCGCGACGCGATCGAAAAGGCAGGCGAAATCCGCTTCCTGCCGGTCTTGCTCACCAGCGCGACGGCGATCGGCGGCCTGCTGCCGCTGGCGGTCGAAGGTTCGGGCCTCTATTCGCCGCTCGCCTGCGTCATCATCGGCGGCTTGCTCACCTCGACGCTGCTTTCGCGCATCGTGACGCCGGTGATGTATCTGCTGCTCGCGCCCCGCGGACGAAGGCCATCGGCGTCGCTACTGCCTGCCAAGTTGGCGCAGGGCGAGGGCATTTGACGAGAGGTTCAGTCTGTGCTCACGCAAGCAAAGCCAGGCTTGCCGTGATAGAAGCCGTTGCAGAGCCGTTCTGCTATCGATGCGCGCAACATTGCCGTCGCCTCGCCCCCGCTGAGGGCACCATCGGCGAGGCGGCGAAAGATCGACGTGACGGCGACCATGTCGCAGCTGTGCGGCGACAAGCGAAAGCGCGACACGCCCATCGCGCGGAGATCGGCGACCTCCGCGGCGAGGCTCAGATACTCATAGGACAACGTCTGAATGCCGTTGACCGCCAGGAACGGTTGGCCCTCCAGCGTATTGAGCGCGAACCCGTCGGCATCGTCTTCGCAGACGAATTGGCAACTGTCCTTGGTCCGCCCATGAGCGCGGGCATGATAGCAGCGCGCCGAGAGAGCCAGAGGCACGCGACCGAACGCAAACACTTCGACCGTGATGTCCGGATGCCGTATTTGCGTGGAAAGGTTGCGGATCGCCGTCGCGGGCATCTCCGGAGGCAGGCAGAAATTCCGCGCGCCGCCGCGGACAAGAAAAGCAGCCGTCCCCTCGTTGTAGACGTTGAGGAACGGTCCTACGTGATGCGGCCGCCCCTTGAGGGCGTAAAGGGCCGAGGCGTCGTTCGCTTCGACCAAATGGTCTGTCGCGGCGCAGACGCTTTCGATCAACTGCCGGTCCTTGTCGCTCGCGACTTCCGAAAGCGTCGACAAAACGACGGTCTTGCCCCCGGCCTTCAGGCGATCGACCACTTCGGGCATGAACGGTGCAAAAAGCGGCGCCCGTTTGGAGCACACGACTTCGCCGACATACACGGTCGACACGGGCGCTTCGTCCGCTATGCGGAAGTAGAAGTCGCGCCATCGCTCCGCCGGCCAGTTGAACAGCACCGAGCCCAACGTGATCTCGCTTTTCTTGCTCGCTGTCAACGCCATCGCTTGCTCCCGAATGCGCCCTCGGTCTGGCGATGACCTTCGGTCAGCGCGATCAAGTCAGCAAGCGCCGCGTTGCGGCCCGTTGCGACCTCATCCACCGCGCGCCGGAAGGCGGAGACGACCTGCTTCACATAAGCACGGCTCCGCTGGCGTCCCTCGATCTTGAGCGCCGTGACGCCGGCGCGCATCAGGTCCGGCAACAGCGCCGAGAGATTCAGACTGACGGGTTCCTCGAATGCGTAGTACGGCTCGTTCCTCGCAGCGCAGCCGTAACGGCCTTTGCAGATCGTCGGATAGCCCGCATTCTCGCCGTTCGTGAAGCGATCGATGACGAATGGCCCAAGCCGCGTCGTCAGATTGCCGACTCTGTCCCCCTCATAGTGGACCGCGCCGGCGGGCGAACAAACGCCGTCCATGTTCGTCGACTGGCCTGTCGCGAAGTTGCTGAGACTGCACCGACCCTCGGCCATCAAACCAATATTGCCGAACACGAATGCTTCGATCTCGCATGGAATCTGACGGTGAACTGCGGCGATCTCTTCGACCGTGAGGATGCGCGGCAGAACCACCCGTTTGATCCCGAACGACGCACAATAAAAGCGAATCGCTTCCGGCGACGATGCCCCCGCCTGGACGGACAAGTGCAGCCGCAACGACGGATAGGTTTGCGCCGCGTAGTCGGCGACGCCCATGTCGGCGACGATCGCGGCGTCGACGCCGGTGGCCGCCGCGACGTCAATCGCGTCGCGCCAGAGCCCGAATTTGCCTGCCGGCGGAAACGTGTTGACCGCCAACAGAACCTTGGTGTTGCGGTCGTGCGCAAAGCGAACTGACGCATTCAGGTCGTCGACCGTGAAGTTCAGTCCTGGAAAGTTCCGCGCATTGGTAGCGTTTTGCAGACCGCAATAGACGGCGTCGGCGCCCGCCTCGACGGCCGTGCGCAACGCCGCCGGCGTTCCCGCGGGACAGACCAACTCGGGCCGGCGCAACGCTTCAGCCATAGCGCACACCCGCCGCGCTCAGCGCGCGAGCGACCTTGAGACCGACCCCGCCAACGCCGCAGAGCGGTCCTAAGGCGCCCAAAATCTCTCGGACCAGATCGCCGTCGAAATCGTCGAGCGCGTTGCGCAGAGCGACGACCGCCTCCACGTCGCCGCTCACGCTAAGGTTGCGGTTGAAGAACAATGCGTCGCCGTCAAGCGACCCATCGATCATGTCGAGCAGATGCACGAACCGGCCTGCGATGGCGCCGTCATGCGGTGGAATATCGTAACGACCGTGCGCAGTCAGTCGTGGAGATGCCGTATCCGGCGTCATCGTGAGGACCAGCGGTAAGTCCGTCGGGTCGATCAGGAACGTCTTGCGGGTATGCGCACCCATTCGCGAAAAGAGGTCGGGGCGCGATCGCGAAAGGCGGACCGCAATTCGAACCAATGCCGGGTTCAGCAGCGACAGCGGTGCGGGCGTCAGCAGACGCGATGCAACGCGGGCGAGTGAGTGTGAGACGCCGGGGCGACTCGTATCGTTATGAAGCGGCGTGGGCTGCATCAGCACCAACAGGCACAGTCGACCGGCGTCGTCTTTGATTTAGCGCAAGCGGCCCGGTCATCCCGGAGGTCAAGCAAGCGGTTGAGCTTGGCTAAGCCTTGACTGTTGAGCCTCTCAAGTTTCAAGGCTTCTCCATGGACGACATCACGATCGCAAGAGCGCTCCACGTACTGGCCGTCATCGTTTGGGTTGGCGGGGTCGTAATGGTCACATGGGTGATCTTGCCCGCCGCCCGCCGCATGGCGAAACCCGAGGATCGGATCGCTTTCTTTGAGGGCGTTGAGCGCCGTTTCGCACTGCAGGCGCGCGTAATGACGTTGTTGGCGGCGGGAAGCGGCTTCTACATGGTTCACCAGTTGGGTATGTGGTCGCGTTTCTTGGACTCCGCGTTCTGGTGGATGCACGCGATGGTGGCCGTCTGGGCCGTGTTCACGCTCGTTTTGTTCGTCTTTGAGCCGTTGTTCTTGCATCGTTGGTTTGTGGAACGCGCGCGCCAAGCGCCCGAGCGGACGTTCGCGCTGGTCCAACGCTTGCATTGGGTGCTGGCCACGATCAGCTTGCTCACGGCGGTCGCCGCCGTCGCAGGCACCCACGGCGCGATCTAAGCGGCAATGACGGTCGCGCGGCGCTTTCGAAAGGCATCGACGAATCGCGCCAGGGTGAGTGAGGTTGTTCCGCGCGGAAGCATTACCTCGATCAAATGGAAACGGCCCGGTTGCGCGTGAGCAGTCTCCAATGCTCCTGCGAACTCGCGACGGTTGTTCACGCGATGCCCGATGCCGCCGAGCGGGGCGGCGATGTCGGCAAAGCGCCAGTCGCTGAGATCGTTGAACCGGGCCCAGGGTTCGAACGTTCGGAGCATTTCCCAGCCTTGGTTGTTCAGCACGACGACGATCGGATCCCAGCCGTAGCGCTGGCAGTTCCCGAGCTCCCATCCCGTCATCTGAAACGCTCCGTCGCCGACGAGAACGAGCGGCCGCTTGCCTGACACGGCCTGCATGCCGAGCGCCGCCGGCACCCCGAACCCCATCGAGGCGTAATACGATTGCGCGACAAGATCGCCGCAGTCCGTCTCCAGCGAGATGAACAGGCTGTCGCCGACATCGGTTGCCACGGGCATCGTGCCGTGGCGCGCGAAGAACGCCGTGATCCCCGCCGACACATCGGAAGGATGCATGACGCCGTCGTTGGCGACGAACAGCCGCGGCGCCGCGGCTTGGATTGCCGGCGCTCCCGCCAAGCCCTCGCCTTTGGCCGGCGCGTGCCGCGCCAACGCGGCGACAAGGTCGGCCAGCGGAAGCTCGGGATAGATGTGATGGCCGATACGCACCTGTCCGCCCGCGGCGTGGATCGCCTTGCGCAGGTCGAGGCGGTTCGCCGGCACGCCGAAGTCGGTGTCCGAAAGCACGACGCCGAGCAGGATCAAGGCATCAGAGCTCTCGACCATCGCGCTGAGTTCGGGTGACCCGGCAACACCGAGATAGGTGCCGGCGATACGCGCCGGGCCTGCCGAGGCGACTCCACGGCCAAGAAAACTGCTCACGACGGGGATATTCACGAGATCGGCGAGACGGCTCACCTCCCATTCCAGGCCGAAGCGTTTAACCTCGATCCCGATCATCAGGACCGGATTGCGGGCGTTGCGCACGATCGCAGCGATCTCCGCGGCACAGGCGGCCGCAGCGTCCGGGTCGGCCGGCCTCGTTTCGAATACGGGCACCGGCGCGGTGGGTTGCGCGCACATGTCCATCGGGATTTCGAGATAGACGGGCAGCGACTGCGTCGTACAGGCCCCAAGCGCACGCGCAATTTCGCGCGGCGCTGTTTCGGGATTGTCGATCACGGCTTGCGCGCAGGTTACTTCGCTGAAGATCTTGAGTTGACTGTCGAGCGATCGCGACTGGTGATGAAGACCGAACAGACCGCCCCGCTCGCTGAGCGCGGGTGCGGCCGACATCACGACCAGCGGCGAGCGCTCCGCATACGCGCCAGCGACGCTGTTGACGAGATTGAGCGCGCCCGCACCGTAGGTCACGGCCGCAACGCCAAGACCGCCGGATAGCCGTGCCGCCGCGTCGGCGGCGAAGCCGAGTGCGGGTTCATGGCTCAACGTAAACAACGGCACAAGACCGTTACCCTCCAGCTGCCGGAACATCGGCAAGGCATAGTCGCCCGGAATGCCGAACACGGCGCGCGCACCCCGCGCCTTGAGGGCCGTCAAGAGCTGACGCACAAGGGGTTGCGTGTTGGTCATGCAGTCTCTCCCGCGCGCGGCCGCAGATGCATGGCACCGAAGATCGCGACAAACAGAACGAAGGAGGAAATCCAAAAGAGGCCGGCCAGCGGCAGCAATGTGCCCGCTGCTGCGGGAAGAAACGCGGCCGCAACACGGGCAAGCGCGCTTATCGTGATCGCCGCATAGATCGCAGTCGTACCGCCGCCGGCGCGGAGCGCGCGGCCCGTATGGCCCAGAGTTGCCCGCGTCATGACGGCCAACGTCATCGTGCCGACCGCGCCGACGGTGAGTGCATGGACTCCGGCGGAAATTGCGCCGGGGTGCCAGACTATCGTCGCGCCCAATAAGGCGAGACCAATCGGTATCCAGGCATAGCCGACGTGAAGCACCAGCACCAACGGCTCGCGCACCGTCATCCAACCGCGCCAACGGGCAAGGCGGATGAGCTGAGCGGCCGCCGCGGCGGCCAGAGCCGCACCGGTCGCAGCCTCGAAGGGCAGAACAACCCAGAGTGCAAGTGCTGCGGCTGTGGCTCCATGTACGAGGCGCTCGGTCGGTACGTTCGTTGCAGCGATGCGCGGCTTGTTCTCCCGGGCGAGCCAGTTGTTGGTGAAGCTAGGCACGATCCGGCCACCGATGAGGCCCATCAGCAGTATGAGTGCTGCCAGACCGAGGCGCGCCCCATAAGACGTTACCGCCATGATCTCAGCTTCTTCGAGGTGAAACGAGATGTTGCCGAGTGCAAGCAGCGCGATCAATCCGACGACCGGGATATTGCGGTGGTTCTTGGCCGCCACGATCTCGCGCGCAGCAAGACCAGCCAGCGTGGGAAGGAACGCAGCGTCGATCACAAGGTGGAGTGCACTCGGCAGTTGGGGCAACAACGCCGCCACACGGCCCGCTAGCCAAAGGCAGGTCAGCGCCGCCAGCGCAGTGCCCGCAACAGGCAAGCGCCCGGTCCAGTTCGGGATTGCCGTCAGCGCAAACCCGGCGACAACGCCGCTGCCATAGCCGAACAGCAGTTCGTGCACGTGCCATCGATTTAGGTCGGCGAATGCGAGTGCGGAAATGTCGATGCCTGAGAGCTCCGCAAGTCGGATGGACAGAGCGGCGATTGCCCAAATCCCCGCACCGAGAAAGAAAGGGCGGAAGGCGTTTCGAAACAGCACGACGCCGGTGTGGCGTCGGCGATGACGGTCGGTCGTTTGACTATTGACTGGCGCGCTCGACATGAAATGACTTCACTGGCCGGCGCCGTCGGCGAAATAAGGTTGGAGGACCTTCATGATGTGGTTCTGTCTCGCCCCGGAGTGTTCACGGCCTGACCCAATCGGCATTTGCTCAGAACGTCCCGCGAACGGCGTTGCGTTGGATCAAACACGATCGAGGACCGGACTTGACCCAGGTCAAGCGAATGAACCTTGCCTTGGCGGCGCCAGAACGGTAGTTGCAGCGCACCATGACAAAGGGGCGTGAAACCACATGGCGGCTCAATCAAAGGCAACGCGGACCAAGGCGCCGCTTCCCGCGTTCGCGGGCAAAGTCGCGAAACGCTATCCCGCCGTCTGGAAGACCTACAGCGAACTTGGATTGGCGATCTCGGCGGCGGGGCCCTTGAGTGAGCGCGAGCGGCGCTTGGTGAAGCTGGCGTTAGCGATCGGCTCGCGCTCCGAAGGCGCGACGCACTCGCACGCGCGCCAAGCGATCGCGGAAGGTGCGAGTGCTGAGGACATTCGTCATGTTTGTCTTCTGGCCATCACGACACTTGGATTTCCAGCAAGTGCAGCTGCGCTGAGCTGGGTGGGCGACGTCCTGGACAAGTAGGTATTGGAGCGAGGGGAGCTGCGGTCTGTCGGACCGGGCGCGCGCCGGATCATCAACGATCGAGTTCCGACCGCAACCTGCGGATCATCAGTCGTTCATAAAGGGTTGGGGCAAGCCAGGACATCGTGGCGCTGAGCTTGCCGACGGGCGTCAACACCAGCCGCCGGCGGCCGGTTTGCGCCGCTCGCAACACATTTGCGGCGACCTCGGCAGGGTCGCCCAGCTTCCCGACCTTCGATCGCGTTCGGTTGAGCAGCGTGCCGTCGCCGCCGAGTGTCGAAGCTTCAAGGCCTGAGGCGACGAAAGACGGGCAAACCATGAGGACGCCGACGCCGTGCTCGGCGACCTCGGCGCTAAGCGTCTCGAATAGGCCGTGCATCGCGTGTTTCGAGGCGGCATAGCCACTGCGACCATAGAGCGGCGCCAGTCCTGCGATACTTGAGATGGCAATCACCAGGCCCTTCGTTGCCACCAAATCGTTCAGGCAAGCCTGTGTGCAGTGGAGTGCGCCGAAGAGATTGACGTCCATCACGCGGCGAAACACGTCGGGAGCGGTTTCGGCGAAGGCCGACCTGTGTACGATCCCCGCGTTGTTGATGAGTACATTGACCGGCCCGAATGCGCGGCGGACCTCAGACATCGCGGCTTCAACTTGAACTCTGTCGGTCACGTCGCAGGTGAGCGCGAGCGCCGCGATGCCTTCGCGCCGCAGATCTTCGCGGACCGCACCGAGCGGACTGGACGCAAGATCGAGAATGGCGATCTTCGCGCCCGCTGCGCCGAAGCTTCGCGCCAGCGCGCGGCCGATGCCCCCGGCGCCGCCGGTGATGACGACGATGCGCCCGTTGAAGTCACGGCGGGCCAAGCAAACCTCGTGCGCGCGCGTAGAGTTCAAACGCCTGCCGGCTGCTCAGCTTCGGTAGGTAGCCGTACTCCTTCTTGAGACGGCGGTTGGACAGCACAGGTCGGTAGCGCAGGAAGTCGACGCGTTCAGGTCCGTTTTCGGACAGGCCGAACGTCTTCAGCGTCCATAGAATGCCCCGCATAACGAAGGCCGGCACCGGCACATAGGGCTTGTGCAGCATGCGCGCGATCTCGCGCGGCGCCAGCGCGCCGTCGCCGGCTTGATTGTAAATGCCGGTCTTGTCCGAAAAGACCGCATCGATCAAGCAGGCGACCAAATCCTGATCCCAGATGAAGACGAACGGCGTGTCGGAGCCTGCGATGCCCAGGATGAACGGCCGCTCGAAGAGGTCGGTCACCGGACTGTGGACGTTCTCGCCGACGATCGTTCCGGGCCTGAAAACGACTTGAGCAAGTTCCGGGTGCGTTCGCCGCCACTCGCCGAGCATCGCCTCGACCAGGCGTTTGTTCCGCGAATACTCGAACGCCTCGTTGCCGCGCAGCGGATCGTCTTCGTCGAGCCAAGCAGGATTGTCCGCATGATAGCCGTAGGCCGCGCCGCTCGACGTGACAATGAGCTTCCTGACGCCGCTCCGCGCGCAAGCTTCGAGGACATTCTGTGTTCCCAAGACGTCCACGCGATAGGCGAGGTCCTGAGGCGCACCCTTCGGCGCGCGCACGATTGAAGCAAGATGGATGACCGTGTCGATGCGATGGTTGCCGAACAATTCCACCAGCGCCGGATCGCAGATATCGCCTTGCGCATAGACCACACCTTGAAGTCGGTCGCGCTCCGCCACGGTATTGACATCGAGCGCGACCAGCGCGCCAAGCTCCTGCCTGCGCTCAGCGAGCGCGGCGACACACAAGCGGCCCACGTAACCGGCGGCGCCTGTCACGAGAACGTTGGGCGGACCTCGCGTCTGCATCACGCGGCCGCCGGCAGGCCGCGGTGCCAGGGCGGCATGACCTGCTCCTCGAGATTGGAACGCTGCATGGCGTCGACGCACAGCACCGCCGACAACGCCGCGCCGTCGACGCCGCCGCCCCATAGCCGCTTGCCGTACTGATCGCCGGCGAAGAACAAGCCCTCGACATGGGGCGAGCGCACGTCCGCTCGCTCCGTCCCGATCGGACGCCACAGCCCATAGGCTTCCGGCGACGGCGTCCAGATGATGAACTCGCAGTCGCGCTCCCAGGTCGGGAATGTCGTGCGCGCCCAGGCCTCGCACAGCTCGACGACGCGGCTCACGCGGGCGGGATTGCGCATCTCCTCGTCGGTGAGCGCGGTCGAGAAATAGAACTCCCGCTTGCCAGGCGGGCCCCGGCGCGCCGTGCCGTCGCCCCAGGCGGTGAAATCGCACATCACCATATCGACGGCGCCGATATAGCCTTCGCCGCGAATGATGCCCGGCATATAGACGAAGCTGCCCTCCTCGAGCCCGATGTCGGGCATCACGCTGCGTCTCAAGCCGCACCAACCGGTGAGCAGGCCCGCGCCCCAGAACTTGCGTTCGAGAAGTTCAACCCAATCTCCCGGAAACCAGCGACGCGGCAGGACGCGAAATATGTACTTCGGCGGAATCGTGCAGACGACGCGGTCGGTCAGGATCACGCGATTCTGATCATAGCTGTTGTCTTGCGCATCGATGCGCACGCCGGTGACGCGGCCCGCGTCGATGAGGACCTCCTTCACTCTCGTGTCCCGCATCACGACGCCGCCGTTCGCGACGACGATGCGCTCGAACGCTTGCGGGATGGCGATCGCGCCCGGTTCGTCGGCGGTGGCGACCGAGCCCTTCACCAGATTCATCCCGATCTGTGCGGCGATCGCCATGTAGCCGAGGAAATCGCCGGTCGGGGTCATCTTCGGCTCGGCTTGAGCGGTCTGCGAGGCCGCGAGCACCTTGATGTAGTCGTAAGCTTCGGGATGCAGGCCTCGCTGCTCCAACCACGACTGCAACGGCAGGGTCATGAGCTTGGCCATGTCGCCAAAGCTCGCCGCAGACATTTCGCGCAGCTGCGCCATCGTCGCCGCGAACCCTTCGGGCGACATCCAGGAATAGGCTTCGCCCTTGTGCACCTGGAATGCACGACCCGGCTTGCCTTCGCCGTCCCAGGCGATGAAGCCAAAGCCGCGGTTGAGCGGCAGTTTGCACGCGACGCCCAGATGCTTCATCTGACAATCGACGCGGCTCTTGT
>JAEUML010000212.1 GCA_016792785.1 Alphaproteobacteria bacterium
GCCCCGTCCGCTCTCACCCATTCGCAGGCGATGCCTCCGAGGGAGCCCGCTTCGATCCGCACATTGGGTGGCGTCACGAACGCGTCGGCGAACTTCGCGCTCTGCGCCCGACGCTCCTGCCACGGCGTGTCGGGGCCGCCAACGAGTTCCGCGAGATACGCGCGCACTTGCTCGATCGGACGCACGGAAGTCACCTGAACGCGGGAACGACCGCCTCAGCGGTCAACCGTATGCTCCGCATCACGTCCTCGTGCGCAATACGTCCGAATTGCATCAGGCACATCAACCGCTCGGTCCCGATCGCTTGGTATCGGCGAAGCTTCTCGATGCAGTGCGCCGGATCGCCGATCACGACGGAGTCGATCCTCTCAAGCACCTCGTGCGCTTCCTCCTTTGCGATTTTCTCGCCGCGCGCGGCCTTCTTGACGAGCGCCACGATCTCGTTGTCCCAGGGCTCCGGCGCAAGGTTCGTTGGATCGGGCTCTCCGTCGCCCAGAAGGCTGGACTTGTATTGTTCTGACCCGCCGTCCGACCGCGGGTTGTTTCCCGAACCGAACAGAAGAAAGTAGCCCGACAGCGGCACCTGAAATGTCTGGGGCCCCGCGAGAACGTACCAAAGCGCGGCGAGCGCAGCACCGTTCTCGATCGCTTGGTCACGGGTCTCCGCGACATGCACGAACGTGAATACCGCCTTCTGATTGTTCAGGAAATGCCCGGCGGGCTTCTTGCACTCGGCCAACCCTGCGTCGTACTCGTCGAGCATCATCTTCATCGTGGCGACCGGATTGAAGATCGTGAGTGCGAGCAAGCCGACACCCCGCCGTCCCGCCGCGCGAAACGAGGCAGGGCTGCCCGCGGTCTGCCAAAGCGCAGGATGCGGTCGTTGGATTGGCTTTGGTACAACGGTACGGCGGGGGATTTGAATCAGCGGGCTGTTCCAGCTGAACGCGTCGTCAGTCCAAATGCGCGGTAGAATCTGAAAATACTCTTCGTACTCCTGCGCCGAAACCTTCGGATCGGCGCCATAAGTCGCCCACTCGCGTCCGCCTGAAACGGCGAGCCCAACCTCGAGCCGCCCGCCGCTGATGATGTCGAGCGTGGCCGTGCGCGCGGCCGATCGCACCGGATGATTTACCGCGTAGCGCGCAATGATGCCCGAATGTCCGACGCGCATGCGTCGCGTGTTCTGCGCCACCGCCGCCAGCCAAAGGTCGGGCGCGGATGAATAGCTGAACTCGGGCGTGGCGTTGTGTTCGACTTGCCACCAAGTCTCAAAGCCGTATCGGTCGGCGGCGCGCGCTTGCTCGATCGTGTCGCGATAGGTGCGCTGTTCGTGATCTGCGCCCCACGGCTTGACGGATTGGACCTCGTTGAACATGTCGAACTTCATGCGTGGCCTCCTAATCAAGATGATTTATAACGCGCGTTCCGTGAAAATGCCAAAGCGCGCTGTCTGAAGGAGACCCCGTATGCATATCGCGACAAAGTTCTTGTGCGACTACCGCGCGACGCTTGAGCCTGTACAGCACGATATGGGCCGCGCACACGCCGGTCGGCGCTTGATCGCCGTGGTCACCGGCGGTGACTTCAAAGGGGAGCGGCTGAACGGCCGCGTGCTTCCGGGTGGCGGAGACTGGGCATTGATCGACGATGAGCGCGACACCCTCCGCCTGGACGCGCGCGTCACGTGGGAGACGAACGACGGCGCAAAGATCTTCGTCTCATATCGCGGCGTACTGAAGCCGTTGTCTCTGCTGCGTCGCAGCAACGCTGAGCGCCAAGCGCTCTACTTCCGCACGTCGCCCGTGTTCGAAACCGGCGATGTCAGATATGTCTGGTTGAACGACTTGGTATGCGTTGCGATCGGTTCCGTCGAATCGAACGCCGTGCGCTACCAAGTCTTTGAGGTCGAGTGATTGCGGCATAAAATAACAGATGTTATGAATGCGGCGCCAACACGCAAAGGGGCGCGCATATGACGGCATGGGCAATCGAGCGGATGTATCACACCGTGATCAACGCCAGCGACCTCGATCGCACCGTCGACTTCTACAAAGCGCTTGGCTTTCAAGTCTTGAACGACCGCCGCAACGTGAAGTGGCCGGACTTTGTCGGCCGTATCTTCGGTCTCAAGAGGGCGCAGGGCCGGGGCGTTCTGATGAACCTGCCGGCGGACCCGAATGGGCCGATGCTAGACATTCTGGAATGGGTTGAGCCGAAGGCTGCACCGATACCGGCCGACGGCTTGACCGTCCCGCGCATCATTGCCTTCCGCGTCAAAAACGTAGCCGAGGCCTACAAAGACCTGAAGGCGAAGGGCGTTCAACTCACCGGTGAACTCGTTGAGCCTCAGCCGCGCGACCTCGGCGTCGTCGGCGTGTTCTGCGCGCGCGATCCCGATGGCACGGTCATCGAACTCATCGAATTGCAGGCGGGCATACGCCATTCGCGCGCGAACGAGGCTCTCGCCAAGCCATGAGCGCCAAATCCTGGACCGACAAGGACGTGCATGCGCTGTTCGAGCGCGTGAAGAATTGGGGGCGTTGGGGGGCGGACGACGAGAAGGGGACGTTGAACTACATCACGCCCGAGCGCCGCGCGCGGGCGGCGGCCTCGGTCAAGAGCGGGCGCACTGTCAGCTGCGCGAGGAACTTTCCGGTTCACCCACACCCTGAGAATCCCTATCCGGCGCAGCATCACATGGTCATCGCGGGCGACGACCCGTGCATCCCTGGTATCAAGGGTCTAGAGGTCTCGACCGACTACATCGGCATCGCTTTTCACGGTATGGCCTCCAGTCACATCGACGCGCTTTGTCACGTTTTTGTGGCAGGCAAGATGTACAACGGCCATCCGGCGACCGACGTGAAGAGCACGGGCGCCCGCCGCAACACGATCATGTGCGCGAAGGACGGCATCGTCGGCCGCGGCGTGCTGCTCGACCTCCCGGCGGCGAAGGGCGTTGCGTTCCTCGACCCCGATGTCGAGGTCACCACCGCCGATCTGGAAGCCGCCGAGAAGCACCACCGCGTAAAGGTCGAGGAGGGCGACATCCTCTTTATCCGCTTTGGGCGCGACAAGCGACGCGAGGTCGTTCCGACGTCGACGCCTGAAGGGCAGAAGCTCGCAGGCCTGCACGCCGAATGCGTCGACTGGCTACACGCGAACAAGGTCGCGGTCCTGGGCGGTGACGGCATCCACGATCCGCTGCCCTCCGGCCAGCGGTACGATCATTGGCCGATCCCGATCCACATGTGCACGCTCGCGGGCATGGGTTTGCATCTCCTGGACAATCTTGACCTCGAAGGGCTGGCCGAGGCTTGCCGCGCGGAAGGGCGCTGGTCGTTTTTCCTGACGATTGCGCCGCTTCGCGTCGAAGGCGGCACGGGCTCGCCCGTCAACCCGATCGCGGTGTTCTGACGGCGCGCAAGATCGCGGTCGACCGCGGTCTGATCATAATGTAACATGTGTTATAAATAGAGCCACCGCGAAGGGAGTGAACCTATGAAGTTCGACATCTTCTGCGAAATCCAAAGGGCAAAGCCTTGGGGACCCGATCACGAGGCGACGCTCTTTCGCGAAACGATTGACGAGGCTGTGGCCGCCGACAAAGCGGGGTTCGACACGTGGTGGCAGGTTGAGCACCACGCGGCAGAGGAGTTTAGCTACTCGTCGGCGCCCGCGCTGGTGCTGACGGCCATCGCCGCGCGCACGAAGAAAATTCACGTCGGGCATGCCGGCGTATTGGCGCCGTTCCGCATCAACAATCCCTACCAAGTCGCCGAACGCGCGGCGACGCTCGACATCTTGAGTGGCGGCCGCCTCGAACTGGGCCTGGCGAAATCGGGCGGCAAGGAGTGGGAGACGTTCGGCGTCAATCCCGAAACCGCGCGCGATCAGGTACGCGAAGCCTTCACGATCATCAGTCGCTTCTGGAGCGAGCGGTCGCTCAACTACAAATCGGCGGACTTCACGATCCCCGAACGTGAATGCGTCCCCAAGCCCTTGCAGCAGCCGCAGCCTCGGTTCTGGCAAACCTGCGGTAGTCCTGAATCGTTCTACATGGCGGGCGAACTCGGCGTTGGTGCGCTCGGCACGACATTGCTCTCGCCGGTGCCCTTCATGGGCCAGATGCTCGATCACTATCGCCGCGGTCTCAAGGACTGCAAACAGCCCGTTGGCAAGGTCGTGAACGCCGAGAAGGGCGTGTTCACGTTCGTCCACGTGGCCGAGTCGCGCAAGGAAGCGATCAGGGCGCGCGCGGCCTGGTCGGCCCTCTGGTACGTGAACGCGGCGCCGATCGTGTTCAAGGTGCCGCGCGCCGTTTGGTACGACGTCATCAAGTCGGGCCTCCATCCGAACGCGCCGCGCGACACGGCGGCCCTGACAGGGGACGACAAGACGAGCCTTGACATCGCGCCCGACGAAATCCCGGTGCTGCGCCTCTTGAAGATGATGGCAAAGGGCATGGTCGTCAGCGCCGAGGAAGCGCACGAGGTTCTGGAGCAACTCGACTCCGTCATTGTCGGCGACCCCGATCACTGCCGCAAAAAGTTCGAGGCCTACGAGGCGATCGGGACCGACCGCATGATGTGTCTGACCCAGTTCGGTCAGATCCCGCACAGCGCCGTCGTTCGCGGCATCGAACTCACCGGCGAACACCTCATCCCGTATTTCAGCAAGCGGCGCAGGGCCGCGGCGGAATAGCGCCGTCTTTCCCGGGGACACGATAAGGCCCAACTTGCGTCTAGCGCTCGCCTAGTTCTATATTTGTTCCGGGCGGCGCGCGGCTGGTTTGTCGGCCCATGCGCTCGATTCGCAACAATCTTGCGGCAGGTGTTGCTGCAGAATGCCAATGGAATCAGCGCGGTAACGGGTGTTGCGGATTGAGCCCCACCCCTGATGATGTCCGTAGGAAACTGGGAAATAACGACAAGCGATGGAGAAGGCCGACATCATCGTCCTTGGCGCGGGAATCGCGGGCGCCTCGGCGGCATATGAGCTGGCCGCGACACACCGCGTCCTGCTGCTCGAGCGCGAGCCTCAGCCGGGCTTGCATTCGACCGGTCGCTCCGCCGCCATCTTCTCAGAGATCTACGGCAACGCCGTCGTCCGCGGTCTGAGCCGCGCCAGCCGGGCATTCCTGTTCTCCCCGCCGGGAGGGTTCGCCGGGGCCCCGCTCGTCAGCCCGCGCGCAACGTTGTTCGTTGCGCCGGCCGATCAGGTCGAGACCCTGCGCGCGATGCGCACCGACGCCGACGTCGCCGCCGGCACCGAACCGATGTCGGTCGACGAAGCGCTCGCCCGTGTCCCGATCCTGGCACGCGAACGCGTCGCCGAAGCGCTCTACGAACCCGGCGCCAGCGACATTGACGTCAACGGCCTACACCAAGGCTTCTTACGCGGCTTCAAGGCGCGCGGCGGAGCGCTGATCTGCGACATACGGGTCGACGCGCTCGATCGCAAAGGCACAGCGTGGCGCGTGATCGCGGGTGACGCCGCCTACGAAACACCGATCCTTGTCAACGCGACCGGCGCCTGGGCCGATGAAGTCGCCAAGATGGCAGGCGTGGCGCCCATCGGCATCGAACCGAAGCGCCGCACGGTGGTTTTGCTCGACGCGCCGAAGGAACACGACATCCGCGCCTGGCCGCTCACCATCGACGCCGACGAGACGTTCTATTTCAAGCCCGACGCCGGCCGCATTCTCTTGACGCCCGCCGACGAAACGCCGTCGCCGCCTTGCGACGCGCAGCCGGAGGAGTTGGACGTCGCGCTCGCGATCGACCGCTTCGAGAGCTTCACGACGATGCGCGTCCGCCGCGTCGTCCACAAATGGGCGGGCTTGCGCTCGTTCGCGCGCGATAGGACACCGGTCGTAGGTTTCGACGGCGCGGCACCCGGCTTCTTTTGGCTCGCGGGGCAGGGCGGCTACGGCATGCAGACATCGTCGGCGATGGCGCGCACAGCCGCCGCCCTCGTGCGCGGCGAGGATGTTCCCGCCGACATCCGTGCCGAGGGTGTCAGTGCCACGGCACTCAGTCCCGCGCGCCTGCGCGGAGGAAGGTCATGAGCCCGCTCGCCCGCATCGGCATCGGCACCGGCGGCGCACCCGGCCCGATCCTGTTCTTCGCCTGCGCCGCGCATTTCATGCACCACGTGCTCGTGTCCCTGTATCTGACGCTTGTCCTCACGCTCACGACCGAATGGAAGATGAGTTATAGCGACCTGATCGCGCTTTGGACGGTGGGCTCGCTGATGATCGGCCTCGGCGCGCCGCTCGCCGGTTGGCTCGGCGACCGTTGGGGCGAGGCGCGCGTCATGGCGTTGACGTTCTTCGGTTTGGGCGCGGCCAGCATCCTCTGCGGCCTCGCGCAGGGGCCGCTCCAGATGAAGCTCGCGCTTGGCCTGCTCGGCGTTTTCGGCGCGCTCTATCATCCGGTCGGCAATTCCTGGGTCGTCAAGCACGCGGTCGAACGCGGGAAGGCGATTGCGCTTGCGGGCATCTTCGGCTCGTTCGGTGTCGCGGCCGGACCGGTCACCGCGGGCGTGCTGAACGATGTGATCGATTGGCGCTGGGCATTCATTCTGCCGGGCCTCGTCACGATCGTCTTCGGCATGGCGCTTGTCGTCTTGATGGGACAAGGCCGCATCCCCGAACGCGACGGTGACGCCGCCGAACTCGCCGCACACGAAGCGCCGAGCGCGCGTAACCGCCGCAACGTGCTCGCCCTGCTCGCGCTCACCATGACGCTGACGCTGATCGCGGTCACCGCTTTCATGACCGCGCTGCCGAAGCTGATCGAAGACCTCAACATCGTCTCGCGCGAAGGCTTGATCGGTGTCGGCCTCGTCACCGGCACGATCTTCCTCACCGCCTCCGGCGCGCAGTTCTTGGGCGGCCACTACGCCGATCGCGGCGCGGCAAAGCGCACGTACGTCATCTTGTTCGCCTTGCTCGCGCTTGCCTTTGCAGCCGCCGCCATGACCGGGAATTGGATGCTCCTGCCGCTCGCGATCACCGTCATGTTCCTGTTCGAGGCGATCGCGCCGATCGAAACGATCTTTGTCGCCCGCTTCGCACCGGCAGCGCGGCGCGGCCTCTTCTTCGGCATGCGCTACGCGATCTCGGTGGTGGGCGGCCCCGTCGGTGTCTGGCTGGTCGCAGCGCTCTACGACCCCGCCGCGCGTTTCACGCCGATGCTGCTCGTGCTCGCGGCCGGCGCCGTCGTCATCGCTGCCGTCAGCCTCGCTTTGCCTCGCGACCGCGAAGCACTCGCCGCATAAAAAAGGGGCGCCCGAAACGGACGCCCCTGAAACATATTGAGACGATGGGAGGCTACCAAATCCGGACGCGATCTTCCGGCTTCAGATACATCTTGTCGCCCGGCTTCACGCCGAACGCGTCGTACCATTCGTCGATGTTTCGCACGACGCCGTTGCAGCGGTATTCCGCCGGTGAGTGCACGTCGGCGGTCACCTGCTGCCGCAACGCCGGTTCGCGAGTGACCGAGCGCCACACTTGGCACCAGCCCAAGAACACGCGCGCATTGCCCGAGAACCCGTCGAGCACCGGCGCCTGCTTTCCGCCGAGCGACAGCTCGTACGCATAGCGCGCCACGGAAAGACCGCCGAGGTCGCCGATGTTTTCACCCGACGTGAAGTCGCCGTTGACCTTCAAGCCCGGCAGCGGCTCGAACTGCGAGTACTGCGCCGCAAGCGCCTTCACCTTCTCGCCGAACCGTTCTTCGTCTTCCTTCTTCCACCATGTGCGCAGGACGCCGTTCTCGTCCGACTTCGCGCCTTGGTCGTCGTAGCCGTGACCCATTTCATGACCGATGACGCCGCCGATTGCGCCGTAGTTCACGGCCGGATCGGCGTTGATGTCGAAGAAGGGCGGTTGAAGGATAGCGGCGGGGAACACGATCTCGTTCCATTGCGGATTGTAGTAGGCGTTGACCGTCTGCGGTCCCATGCCCCACTCGTCCTTGTCGGTCTTCTGGTTCATGCGCACCGCGTTGCGGTTCCAGTCCCAAACAGCCGCGCGCTTGCGGTTGCCGTACGCGTCGCCGGGCTTGATCTCGAGCTTGGAATAGTCGCGCCACCGGTCGGTATAGCCGATCTTGATCCGCGCGGTCAGCGCCTTACGTAGCGCCAGCTGACGCGTTTCCGGCGACATCCACTCGAGGTTCTCGATCCGCTTCCGATAAGCGGTCAGCAGGTTGTCGACGAGTTTCTTCACCTCGGCTTTCGCCTGCGGCGTGAAGTGGCGCTTCACGTAGATCTGGCCCACTGCCTCGGCAAGCGGCGCGGCGAACGGATTGCCCGAAAGCGCCGTCGTCGCCCGCTTCCAGCGGTCGCGCTTCTGCTGCTGGCCGGTCAGGACCTTGCCGTTGAACTCGAAGGACGCGTCGTCGAACGCCGTCGGCAGAATGTCGGCCGAACCGTTCAGATAGTGGAACGTCAGATAAGCGCGCCACGTCTCGACCGGCGTGTCGCGGAACAACTTCGAAAGCGCGATCACCGCGTCGGGTTGACCGACGATGAAGAAGTTCTGTCCGCCCAGATTGCCTGACGCCAAACCGGCATCCCAGGGATAGGCCGGCGCGAAAGCCTTCAACTCGGCTTGCGTTTTCGCGTTGTAGTTCGCGTCGCGATCGCGCAGCTTTTCGATCGGCCATTGGATCTCGGCGATCTTCGTCTCAAGCGCCGTGATCGCGTCGGCGGAGGCAGCCGCATTCGCAATGTTCGCCAGCGTCAGCATCTTCTCGATGTAGGCACGATAGGCTTTGCGCGTGTCCGCAAAGTCGGGCTTCAGATAATAGTCGCGGTCTGGCATGCCGATGCCGCCCTGGCCGACGTTCAGCGAATAGCGGTCGGGATTCTTGTCGTCTATGCCGAAGCCCCAACCGATAGGGCCGTTGCTTGGCATTCCGGGATCGCCCATGACCGCGGCGACCTCTTCATGCGTCTTCAGTCCGGCGATGCGCGCAAGGTCCGCCGCGAACGGCTTCAAGCCCAAGGCGTCGATCACCTTCGTGTCCATGTAACTGGCGTAGTAGTCGGCGACCTTCTGCTCGACCGACCCCGGGCGCTGCGGTTTGGACGAGACGTCCTCGACCAGGTTCTTGACGTCCGTTTCCGACTTTGCAGCCAGGATATTGAACGAGCCCCAGCGCGAGCGGTCCGGCGGAATCTGTGCATTCTTCATCCAAGCGCCGCCAGCGAAGCGGAAGAAGTCGTCGCCCGGCTTCACGGCCTTGTCCATTGCGGTCAGGTCGAAGCCCCAAGGTCCGATTTCGGTCTTGCCGTGCTGTGCCGCGCCCGCCGAAAATCCGACGGCGAGCGCGCCGGCGGCGACCACGGTCGCGGCCGCCAACGTAAGTCTGATGTTCATGGAGTCTCTGTCCCTCGAAGATGAGGCGGACTTTGTCGGCGAAATGCGCCCGTTGACGCAACGGTCCAGGGCGGCCGCCCCCTTCACGTTGCTGCGATGTTCCGGCACCGACGATCCCCAAGGTCCAACCTGTCCCCCGCGCGCATTGCCGCGCCGCACCTATCGAAGCTTGGAAATTCGCTCAAGTCTGAGTACGAATTGGAAACAACGACGGCTTCCCGCGCAACTTTCTGTGATGGGACGCCGAAGAACAGGGGAGCAGGGGCGTGCTGAGAATCATCGGATGGGTGATCGCGCTCGCGGTCGTGCTGGGCGCCATCGGCGGCGTGTATTGGATCGGGGCGCGCGAAGGCTGGTTCGGCTCGGAGCGCGACGCAGGCGTCATCCAAGGCAAGCGCATCCCCGACGAAATCATATCCGCTCGTACGCAGTCGATCCGTGCCGTCGCGCCGCAAGAATCGACGGACCAAATCCTGTTCGGCGACCTTCACGTCCACACAACATTCTCTGCCGACGCGTTTCAATTCTCGCTGCCGATGATCGGCGGTCCAGGTGTCCACCCCGTCGCCGACGCATGCGACTTCGCGCGCTACTGCTCCGCACTCGACTTTTGGTCGATCACCGATCACGCCGAAACGATCACGCCGCTGCGTTGGCAGCGAACGAAGGATTCGATCCGCGCCTGTCAGAAGATCGCGGGCGACGGCCCGAACCCCGACCTCGTGTCGTTCGTCGGTTTCGAGTGGACGCAAGTCGGGCGCTTGCCGACGGAGCACTTCGGCCACAAGAACGTCATTTTCAAAGACCTTGACGACGAAAAGCTCGCAGCCCGCGCGATCGGCGCAGGCGGCGTGGCCTCCACTGCACTGCGCAGCAGCTTTGGCATTCCGCCGGTAATTCCGCTGCTCGACTTCCAGAACCGCCAGGCCTATTTCGACTTCAACAAGTTTCTACGCCTGACCCAGGCGGTCCCGGACTGCGACCGCGGAACGCCGTCGGACAAGCTCTCGAAGGAATGCTACGAGACCGCCCCGACTCCGGGCGAACTCGTGCGCCGCCTTTACGACGAGCAAAAGCTGAACCCGCTCATCATCCCGCACGGTACGACGTGGGGTTTTTACACGCCGCCGGGCACCAATTGGTTCAAGGCGCTCAACGCGAAGGAACGGCCCGAGAAGTTCCCGCTGGTCGAAATCTACTCCGGTCACGGCAACTCGGAAGAGTACCGTTCGTGGAAGGACATCATCCCCAGCGCCGATGGGCAGTCGGCGACGTGCCCCGAACCGAAAGGCAGCTATACGCCGAGCTGCTGGCGTGCTGGCGAGATCATTCGCGAACGTTGCCTGAAGAGCGGCGTCAACACCGCCGACTGCGACAAGCGTGCGGTCCAGGCGCGGGACGACTACGCGAACATGGGCGTAGCCGGGCACTTGGCCGTCGGCGGTGAGACGCCCGAAGAATGGCTCGACGCCGGTCAATGTACCGACTGCTTCATTCCGCCGTTCAACCATCGCGCCGCGAACTCGGTGCAGGCGGGTCTTGCGAGCGCGATCTTCGACGATCCCGAGGGCAAGGCGACGCGCTTCCACTGGGGCTTCATTGGTTCGTCAGACAATCACCGCGCAAGGCCCGGCACTGGGTACAAACCGGTCGACCGCCGCAAGAATACGGAAGCGGGCGGCGCGATCAGCGCAGCCTGGCGCGATCGACTTCTGCCCGATCAAGGCAAACCCGAGCCGCAATCGAAGCGCATGTCGCGCGATGAATTGACGACGATGGCGGGCTTCCAGCTGACCGAGTTCGAACGCCAGTCATCGTTCTGGCTGGCGGGCGGCCTCGCCGCCGTGCACGCCGCCGAGCGCTCGCGCGACGCGATTTGGGACGCGCTACAGCGGCGCGAAGTCTACGCGACCTCCGGCCCGCGCATTTTGCTCTGGTTCAACGCCATTGATGCGCAGGGCAACAAGATCCCGATGGGGGCGCGCGCGCAAACCGACACGGTGCCGACCTTCGAAGTCCATGCCGTCGGCGCCTTTAAGCAGAAGCCGGGTTGCCCTGACTTCGCGAAGGCGGGCCTCGACGAGGCGCGCATCAAGAACATCTGCTCGGGCGAGTGTTACAACCCGTCGGACGAACGCCGCCTGATCACCCGCATCGAGGTCGTGAAGATACGCCCCCAAGCGAAGGCCGGCGAAGACCTCGCGCAGCTGATCGAGGATCGCTACCTCGTCCACACCTGCAAGCCCGATGCGAACGGCTGCAAGTTCTCGTTCACCGACCCCGAGTACAACAAGGCCAAGCGCGACACGATCTACTACGTGAAGGCGATTCAAGAAGCGGAGCCAACGATCAACGCCGAGCCGATCAAGTGCGAGCGCGACGGTAACGGGAAGTGCATCAAGGCGACGCTCTGCTACGGCGACTATCGCTCCGGCGAAGACGCTTGCACGTCGCCAGCTGAACATCGCGCGTGGTCATCGCCGATCTATCTCGACTACCGCACGAAGGCGGCGGAATCGCCCGCTTTGCCGCCGCCCGAAGGAACGCCGAACGGTGGCTGAGCCGCAGCCCGCGAACCGGCTCGCGAGCGGACTTCTGATCGCAGGCGCCGCGCTGGGTCTCGGCGCCGCGATGTGGTCGGCGCTGGGCGTGCAGGAGGCCGTCGGTCGCTACGGCGACGCGATCGCCGTCGTCGACGGTGCGCCGATCCCGCGCAGCGTGTTCGACAGCGCCGTCGAAGGGCTCGCCTCTGCGAAACGCAACCCGCTGACCGCCGCGGAAAAGCGCCAAGCGCTCGAACGCATCGTCGACGAGGAATTGCTGTTGCGCCGCGCGCTCGAATTGGGTCTGGCCGAAACGGACCCGTCCTCGCGCAAAGCGCTCGTCAACGCGATGCTGCAGTTCTCGATCGCCGACACCGCGAAGCTCGAACCGACCGACGCCGAACTGCGCGCGTTCTACGCCGACCGCCCGCGCCTGATCGCCCCCCAGCCATTGCTGAACGTCAAAGCTGCGGCGCTTCCGAACACCGAAACCGCCCGCATTGAGAAATTGAAAGCCGCGCTCGACGGTGGTCAACCGTTCGACGCGGCGGTCAAGGCGGCGGGCGGTGAGCCCGTCCTGTTGCCGGGCGGACCGGTCATCCCGTCGAAGATCGCCGAGTACGCGGGCGCCACCGTCCGCGACGTGGCGCTGTCGCTGGACAAGGGCAAGACCGCGGGCCCTGTCGAAATCGGCCGCCGTGTGATCTTCGTTTACGTCGCCGACCGCTACGATGCGCCGCCCCCGCCGCTCGAAGACGTCCGTGAGGTCGTCGTCGAAGAGTGGCGCAAGCGCAAGACCGAAGAAGCGTTCGAGGCTTACGTCGCGAACCTGCGCGCCAAGGCCCGCATCGGCTACGCCGACGACGCGCCAAAGGCCGAGGAAGGCAAGTGAAAGCGCTGTGCGCGTTGGTTTGCCTGATAGCGGCGATCACGGCCGCACCCGCGCATGCCCATACCCGCAGCCAGAGCTTCTCCACCTGGACGATCGGCGAAAACACGCTTGAAGGCGTGTATCAGATCGACGCTTACCGCGTGACGCAGTTGAGCGAGACGCCGCAAGACCTTTCCCGTCTCTTGCGCGATCATCTGGAAAAGACCGTCACGCTCGTCCAGGACGGCCAGCCCTGCACAATGGCGCCGTTGCATGCGGCAAGCGCGCCGCGCGGCGACATGCGGGTCGAAATTGCATTCACCTGTCCGCAAGCTTTTGCGCAGAAGACCGCGACGCTGACGATCGGCGCATTGTTCGACGTGTCGCTGAGTCACGTTCACTATGTGCGCACGACTGATGCGTCGGGCCGCTTCGCCGAAGCGATCTTGGCGAAAGGCCGCACGACCATCGCGATCGCCGCAACGGCCGACGTACCCGCGAGCGGCTTCGTCGACTTTGTAGCACTCGGCTTCGAGCATGTGCTTTCCGGCGTCGACCACGTCGCCTTTCTGATCGCGCTGGCGCTACTCGCCGGCGGCGTGTGGCGGCTGCTGCTGGCGGTGACAGGGTTCACGCTCGGCCACTCGCTCACGCTGGCGCTGGTCGCACTCGGCATACTGAAACCCGACACGGCGGCAATCGAAGCGCTGATCGGATTCACCGTCGCGTGGGCCGCGGGCGATGCGCTCGCTCGCGCGCGAAACCTGCCGCCTTGGTTCGGTCTTGCAGGCGCTTGCGGAATACTCGCGCTGCCACTGCTTGCCTGGTTGCTCGGCATGCCGATGCTGTCATGGCTCGTCGTGGTCGGCGTTGCCCTCTTCGCCGCGACAATGTCGTACGCGCGACAGATCGACGGCCCCTACGTCGCGCCCGTGATCGCAACCGTGTTCGGCCTCGCGCACGGGGCGGGGTTCGCAGGCCCGCTCTTGGAGATGGAGATCGCGCCCGGCAGCCTGATCTGGACGCTGCTCGCCTTCAATCTCGGCGTCGAGTTCGGCCAGCTCGCGGCGTTGGCATTGTTGGGCGCAGGGCTTTGGCTCCTGCGCGCCGCTGTTCCGCGCGTTCCGCCTCAAGTCTCCGAGGTCGCGGCTGCGCTGCTCTTTGCGCTCGGCACGTTCTGGTTCGTCTCGCGCGCGCTGGCTTAGGCCGAAGCCGGCTTGCGGGCACCCAACCTCACTTCGCGCATCACAAGATAGAACAGCGGGCCGAACGACCCGGCGACAAGCGTGATCGCAACGAACGGCCAGGCGTTGAGCCCGCGTTCCCGCGCGTCCGCCACCATCCAAATGCAAGCCAGCACCGCCAGGATCACGAGATCTGCGAACACTTGGCCCGCGCCCCAGGCCTGGAAGTGCGGCGCGATGATGCCCCAGTAACCGACATCCATGAGCGCGCTGGCCGAAAGCACGCCGAACAGCGCGATAACCAAAAGCAAAGCGACAAGACGAAGCGACATGACGGACCTCCTTGATGAACACTGCTACAGGCAGCCTGATCCGCCAGCGGCCGCCGCTCAATTACCTCGAAGGTCATTGAATGCCTTCCCTGCGCCACCGAGAATGGGCACGAACCGAAGGACCAGACCCGTGTCATTGACCTCACTTCGCCCGCCGTCCGAGGCCTCGACCTTTCCGCAACTTCTCAAGGCTTGGCGGATGAAGCGCCGGCTGTCGCAGCTCGACCTCGCGCTCGAATCCGGCGTGTCGCAGCGGCACGTGAGTTTTCTTGAGTCGGGCCGCGCCAAACCCAGCCGCGCCATGATCCTGCAGCTCAGCGAAACGCTGGAGGTCCCCTTGCGCGAACGAAACGATTGGCTTGTCGCCGCAGGGTTCGCGCCGATCTTCCGCGCGCGCCCGCTCGACGATCCGCAGATGAACCAGGTCATGAACGCGGTTCGCATGATGCTTGCGAACCACGAACCGTTCCCCGCGATCGCGATCGACCGCGCCTGGAACATTCGACTGTCGAACCGTCCGTTCGACGTTCTCGCTTCGATGGTGGGTGAAGAGGTCTGGACGCGTGTCGGCGGACCAGAACGCAACTTGATGCGCCTGTTCTTCCACCCGAACGGCGTCAAGCCGTTGGTTTCGAACTGGAACACGATCGCGCCGCTGCTCTGGCACCGCGCGCGGCGCGAGGCCGACGCGTTGGGCGGTCAGGAGATGAAGGCGGTACTCGCTGACTTGAGCCAATACCAAGACGCCGAAACGCTCTGGGCCGCGGAGGAAACCGCTCTCGTGCCCGTGCTTCCGCTCGAGATGGAAAAGGACGGCTTGCGCGTCTCGCTCTTCACCGTGATCGCGACGTTCGGCACGGCGCAGGACGTCACTGCCGACGAACTGCGCATCGAGAGCTTCTTCGCCGCCGATGAAGCGACTGATCGGATCTTCCGCGCCGCCGCGAATCCTGCTTAGGCGATCAGGCGTTCCGCTTCGGCGCCCGACGCGATCAAGCGGCTGGCGGGCAGGCTGACTGTGACGGTCGTGCCCTGGTGCGGTTCGCTTTCGATCTCGAGCGCGCCGTCGTGCAACTCGATCAGCTGGCGTGCGAGCGGCAGCCCAAGCCCCGCGCCGTGCCGGCCATGCGATGTCGCTTCGGACGCCGCGCTGAACGGTGCGGCCGCGTGCGGCGCAAGGTTCGGCGGCATGCCGATCCCCGTGTCTGCGATGACAATGGCGGGCCGGCCGATCGTGTCGGTCTTCAGCATCACGTCAACGCGGCCCTGTTCCGGCGTGAACTTGATCGCGTTGGAGAGCAGGTTGAACAGAATCTGTTTCAGCTTCTGCGCGTCGGCCTTGACGATCAGGGGTGCATCCGCGCCCGTGAAGCTGAGCACGAGCTTCGCCTTGTCGGCGGCATCGCCCATGACGGCGACGCTTTCGTGCACGAGTTGGACAAGGTCGAGTTCGGCGTCGCGCAGCGGCGCATGCCCGGCCTCAGCTTCCGACAGATCGAACAGGTCGTTGATGACGGTCAAAAGCTGCGTACCGCTGCGGCTGATGTCCTTGGCATAGCTCGCTCGCGTGTTGCCGGTGGCGGCGCTCAGCGCTTCCGAATTGATCGCCTCGGAGAGCTCAACGATAGTCGCCAGCTGCTCCTTAAGCGCTCGCGCCAGGCTCGCCAAGTGTTCCGACTTCGCATGCAGCGCGTTCTCGGCATCTTCCTTCTGGCGCAATAACGCACGCTCGCGCGCCGCCGACTGCACTTGCATCGCCTTTGCTTGGCGCAACGAAGCGAAAGCGCGCGCCAGCGGACCGAATGTGTCTGCGGCTCGAACGTCGACCGCGCGCACGGCCTCGCCGCGCGCCGTCCGTTCCATCGCATCCCCGATCTGTACCAAGGGCGTCGCCCAGCGCCACGCGAAGACCAGAGCCGCGATTGCGCCGAGAAACGCCACAAAGCCGGCAATCGATATCGTCTGATCGACCGCGCCGAGAATGGATGCACCGGCGGGCGTCACGGAGCGCAAGATAAATCCCGGATCGCGCACCAAGCCTTTGCCTTTCGACGCCGCGCTGCTGAGCGCATAAGGCGCGCCGCGCCAAACAACCTCGCCGGCCGGCGCTTCGAGCGCGTTCACGGCGTCAATGAGTGAGGCGTCCGACCGCGTGGCATAAGCTTGGCGGGTGTCCTCCCGGCGCGAGAGCAACACGACGTTCCGATCGGAGCCAAGAACCGAAGTCGCCTTCGAGGTCTTGACCAGCAGGCTGAGGTCGACCGTGCCGGACAAAGTGCCCACCACCGTTTGCCGGTCGTACGACGCAATCACGGGCACGCTGAAGGCGATCGCTGCGACACGCCCGGAATCGCGTACCGCAAGCGGGCCTTGATAAGTGCTGCCGGATGCGGCCGCGCGGAAACCTTCGTCTGCTGCAGCGGGGCGGCCCTGATCAGTCTCGGACGTCGCCGCGACCACGTTGCCGCGCGCATCGGTGGCGAAGAGGTCCTTGAATTCGGGGTATTGCGTTCTGAGTTCGGAGAGCACACGGGCAATCTCGCGCCCGTCGTCGCCGATCAGCACGTCTTGCATCGTCGGCAACGCAGCGAAGGCTTTGAGATGAGCCAGATTGAGCGCGAGCCGCGCCTCTACCGCCGCCGCCATCGACTGCGTCGCGGTCTCGAGATCGCGACGGCTTTGTTCGCGTAGCGTCTCCATCCCGGCAAGCCACGCCGCGCCGAGCGCCAGCGCCGCCGGCACCGCGATGCACGCCGCGAACACGGCCGTCACTTTGACCCTCAACCACATAGGCGTGTTCCCTCGTTCGGGCAGCGGTGCGGAAGGGTGGCGGGCTTCGCCGCGATCACCGTCCATGCGCCGTCCGATCGATAGCTGATGTTGAAACGGTCCTTGCCGCGCGCGACTTCACCGGAACCTTCGCCGGGCTTTCCCTTCACCGCTTTGCGCATCGCGTCGAGCGACAAGCCTGCGATCAGCTTCCCGGGTTGTGCCCCACGCGTGTCGGCGAGCACGTGCCCCTTTGCATCGACGAGCACCAGGAACGCGCCCTTGGGCGCGCCGCGCGCCATGATGGCGCGATAAGCGGCTGCGTCCTGCCGCGCGCTTAGGACAAATTCCTTCTGCTCACGCCACACAACGGGCGCAGCAAACGTGAAACCGTCGCGGCCGACGATCATCGCCGCCGTAGTAGGTGCTTGTGCGAAGCCCGCCACGAGCACGGGATCGCGCTTCATGTCGAGCGGCGCCGTCGAGCCCGACGTCGCACCCGTGCGAACGACGAGTTCGCCGGAGCGATCGACGAGCACGATGTCGTGCAAGCCGAAGCGGCTCGACACGTTGGCGAACATCGCCGCCATGCGCGCTCTCAAGCGTACACCTTCGCCTTGCGTCGAGGCGTTCAGATAGGCGGCGAACACACGGTCTTGGGCCAGCCGCGCGAGCTGACCAGCGCCCTTCGCCTTGAAGAGAGAAATCGCCGCCGACTTCTCGAGCGCGAGAGCGCGCAGGGCATCGAGGTCGCTTGCCCGCGAAGGCGCAGCGCACAACGCGCACGCAACAAGCGCGATCAATACCCGCAAAGAAGAAACCCCACCCATCGACGCGTGCTTTGTTACGTTTTGTTAGCGCCGGATGAACGATCGGTAACCGACCGCCGAGGCCGCGCTTGCACGGTTTCGACACTACGAAGGCGGCTCTAAGAAATGCTGAAAAGCGCGTCCTCGCGCACAAAGAATCCGCACACGGACGATCGATTGTGTTCGCCGCGCCACTACTCGGCGTCGGCCGCTCCCTCGGTCATGATGTAGGCGATGCTGAACAGCACGCCTAACACGCCATCGATGAGCCCAGCGGCCAGAACGTCCCAGCCGATGTCGCCCGCGGCAAACAGCATCAATGTGGCAAGCGTGAACGGAAACTTCTCGAGCATCGCCGGCAGCATCAACAGCCGATAGCGGACGGGGTCGGTCGCGATCAGCAGAAAAGCAACCTGCCAGGCCAGTCCGACCAGAAAGAACCCATGCACCAAATGCGGATGGGTCGTCACCACCATCATCGAGTCAAAGCCGAATAGGTAGGCCGCGTAAAGAAGGCCCAATATGCCGATGCCCCAGATCCCGGCGATCTGAAAGACGCGGGTGGCGAACAGAGTCCACAAAGCTCAGCGCCAACCTTTGGATATGAGTCCGGGATCGGGCAGCGGGGGCAGGGTGGTAAGGTCGATGCGGATTTGCCGCGCTGTTTGGCCGTCGGGTCCTTCGACGACTTCGAACGTCACCGGCTGCCCGTTGTCGAGCCGTCCGCGGTCGCATGCGGCGACATCGTCGATGTTGAAGATCGCATCGCCGGTGGCGGGACTCGCGACCAAGCCGTACGACTTGGCGGGTGCATAGAGCTTGACCACGCCGACCTGACGCGTCAGCCGGCGCCTCGCGACCGGCACGACGATCGGTGGCCGCAAATCAGGATCGCTGACGCTGCCTTCGGGCGCGGTATCCCATTCGATCGCACGTTGTGCCATGACGGTTCTCTCCCAGTTGAGAACCCCCGCCTAAAACGCACGCGGGCGATTCTGCACGACATCGATCCGGTTCCCGTCCGGATCGTAGAATGTAAACCACTTGACGCCGCCGTTCTTGAGCGGCGTGACCGTCACCCCAAGACCTTCCAGCTTGGCGTGGACCCCCTCCACGTCGCCGGTGCGGAAATTGGGAAACGAGGTTGCGACATCGCTTGTCGCCGGCGCTTCTTCCGGTCCGAGTTGCCACAAGCAAAGATTGGCGCCGCGGCCAAGGTCGAGCAGCACGGTCGGCCCCGACGAATTGTCCTCGACCGCCTTGAGTTCCAACACCCGCTCGTACCAAGCGCGCGCCGACTTCAGATCGCGCACACGCAGCACCACCATATTGAGAGCGTCGAAGATACCGGCGTGCGGGCGTGGACCGGCGTCGGGCCTGGGTCCGCGTCCTTCGCGCGGACCGCCAAAGCCGCCGCGGCCGCCGCCATCACCACCGAAGCCGCCGGGACCGCGCGGACGAAACCCGCCGCCGCCCCCTCCGCCACCGCCGTCGCGGAAGCCGCCGCGCGGTTGCGGGGCAGGCGCCGGACCGTCGAGCTGAATTTCCGCAGCCATCGTCTTGCCGCGGTCTTGCGCGAGGTCGAACGTGACCCGCTGTCCTTCACCGAGAGCGGTAACGCCCGCCTTCGTCAGCGCCGAGATGTGAACGAAAACATCAGCCCCGCCGCCGTCTGGAAGAATGAAACCGAAGCCCTTCGCTTGGTTGAACCACTTAACAGTCCCGGATTTCCGCATAGTCAGTGCTAGTCCTCAACAATCCCACGTCCCTCAAATGAGCGAATCCACACACGCGGAGGGTCTGGCCCAAAGGACACAATCAATAGCGCGATCACGCCTTCCTGGAAAGGCGCTATCTGCCGGATAAGACAGTTCCCGCAGGCGACGACCGCCCGAGCTATCACAACTTTCTGGGGTGGATTGTGTAGGCGCAGCGCCGCGCCCCGGCCAGGATGTGGTCTGTGCGTTCGATCACAACATCGCGGCCGAGCGCCGCGCGGAACACCTCGAGTTCCTGGCGGCAGAGCCCCGAACACGCGGTCGCGGCGCGGCAGATGGGGCAGTGATTCTCGATCAGCAGAAAGCCGTCATCGGTCGCCACAGCTTCGGCCATGTAGCCCGCCTCGCTGCGCAGCCGCGCCAGGCGCTTCACCTTCTCGCGCAACGTCTGGGCCGACGCGAGCGCCTCGCGGTAGCTCGCGATCTGCTGCTCCGTGCGCTTCTCGATCAGCTTGGTGAGCCCGCGCTCGCCGAACACCGAACGGATATTGCCGATGAGTTCGACCGAAAGCTCTGCATGCGCATCGGCAAACAGCGCATCGGCTGGGGACTCCGCGCACCAGAGCTTCGACGGCCGGCCCCGTCCGCCGGTCTTCGGCGCGGCCGCGAACGAAACAAGCCCTTCCTCTTCAAGCGCATAGAGGTGCTGGCGCACGGCCATCGCGGTCACGCCGAGTTCAGACGCGATATCCTGTGCCTCGCAGGGCCCGCGCCGCTTCAGAACGCCCAGCACGGCGCGCTTGGCCTCGGTCGGACTTGTGATGCCGGTCATGCCGAATTGCTAAAGCATGAGATTGTCTAAATCAACGTATCCGCTTATAAATGGCAAAGACAAAACTATAGAAATGGCGCGGCCGTGTTTCCCGCCAAAGAACGCGATGCACTCTTCGACCACGGCATTCGCGAACCGATCTTCGCCTGCCATCGCGCGAAGACACCGGGCGCGGTCGCCGACGAAGCGTGAAGGCACACTCGCCCAAGCGTTGCTCGCGGCGACGAACCGCGATCTGAACAACCCGATCAAGTCCCACCACGCGTTGCGCTGCGCGCACCAGGCGTTGAGCTTCGTCGGTGCTGAAGGATGAGCGCTTTGCAATCCGCCCGCCTCCGTTAGACTGCCCTCAAAGACAGTCGGAGGTCCCCCATGTCCAAGGCACAGCGGCCGCCCGTCGCGCTGGTAATCGGTGCAGGAGACGCAACGGGCGGCGCCATCGCACGCCGTTTCGCGCGCGAAGGCTACGCCGCCTGCGTCACGCGTCGCGAGAAGGACCGCTTGGCCCAGCTTGTTGAGGAGATCGCAGCCGCGGGCGGCACGGCCCACGCCTTCGGCTCCGACGCACGCAAAGAAGAAGAGACGATCGCCCTGTTCGACGAGATCGAACGCGATGTCGGCGAGATCGACGTCACCGTCTTCAACATCGGCGCCAACGTCCACTTCCCGATCGCCGAGACGACCACGCGCGTCTACACCAAGGTGTGGGAGATGGGCGCGTTCGCAGGCTTTCTGATGGGACGCGAAGCCGCGCGCCGAATGACGCCGCGGGGCAGGGGCACGATTATCTTCACCGGCGCAACGGCAAGCTTGCGCGGCTCGGCGGGCTTTGCCGCATTCGCCGGTGCCAAGCACGCGCTGCGCGCGCTCGCGCAAAGCATGGCGCGCGAACTCGCCCCGAAGGGTATTCACGTGGCGCACGTCGTCATCGACGGCGCCATCGATACCGCCTTCATTCGCGACACGTTTCCCGCGGCCTATGCCAAGAAGGCCGAAGGCGGAATCCTCGACCCCGATCATATCGCGGAGATGTACTGGATGATCCACCGCCAGCCGCGCGACGCCTGGACCCACGAACTTGACCTGAGGCCTTGGATCGAGAAGTGGTAAGGCAAGAGACAACGCAAGGACGCCGCGACCCATGACGAAATTCGTCGAGTTCCTGTTCGACTTCGGAAGCCCGACGTCGTACCTCGCCTACAAGCAGCTGCCGAAAATCGCCTCCCGCCACGGCGCGCGTATCGTGTGGACGCCGATCTTGCTCGGCGCCGTGTTCAAGGCGACCGGCAACGCGTCACCCGCGATGGTGCCCGCAAAGGCACGCTACATGAATGTCGATCTCGCGCGCTTCGCCAAGCGCTACGGCGTCGTGTTGAACTTCAACGCGCACTTCCCGGTGAACACGCTGCCTCTGATGCGCGGCGCGGTCGCTTATCAGTCGACCCCGCAATTCGACCTTTACGTGAACGCGATGTTCGATGCGATGTGGGCGCACCCGCGCAATCTGAACGACGAGGGTGAAATCGCGCATGTGCTTCACGACATCGGTGTCGATCCGGGCGACTTCCGGGACCGCATCGATCGTCCCGATGTGAAGGAGAAGCTGAAGGCGAATACCGAAGGCGCGATCGCGCGCGGCGTCTTCGGCGCGCCGACGTTTTTCGTGAACGGCGAGATGTTCTTCGGTCAAGATCGCATCGACTTCGTGGAAGAGAAATTGCTGCCCTGACACACGCCGCGCGCGAATTTGGAGCGCGACCTGCCGTTTGCTATCCAAGATGCGGGTGAGCGTTTTGGGGGCGTGCGGTGAAGGGCATCAAGGAATCGGGCACGATTGCGATCAACGGGTTCGTGTTGATCGCAGTTCTGATCATCGGCGCACTGTTCCTTGCGGCGAACTTCGAGCAGGTGACGCGCCTCCTCGGCCCTTTCAACCTCGACGATCTGTCCGGCGTCTACATCCTGATCGGCGCCATGCTGTTCTTTCTGCTCGTGCCGAGTTTCGTGATCAACAATCCGAACGAAGCGCGCGTGATCCTGTTCTTCGGCCAATATGTCGGCACGTTGAAACGCGCCGGCTTTTACTGGGTCTTGCCGTTCACGACCCGCGAGGTTGTTTCGCGAAAGGTCGTCAGCCTCAACACCAAGACGCTCAAGGTCAACGATGCACGCGGCAATCCGATCGAGATCGGCGCCGTCATCGTCTGGCACGTGAAGGATTCGGCGCGCGCGGCGCTCAACGTCGACAACTACCGCGAGTTCGTCGCCGTGCAGTCCGAGACGGCGGTGCGCGCACTCGCAAGCCGCTATCCCTACGACTCCGACGAAGGGCATGACTCGCTTCGCGGCTCTCCGGACAAGCTGTCGAGCGACCTGCAGAACGAACTTCAGGGTCGTCTGGACATTGCCGGCATCGAGGTCACCGAGACGCGCCTCTCGCACCTCGCTTACGCGCCGGAGATTGCATCGGCCATGTTGCGCCGCCAACAGGCGGAAGCGGTCGTCAGTGCGCGCCGGATCATCACCGAGAACGCGGTACGAATGGCCGACGCAGCGCTCACGCAGCTTGAAACCGAGGGCAAGCTCAAACTCGACGACAACGCCAAAGCGCGGCTTGTCAGCAATCTGCTGGTGGCGTTGGTATCCGAGCGCGACGCCCAGCCTGTGATCGACCTCAACCCATGAGAATCCGCCGACGTTCCGCTTTGTTCACCTAACAAAGCGCGGATTCAAAGCGTGACCCGCGGGTCACGCGGTGCGCGAACCCGGCGCCCCGCCATTGCGCTTTGCCGCCGTTGTTGTCTGAATAAGCCCCGTGATCGACCGGTGGGGGCCGGGCGTGAGCGTGGGGTCGCGCGTGCTCGCGATTGGGGGTCCGTAAATGACGTCTGAAGTGATGTTGTTGAACGTGCAGGGCGCTGCCCTGGCCGCGGACAGCGCATTGACGGCAATCGAGTACCACCCAGACGGCACGGCAAGCGTCCGCTACCAGACGGGCACGGACAAGATCTACGTCCTCGATAAGTCGCTCCCGGTCGCGTCGATGATCTTCGACGTTGCCGAGTTCTACCGCTATCCCTGGGCCTCGATCTTCGAGGCGTTCAAGGTCTGCGTACCTCAGACGGGCAACACAGTGCCCAAGGTCACGCAGGCGCTGGTGACATTTCTCTCGCGCTGGACGTCGGGCGCCGACGCCAAGGCGCAAACGATGCTGCCGATCGAAGAGGGGCAGGAGCGGCTGTCGTTCGCGATCTACGTCGCAGCCTTGGTCCAGCGCTTCTATCAATGCGCGGAACTGGCGGGAGGCGGCAATGGACGAAAGTCCGACGCGTTGCCCCGCGCGCTCGACATGCTGCGCTTCGAAACGCAGTACTCGGGCGACTATTTCCAGAACCTGTTCCTGCCGCACGGTGAAGCGCCGACGCGCCGCCCGATCGTCGGCGAAAGCTCCTCCCGTCTCGTGGCGCTGCTCGATCAGTATCTGGATCGGCTGCTGACGGGCATGCTGAAGTCGATGTTCGGCGAAGGCGTCGTGCCCGACGGCATCAAGGCGACGCTCGCCGAAATCGCGGTCGAGTCGTGCTTGACCGATTGGATGGCGCCTGGCGTGCCGAAGACGGGTGTCGTCTTTGCGGGCTTCGGCGCCAGCGACATCCGCCCGCAGTTCCTCGAAATCCGCATCGGCAGCGCCTTTGGCGGCATCGTCAAACATCAGTTGGTCGAAGGCGGCACGCCGACCCAGCGCGAACCGGCGATCATCCGCTCGTTCGCGCAGGCCGATCTGATCGACGCGCTGCTGCGTGGCGCGCAGCCCGGCTATCGCTACGTTCTGTTCCAACTCATGCGCCAAGGCATCGGGGCGCTGCTGAACGCGGTCGGCGGTGAAATCGCCAAGAAAGACGCGAACCTCGCGAAATCGATCCTCCAGACCTTCGATCAGGCGCCGTTGGCGGTCGCACGCGCCATCATCATGGCCGGCGACGACATTGCCAAACACGCGATGGAGATGCGCGTCGCGGACGTCGTGAGTTCGGCCGCACCCGAGCTTTTGGCCGACTACGCCAGCAAACTGGTGCGCCTGTCGGTGATCGAGCACGAACTGACCGGCAGCCAGACGGTGGCCGAACCGATCCTCGCCGTCTATATGAAGAAGGGCCAGATCACGCGTATCGGGCCGAAGACGAGTTGAACGAGAGGGCATCAGCGATGAAAAACACCTCGACGCCGAAACCGAGCCGCAAACCGGTCGCAGACATCGTTCATCAGATCCTGGAGACGGGACGGACCACGCGCACCGAAGGACCCTTCTCGGGGCTCTATGGCCGCGAGGCGCAACTGTCGGGCGCGCTGACGCAGGCCGGAACGCTGCTGGCGAAACTCGATCGTGGCGCGCCACCGCCGAAGCGGTCGTCGTTGTTGCAGAACATCTGGGGAAGCCCGGTGCCGAAGAAACCGCGCCGGCGTTCGTGGCTGTTCGGCACGTCGATGGCCGCGGCCGAAATGCCGGACACGACGCGCATCGAGCACTTGTTGCGGCTGACGGCGGCGGGCGGCCGGCGTTTGGTCCTGGACCGAGAGATCACCGGAAGCACGCTCGCGAACGGCGACGTCGATTGCGTCTTGCCCGAAGGCGCGACCGATCCTGTGTGCACACCGCGCTAGCGGCGACGGGTCTTCACGCCGCCCTTGACGAGTTGACGCCATATCTCTTCGGCGCTGTCGGCGAAGCTGAACAGTTTGAGGTCTTTGCGCTCGATCATCTTCTCGTCGACCAAGACGTCGAAGTTGATCAGCCGCGTCCAATACGCGCGATCGAACAGCACCACGGGCAAGCCGTTGACCTTGCCCGTCTGGCGCAAGGTCAAGATTTCGAACAGCTCGTCAAGCGTACCGAAGCCGCCGGGAAAGACGACGAGCCCCTTCGCCCGCATCGCCAAATGCATCTTGCGCATCGCGAAGTAATGGAACTGAAACGTCAGCGACGGCGTCGAATACGGATTGGGCAACTGCTCGTGCGGCAGGCGGATGTTGAAGCCGATCGACGGCGCACCGGCATCGGCCGCACCGCGATTCGCCGCTTCCATCGTGCCGGGACCACCGCCGGTCGCGATCACGTTGTCGCGCACGCGTCCGTTGCCGTCGAGCGCCCCGCCGCGCAACGACACGATCCGCCCGAACGCGCGCGCCTCGGCGTACCAACGGTGAGTAACCGGCGTGCGCGCGGATCCGAAGACGACGATGGTTGAACGTATGCCGGCCGCTCGGAGGCGCTCCTCGGCCTTCGCGTATTCGAGCAGGAACCTGACCCCCCGCATCGAATCGCCTAGAAGGAAATCCTGGTCGAGCGCGGGCAAGCGATAGCTCGGCATGCTCGCCGGACGCCGCCTCGCCGCTTTCGACTTGTTGGTCTTGCCTGATTTCATGAGACGGAGATTAAGACAAATTCATTGATCCCGGATTGACGGTGGAGGGCGGAATTGGCTGCTTTCGGCCGCATCCATCCGCGAATAGAGTGGGGACATGGAAACAGCCGCAATCATCATCGTCGCGGGCGCAGCCTTGGCCGGCGCAGCCTTGGGTTTCGCTGGGGGGCTCGCCGCCCGCCGTTGGGCGAGCTTCGGCCTGCCAGCCTATTGGTTCGCGCTTGCCGGCGCCTTTGCAAGCGGCCTCATTGGCGCGGGCGTAGTCGGCGATTGGGCGGGCGCGCTGTTCACTCCCGAACGCGTCGCCGTCGACAAAGTCCTTCCGTACACGGATGCAATCAAGGCAAGCGACGAGGCGCTCTACGAGCGCATTGAAACATCGATCCTCCGCGACCAAGCCGATGGGAAACCCGTCGAGGTCGTGCGCGCCAACGCCAAGGCACTCGTGTCGTCGTACGTCGCGGACAAAATCCCTGGGCTGTCCGACGAATTGACGTACGAACTCTACGCCACGACGCGGGACGTCTTGGCCCATCTCGATGCGAACAACGAGGTTCAAGCCTGCGCCGATGTCGCCCTGGGACGCTACAAGGGCGACATAGATCCGCTTCTCAGCCCCGACCTTGTGCAGCGCAACGACAGCACGATCGTGCGCGTCATCACGGCCAAGTTCGATTCCGACGCCGTCAAGATGCCGGCCGAGCAGTTTACCGAGTTCGCCTCCAACGGATTCGCACAAGCCACACAGGTCGCGGGCATCGGTCCCGAAGAAGTCGACAACCTCCTCGCAGGCGAAGGCGACCCCGCCAAGACCTGCAAACTGATGAAAGGCTTCATCGACGCCGTTCTGTCCCACCCCGCCAACGTCGCCGCCGCGGCGCTGAGAAGGCTGGCCGCGGGTGGCCGGGTGTAGGCGGGACGCCCCGCTCGCGGTTGTGCGGCAAAGAGGTTATTGTGCGGACTAACTAAGAGCCGAGGCCGTTTCGGATCATGGGGCAGATCTCTTTTCCGACAATACTGGCGTTCAGTGAGACTTGCTTGGGCGCAAAACGCACGGAGGACATCACGGAGTCCTTCACCGCGCTACTGGCGCACGAAGGTGTAACGTCCTGGTTCGTCGGCTCATTCGCGCATGTCAGTCAGAACGGACGCGGTTTCGGTTTCTATGGAATTCCGCCCGCCTGGCATCAGCGTTATCTCGACGCCGATCACTACCGACACGATCCCGTCTTTCAGCACGCCTTCGAGGGAAAGCCCCGCATCACATGGGGAGCGTGTCGCGCAAAGGCCCAAGCGGAAGGCGCAGGCGCCCGTGCCGAACAGGTCTTCCATGAGGCGGCGGAGTGCGGACTCACCGACGGCTTCATCATGCCTGTCCACGGCATAGGCGACCTGCCTGGGTGCGTGACCTATGGCGGGGACGATATCGACCTTGGCGAAGATATGCAGACCTCTCTCTATCTGGTCGGTGCTTACGCATTCGAAGGCCTACGCAGATTGGTCGAGAATTTTCGGCCAGTCCCTCCACAATTTACGCCGCAGGAACTGCGAGTGCTTCGTTGGAGTGCTGAAGGAAAGTCTGCGACCGATATCGCGAAGATCATGAATATCAGCCCCCACACGGTTCGTTCGCACCACAACAATATCAAGGCCAAGTACGGCGTCTTCACGATGATTCAGGCCTGCGTTTTTGCCGCCATAGACGGCACGCTTCGCCTCGTACCGGCGCCCTGAAGCGCCATCCCTAAATTTGGGGATATCGTCTCACGGGTGACAACCGACACTATGACCTCCTTTCAGCCGAGGAGGTCGGACATGGTGCAAGTCATTGCCGGCGCGGCAAATCCCGATTGCGGGCCGCTGCTTGAAGAGATGTTTCGCCACCGCTACCAGATTTTTGTCCGCGAGAAGGGATGGAATCTGAAGTGCGAGAACGATCTTGAGATCGACAAGTACGACACGGCCGACACGATCTATCTGGTCGAGTCCGACTCGGGCTCGAAGATCGGGGCGTCGATGCGCCTGAATCCGACGGATCGTCCCTGCATGCTCGAAGATCACTTTGCGGACATGTGCGAGCGCACCATGCCCCGCGGCAAGGACGTTTGGGAATTGACTCGCGGCGCCGTGTCTTCGGACTTGCGCAAGAGCGGGATTTACGGCCGCGTCATTTGCGCGATGGTCGAATCGGCGCTGCTTTGGGGAATCCAAAGGGGCATCGGCGTATTTTCCGTCGACTATCTGATGAAACAGATGCGCTTCGGACTCGACGCCAAGCCCTTGGGGCGACCGCGCATCATTGACGGCGAGCCAAACGTGGCCGCGGAAATTCTCTTCGACCGGCAAACACTGGAGCGCCTCCGTGCGAGTTTTCGGATTACGACGCCGACGATCGAAAGGCTCTATCTGATGCCCGCCCCGCGCAAGGCGGCAGCATGAGACGCACGGAATCTCCGTACGACGATAAGTGGGCGGTCGCCCGCCTCCACGAGGTGTGGGAGTGGGCGGTTGCTCAGAAGCGACCGTTTGTTGCGTATCTGATCGGCATGACGATCCTGTCCTTCGACATGGATGACGGTCGCGGCGCGTTCAAGCAGCCAAGGTCGTTGTCCGGCGACAATTCCGAAGCCCAAAAGGCCAAGCCGTCGAAGTAACTACGGCCGCACGCCGCGCAGGCCCGTGATGTTCTGGATCACGGCGTCCGAGGCTTCCGTCGGCAGGAACTCGGCGAGCGCGATGAGCGCACGATTGGGCAAGAACGGCACGACGTAGCGCGCGCGGGGACGACGCGCCTCGACGGCCCGCACAATGGCCTGGGCGGCCACGTCGGGTTTGGCCGCGTTCGGGTGCAACTCTTTCTGGAAGGCCATCACCTTTTTGATCTGCTCGGCGTAAGGCGCGCCCGCCGCTGCGTGTGCTTCGAGACTTTGCCGTTCGAGTTCGCCGAACCCGGTGCTGATCGCCCCGGGTTCGATCAGCACGACGTCCACCCCGTGGAGGCGGAGTTCGTTGCGCAACGCGTCCGAGAACGCTTCGATCGCGTGCTTCGTCGCGTTGTAAGGACCGAAAAAGGGCAGGGCGAGCCGCCCGACCACGCTCGAAATGTTGATGATGCGCCCGCGCCGCCGCTCGCGCATGCCGGGCAGGAAGGCGCGGATCATCCGCATGGGTCCGAACACATTCGTCTCGAACTGCGCCTTCAAGTCGGCGTCACTCGTGGTCTCGAGCGGACCCGCGAGCGCATAGCCCGCGTTGTTGATGAGAACGTCGAGGCCCGCAGCGCCGGTCAGGGTCGCAACCTCGCGCGCCGCCGCATCGACGGAGGCTTGCGAGGTGACGTCGAGCACCAGCGTGTCGACCTTGCCCTTCGCAGTGCGCTTGATCTGCTCCAGCGCGGTCGCATTGCGTCCGGTCGCGATAACGGAATGCCCGCGGCCGGCAAGCTGCACGGTTGTTGCACGCCCGATGCCGGCCGACGCGCCAGTGATGAGAACGGTCGCCATCTCTGAAACGGACCCTAGTGAGTGACTCTGGCGCGCATTAAGCATGAGGCGCGGCGGGCGATGCAACCCAACGAAAAAAGGGCCGCGATTTGCGCGGCCCTTCGGGATGCCGAGGAACTTGGGAACCGCTCTACCAGTAGAGCTTCAGGCCGATCCCGCCTTTGTAGCCGGTGATGTCGTTGGACAGGCCTTCCTGATAGCTGCCGTCCAGGAAAACCGCAAAGTTCTCGTCGAGATAGGTCTGCAAGCCGCCGTCGATCGACAGCAGCTGCTCGTTCGTTGCAGCCGAGGTGGTGAACGGACCCGCCGAAACCGTGTTCACGCCGTCCGACAACACGTCCGAGAGCGACACTGCTGCCCAGGGACGGATCGAACCACCCCACGTTACGCCGTCGAAGCGAACCGTACCCTTGGCCTCGATCAGTCCCGTGTCTTCAGACACCGTGAAGCCGAAGCAGCTCTCGCCACAATCCGAGCCGTCGTAGTTGACCGCACCGATGAGCTTGACCGCCACGAAGTCGAGGTCGAGCGCCACGCCCGCCTGCGCCCCGGCGATGAAGCCGGTCACCGACGTTTGCTGGGCGGGCGTCAAGGCGCCCGTGAACGTCCAGTCCATGTCCGTGTAGCCGGCTGACAGGTTGACGAAGAACGACGAGCTGGTGAACGCTGCATAGACTTCGATCATACGCGCGTCGCCGTCGAGGTCGCCGAGACCCGCAGGCGCCGAAAGGTCGCCGTTCGCGCTGCCGAAGCCGCCGGCCACGCCGCCGAACCAGCCATAGCCCATGCGCCAATCCATGCCGCCGGTCGTACAGCTGTAGTCGAGATCCATATCGATCCCGGTGTCCGGGCCGTACTCTGTATTGCCCTGGTGATAACCGAACCAAGCGCGGCCATACGTGGCGCCCTTCGGACTGTCGGGCACGCGCTGGTCGTCGCGGAAGCACCCGCGAACCATCTGTTGGCTCGCTGACAACAGCGCCGGATGCGCAGTCAACTCGTCGCGCGCCGCCGATTGCAGGAAGTAGCCGTCATCGGTGCCGCCAGAGTAGTTCGGCACATAGCGCAGCAAGTACTGATAGACGCCAGCGGTGAGGGCGTTGCCTTGGTAGAAGTCATTGCCGGCGTTGGCGCTGGTGCCAGTGATGCGAATGACCTGAATGCCGTTGCCGGTGGTTGCCCCACCAATGGGAACTTCATCGAACGACGCGACGCTGAACTTCGTAGCCTGCGTGCCAAGCATATTGCCGTTGATCGTCAGGAAGTCCTTGTCCGTTCCCGCCACACCGCCAGCAGGCAACGAAGCGTCAATGTCGATGAACATGCCGACATACGCAAACGCGCCCGTAGCTTGGTAATTCCCGTTGATGGTGATTTGGCCCATGTCCTGACCGACGTTCTCAGCCGTCGTTCCAGTCGGCCACGTCGGGACGGAGGTATTGCCGGGCTGGAGACCGCCGTTGCTCGAGACGTTGCCAGTGATGACGGCGTTGCCGGTGATACGGCTGATCTGGTTTGTCGTGGTAATCGTGACGGGTCCGGTGATGGCATAGCTAGCTATGCCCTTCGAGCTCAATGTGCCGTCCGCAACCGTGACGCCGCCGGCCGCTGCTATCGCATTAGCGTTGCCGATTTCCAAGACGCCGCCGGTCACAGAGAGCGCACCTGTGAACGTGTTGGCGCCGGTGAGGATCATCTTGCCGCCGCCGGCTTTCGTGAAGCCACCGGAACCGGAGATGATTCCGGAGAAGGTTGTGTTGGTGCCGTTGCCGCCAGCGGTCAAGATGCCTGGCGAAAGCACGCTGACGCCGCCAGAGCCTGCCAAACTGCCGATCGTTTCGCTGGTGGCACCCAGGTTCAGCAAGCCCGTGCCACTGACAGTCACGGCACTCGCATCGCCGACAGCGTTACCGCCCAAGGTTTGAAGGGTCCCGTCCACAGTCCAGGTCAGCGACAGCGTTGATGTGCCTGTTCCGGTGAGCGCGAGGTCCGAGCCCGCTGTGACTTGCGCTAGTTCGAAGTTCAAGAAGCGCAACGGCGCGGTGAGGGCCGTGCCAGTGCCGATGGCGTTGGCGTTCAGCGTCAGGCCGGCTCCGCTGAACTGCAAGGTGTCGGTGCCCGCGCCCGCATCGTTTGATCCGGTAGCAATGTCTTCCTGGTTCGGACCCGGCGGCCCGATCACCAGAGTGCATGTGTTTGCACTACCATCGCCAACGCACGCTGCGGTCGCAGCCGGTGCGAGCGCGACCAGCAGTCCCGCCGAGGCAGTGGCCATCAGCGTGGCACGCAGGGTCGAACGCGAAAAAACACTAAGAACGGCACGCGCGTGCGCGGTCGTCATCCGACACTCCTTACCCACTTACCTTGGCGGCTTTGGTTGTTCTTGAGTCTTGGGTTGGATTTGACCGAATCCGGCCTTGGGGCGCAACGCAAAGAGGTGCGAATGGTCAAAGGGTTACCGTTATTCCCCCGGGTATGTAACCCGAAGGCTTCACCCTAGCGGTTGTGACGCCGAAGCGGGTAACCACAAGGCGGTGCCGGATCGAGTGAACACCAGTCCAGATTGGGGGCGTCACTCCTTGCGCAGCATCCGCCGCCCGTAACCGATCATCAGCAGAGCAAGAAGCACGAAGGGGGTAAGAACGGCGACGCTCTGGATCATCTCTTCCAACGGTGACAGGCGGAATCCTGCAGACCACCAAACGAAGATGCCGACACCAGCCAGAACGATGACGCCCCCGGCGACAAGACTGACGGCGATGAGGTGGTAGCCGAGAGCGAAAGGTTTCCGTTGTTCGTCCGTCATGTGACCCCGCGCAACCAGTGTCCGACCCGAAACATACCGTATCCTAGCGCAGCCGAGATCGCACCGACAAACAGCACGCTCCACACCCAGGGCTGAAGCTCTGCCGTCCATCCGGTCTCCTCAATCCAAGCCGCCGAAAGGCCGATCGCAAGGAAAACGCTGAAGCCAATCCAAACGGAGGCGGCGATCATTACGATCAGCCCCACGATTCGCCTTGCCGACGTGCCCGCCCGATCGCTCATGATATCAGACCGGTTTCAACGCTTCGCGATCGCCCGCGGGCAGTTCGATGCGAATCAAATCGCCGTCACCAACGATCCCGCCCACGACCACAACGCCCATCACGCCGGCCTTCCGGACCAGACCGCGCGACGGATCGCGCAGGAGGACGGCCTCCATCAATCCGGGCTGCAGCCCGTCGAGTTGCGTGCACGGATTGCGCAAGCCCGTGACCTCGACGACCGCCTCGTCGCCAAGCCAAAGCCGGGCGCCGCGCGGCAAACCGAGCAGGTCGATCCCGCGCGTTGTGATGTTCTCACCCATGAACCCGGGCGACACGGCAAAGCCCTTCGTGAGCAACTCGTTGAACAGTTCGGCGTGGATCAGATGCACCTGTCGCAGGTTGGGCTGCATCGGATCGCGCGCGACGCGCGAGCGGTGCTTCACCGTGGCGCCCATATGCGCGTCGCCCTCGACACCAAGACCTTCAATCAGCCGAATGCGCCCGCACGGTGCCTTCGACATCGTGTGAGTGCCGCTCCGGCAAACAGCAACGACGGTGGCGCTCATGTGCCGGGCAGCCGATGTCCGCGTGCGCGCCGTTCGCGGTCCGCGATCATGGCCTTGCGCGCGTCGAGTTCGGCCATCACCGACCGCCGCCGCTCGGGCGTCAACGAGGTCCAACCGCCGATCTCGGCCATCGACCTACCGCAACCTAGGCACCAGCCGGTCGCGGCGTCGATCGCGCACACCTTCACGCAGGGACTTTCGATGAGACTCACCAGCGACAAGCTTTCATGCGAACCGGCCATCTGTGAACACCGCCGCCGCGCTGTTGGCAAGACGCGGCTTGCCGCCGTAGGGTCAAACAAGGCCCAGGCCCGCGCGCATTGCGTCCCGGCCCGGCCGCGCTATCATCCACTGACAATTTGTCGTTTGAAGCCGCAAGCACGCAGGAACGTTAAGCCCCATGAACCTCGATTACACGCCCGCCGATCAGGCCTTTCGCAAGGAAGTTCGCGCGTTCATCGCCGAGAGCTTTCCGCCACAGCTGAAGGGCAAGTCGCGCGGCGAGTATGGCGGCAAGGATGATTTTCTCGCCTGGCATAAGGCGCTCTACAAGAAGGGCTGGGTCGCGCCCGGCTGGCCGAAGGAATACGGCGGCACCGGCTGGACCTCGACCCAGAAGTACATCTTCGGCGAAGAGTGCGCCGCCGCCGACACGCCGATGACGCTGCCCTTCGGCCTCGCGATGGTCGGACCCGTCATCTACACGTTCGGCAACGACGAGCAGAAGAAGACGTTTCTCCCGAAAATTCTCTCGGGCGAACACTGGTGGTGCCAGGGCTATTCGGAACCGGGCTCGGGCTCGGACCTCGCCTCGCTGAAGACGACCGCGGTGCGCGAGGGCGACCACTACATCGTCAACGGTCAAAAGACCTGGACGACGCTTGCCCAATACGCCGACTGGATCTTCTGCCTCGTGCGCACCGACCCGAAGGCAAAGCAGCAGGAAGGCATTTCGTTCCTGCTCATCGACATGAAGACGCCGGGCGTGACCGTCAGGCCCATCATCACGATGGACGGCGCGCATGAGGTCAACGAAGTCTTCCTCGACAACGTCAAGGTCCCGGTCAAGAACCTGATCGGCAAGGAGAACGAGGGCTGGACCTACGCGAAGTTCCTGCTCGGCCACGAGCGCGCCGGCATAGCGGGCGTCGCCCGCTCGAAGCGCGCCGTCGAACGGCTGAAGAAAATTGCCACCGCCGAACAGGACGCCGGCAAACCGCTGATCGACAATCCGGAGTTCTCCCGCAACATCGCCGAACTCGAGGTCGACCTGTTGGCGCTCGAGTACACTGAGTTGCGCACGCTCGCTCGGGAGTCAAAGGGTGGCCACGGCCCGGAAGCCTCGATCCTGAAGATCAAAGGCACAGACATCCAACAGCGCCTAACCGAACTGACGATGGAGGCGGTGTCGTACTACGCCAACCCGTATCGCCCCTTCGCGCACGACAAGATGACGAACGAGTACGTGCCCGGTCCCGACTATTCGCATGGCGCATCGCAGAACTATTTCCTGGCGCGCCGCGTAACGATCTACGGCGGCTCGAACGAGATCCAACGCAACATCATTGCGAAGATGGTTCTGGGTCTCTAAGACGACTGTGATTTTTTCCTCCCCCGCTTCAGCGGGGGAGGGGGACCGCGGCACGCGGTGGAGGGGGCGACCCCGCTCAACGATTTCAGGAAACGCAGGAAAAGACGATGGACTTCTCCTTCACCGAAGAACAAACCCTGTTGCGCAACAGCGTGCAGAAATTCGTACAGAACGACTACACGTTTGAGGCCCGCCGCGCGATCGCCAAGAGCGAGTCCGGTTGGAAGCGCCAGAACTGGTCGACCTTCGCCGAACTCGGCCTCCTGGGCGCACCGTTCGCTGAGGAGTTTGGTGGCCTCGGCGGCGGTCCGATCGAGACCATGATCATCATGGAAGAGTTCGGCCGCGGCCTTGTAATCGAGCCCTACCTAGGCACGGTCGTTCTCGCCGGCGGCTTCCTGCGTCACGGCGGCACGAAGGCGCAGAAAGAGAAGCTCATTCCCGAAATCATCGAAGGCAAGCGCGTCTTCGCCTTCGCCTTCGCCGAGCCGCAAGGCCGCTACAACCTGGCCGACCTCGCCGTCACCGCGAAGAAGTCAGGCGCAGGCTTCACGCTGAACGGCCACAAGGCCGTCGTGATCGGTGCGCCTTGGGCCGACACGCTCGTCGTCACTGCCCGCACAGCCGGCGGTCAGCGCGATGAGAAGGGCGTCTCGGTCTTCCTCGTCGACAAAAAGACGAAGGGCGTCTCGTGCCGCGACTACCCGACGGTCGATGGCCTGCGCGCATCGGAGGTTACGTTCGAGAACGTAGCCCTCGGCGCCGATGCGTTGGTGGGTGACCTCGACAACGGCCTGCCATTGATCGAGCGCGTGACGGACGAAGGCATCGCGGCCCTTTCCGCCGAGGCGATCGGCGGCATGAAGGTCCTGAACGACACGACCGTCGAGTATTGCAAAACGCGCAAACAATTCGGCGTGCCGATCGGCAAGTTCCAAGTGCTGCAACACCGCATGGTCGACATGTTCATGAACTACGAACAGTCGGTGTCGATCACCTACATGGTGACGCTGAAACTCGGCGAAAGCGACCCGGAACGGAAAAAGGCAGCCTCCGCCGCCAAGGTGCAGATCGGCAAAGCCGGCCGGTTCATCGGCCAGAACGCCGTGCAACTCCATGGTGGCATGGGAATGACCGACGAACTCAACGTCGGCCACTTCTTCAAGCGCTTGACGATGATCGACACCATGTTCGGCAACGTCGACCACCATTTGAAGCGCTATGCCGCTTTGGATTAGGCTCTTGTGATTGGGGAATGGTGGTTGGTGCACCATTCCCTATTCCCCAAGCACCAATCCCTAGATCACCGTTGCCAACCGCACCGGAACCGGCTGCGGTGCCGTCAACCGCTCGCGCGGGAACGAACAGGTGAATGTCGTTCCCTTGCCCAGTTCGCTATCGAGCTTGACCTTGCCCCCGTGTGCTTCGATCAAGCCGCGCACGATCGGCAGGCCGAGGCCTGTACCCTTGTCGCGGGTCGCCACGTCGTGGCGGCCCTGACCGAAGGCCTCGAACACCGTGTTGATATCGGCCGGATCAATGCCGCAGCCCGTATCGCTCACGCCGACGTCCATGCCGCCTGAGGGCGAACGGCGCGCGAACACTGTCACGCGGCCGCCAGCGGGCGTGAACTTCACCGCGTTCGAAATCAAATTCAGCAGCACTTGACGCATGCCCCGCTCGTCGGCGAGCAGCAGCGGTAGGCCGGGGTCCACGTCCGCCTTCAGTGTGATGTTGCCCTCCGCCGCCTGCACCGTGAACAGCCGAAGGGCGTGGTCGATCGCCTCGCGCACGTCCATCTCGACTGCGCGCACGACAAAGCGGCCGGCTTCGATCTTCGCAAGGTCCAAAACGTCGTTGATCAGCCCAAGGAGGTGCTGACCGCTGTCGTTGATGTGGCGGGCGTACTCTGTGTATTGCGGCGAGCCCAAAGACCCGAACACCTCGCCCTTCATGATCTCAGAGAAGCCCAAGATCGCATTCAGCGGCGTACGCAGCTCGTGGCTCATATTGGCGAGGAACTCGGACTTGGCCTGGCTCGCCGTCTCGGCACGCTGGCGGGCTTTGTCGGAGTCTATCTTGGCTGCGGTCAATTGTTCGATGAGTTCGACCCGATCCTCGCGCAGCATCAGCATGTCGCGCGACGTGGCATAGATGTGCCGCGCCAGGTGCACCATGAAAAGCACGAAACCCGCGCCGAGCGCGGCGAGACCATAGTAAAGCGTTCCCCCTTCAAGCAGTGACGGAATGGTCAGCGCCGCCGCATAGGGAGTGATAGTCACCGCGGCAAGTCGCGGATGGGGGGCTTGCAGCGCCGCGGAACCTGCCACGCTGCAGGACATGATGACGCCCATCAGCAAGTGGCCGGTCTCGTTCATGAAGTCCCAAAACACGAACGAAGGTAGGGCCCAGACCGCAGCGAAGATCGCCCACTGGATCGCAAACAGCCGCTCCCATTGCGGTGTCTCGTCGACCTTCTTCCCGGAACGATGGAACATCACGTTGAGCACATGTCCGGGGACGAGGGCGACGCACACGGCAGCGAACCAAATACCCAACAAGTGGATCGGCACCCATTCGAGCATCATTCCGCAGAGGATGAGGCCGAACATAGGCATCGCGAAGATCGACGGCTCTGTGTTTGCTTGAGTCAGACAGAACTGATCGTGGCGCAGCTTCGCGAGCCGCAAGGGCGCGAGCGAACCCGCAGCCCCCGGTTGAGCATGCAAGATACTGGACTTCGCGGCCGCAGCCATGTGCAAACCGGGACCCCAAACCCACCGATTGAACTGCTATCATGGCCCTGGAGCCGTTAAGGAAGACTGGCGCTTACGTACCCTGCTCAAAGTCGCGCGTAGGGCCGCTTGCGCGGCGCGTGCGCATGGTTACGGTGGCGTGAACACACGCCATCGCCAGAGGCAAGGATATGAACGAAGTCTTGCTGTTTGAAGCCAACGGTCCCGTCGTCACGCTAACGATCAACCGCGCCGAGTCCCGCAATCCGCTGGGCCACGACGGTGACGGCGAAGCCTTCGCGGCTGCCGCGGCGAGGATCAACGCCGACCGCGGCATACGCGCGGTGATTCTGACCGGCGCGGGCAAAGCGTTCTCCGCAGGCGGCGACCTGAAGGCGATGCGCGAGAAAGGCGGCGCGTTCGCAGGGCCCGGCGTTGCGATCCGCGAACGCTACCGCACAGGCATCCACAAGATCGTGCGCAGCGTCTGGGGCATCGAGGTTCCCGTCATCGCAGCCGTGAATGGCCCGGCGATCGGCCTCGGCAACGATGTCGCGTGCCTGGCCGACACCCGCATCGCGAGCGACACGGCGATCTTCGGCGCCACGTTTCTGAAAATCGGCCTCATCCCCGGTGATGGCGGTGCCTGGCTGCTCCCACGCGTCATCGGCATGGCCCGCGCGAGCGAGCTGCTCTACACCGGCGACACGATCGACGCGCAGACGGCACTGAGCTGGGGCCTCGTCTCGAAGGTTGTCCCCGCGGCAAGCCTGTTGGACGAAGCGACGAAACTCGCCAACCGCATGGCCGCCCAGCCGCCCGACGTCCTGCGCATGACAAAGCGGCTCCTGCGCGAGGGCCAGGCGACGAGCTTCGACAACATTATGGAACTCTCCGCCTCCATGCAGGCACTCGCCCACCACACGGAAGACCACGCCGAAGCCGTGAACGCCTTCTTCGAAAAGCGCCCCGGGAACTACAAGGGAAGATGACGCCTCCGACGATCGAAGGCTTCGACGTTCGCACGGCCGAAGGGCGGGACGTCGCACCGTTGCAAGCGCTCTTCGACGAGGACCCGGAATACTTCGAAATCAACGGCCGCGCCTTCCCCGTCGAAGAGATACGCGACGCGCTGCCACCCGGCCGCGCGCGCGAAGACAAGTTCCTGTTCGTCCTCGATCGCGGCGGCCGGCCCGAGGGCCTGATCGACATCATCCGCGGCTATCCCGAACCGGATGTCTGGCATCTCGGCTTCATCTTCCTGTCGAAGGCGGTGCGCGGCGGCGGGGCAGGGCGCCGCTGCCTCCACGCGCTCTACGATTGGGTGCGCGCGCAAGGCGGCACCGCGATCCGCCTTGGCGTTGTCGAGCCGAACG
>JAEUML010000230.1 GCA_016792785.1 Alphaproteobacteria bacterium
CCACAGCGGGACCGCGACGACGATCACAAGGACGGCGGTTGCAGCGCGCCCTAGCCATACCCATACACGCCTGTCGTTCGCCTGCCCGCGGCGCGGCATCAGCGCTACCGTCAGCGCAACTGCCAACGCCACAACACCGAGACGAAGTCCGTTGCCCAACCATCCACCGATCGCGTTCTCGCCCAGACCGAATGTCAGCCAGAGGCCGTTGAGACCTGCGTGAAGAAACACCGGGGGCCACAGGCTGAAGTTCCACCGGGCATAAAGCCACCCGAAGAGAAGGCCGCCAGCCGACGTCACCGCAACAACACCCGCGATTTCTTGCCAATCGCCGCCCTGCCACGCATGGGCTGCGCCAAAGAACGCGGCGGGCCACAGGCATGCGGCAAGCAGCGGCCAACCACACACGCGCATGAGAACCCCTACGGCCCATCCGCGATAGATGAGTTCTTCAAAGAAGGGACCGGCGAGAACCTTCCACGCCACATCCGCCAGCGTCACCTGTTGTGCCGGCGGCACCAAGGCAAGACAAACCGCGACAGCCGGCGCGAGACAAACGACGCCAAAGACGAACGGTCTTGCAATCGGTGTGAACACGCCCGACAGCCGAGCCATGGTCGCGCCCGACAACCCGCTCATTCGCAAGAGCAAGACCATCACGATGATGTCGGCGAGCGTCGCCAATGCGGCGCGCGCATAGGGGATGCTGCGGATGGGCTCGACATCCAGCATGGGACGCATCACGGGACCGCTCTGCGTCACCATGACCAAAGCGATCGAAACGGCCAACGCAACGATTGCCGATTGCGCCGCGCTGGCCCGCTCAATACCGCCGATTTCCGCACCCTTTCCGGCCGAGTTCGTGTCCATGGAAGTACGCTAGACTACGACCCAAACACCCGTATTGAAGAATTCGGACATGACGTCATCACCTCGGCACCGTTTGGGCCGCAACACCGATGGTGTTCTTTCGCTTCTGCCGCCGCCCGGCGATCTGGCGCCTTGGGTCTTTGGCTTCGTTCAGCGCGACGATACGCATGGCGGTCGCGTCGTTGTGGTGCTGCCGGAGACCCGCGCCTCGATCCAAGTGATGGTCGGCGACGACTACTGGCTACGAGAGCAGTCGATCAACACTTGGCGGACGGTCCCCCGCGCCGGGCTTTGGGGGCCGCGCTACAATTGGGCTTATGGCTTTGCGGCGCGCAAGATCAAGGTGTTCGCGGTCGGACTGACACCCGATGGGGCCAAAGCGCTCACCGGCCTTCGCGCGACAAACCTGCTCAACGCCGTTCTTCCCGCCGAGCGCGTTTCGCCCATCGACTTTTCCGTCGTAGCGGGCGACTCTTTTGAGACCTGGAGGGTGCGCATAACGGGTGCGCTGCGCCGTCACTTCCGCGGCGTCGGCCGGGACAACATCGCGTGGGATGACGCACTGCACGTTTTGGCAACTTCGGCTGGCGGCGCCATTCGCGAAGCGGCGGCGCCGACGGGCCTTTCCGAGCGGCAGTTTCGCAGGCTGTTTCGCGACCGCTATGGGGTGTCGCCGAAACGGTATCAACGGGTTCTCCGGGTCGACCGCTTGTTGCGTCAACTCCATCCGGCCCCCTGGGAGGCCGACGCCCTGATCGACGACCCCATCGCGTTCGCCGACCAGCCGCATGTCATCCGCGAGTTCAAAGCGATGACGGGGATGACGCCCATGTCCTACGTGCGACGCAAGGCAGCGGAGAACGATCGTGTCGTGCGCTCGGTTGCCGCCAACGGTGTCGCGCCGCCCGCTGTGGCGACCGCTTGAGTGGTTGCGGTATCTCACCCGAGTTCGGCGTGCGCGCCCGGCCGCGAGGGAGCTGGTTCGGCAGTGGGCACGAGAACCGGTCCGTGGATCACGGAAACAGCGGAAGCATATCGATGGCGGTGGTTTCCGGGTAGCCGAACATCAGGTTGAAGTTTTGGACGCCCTGGCCGCTTGCGCCTTTGGTCAGATTGTCGATCGCGGAAATCAGCGTGATGCGGCCGGGTTTGGCTTCGCCGACGACGCCGATGAAGCAGTGGTTCGACCCGCGCACATGGCGCGTTTGCGGCGTTTGGCCCAACGGCATGACATGAACGAAATTCTCGCCGCCGTAACGCTGCGCGAGTGCGCCGTGCAGGCGCTCGGCGGTCGCGCCGCCCGTCGTGCGCACGTAGATCGTATCCAGCATGCCGCGGTTCATCGGCATCAGATGCGGCGTGAACGTGATCGACAACTTGCGGCCCGCCGCCTTGGCGAGTTCCTGTTCGATCTCGGGCATGTGGCGGTGCTTCCCGACGCCGTAGGCGTGGATGCCTTCCGACACCTCGGTGTGCAGGTTCGCCTGCTTCTCGCTGCGGCCGGCGCCCGACACGCCAGACTTTGCGTCGATGATGATTTCGTCCGGGTCGATCAGTTTCTGTTCGAGCAGCGGCAACAGCGGCAGCAGAGCCGCGGTCGGATAGCACCCCGGACACGCCACAATGCGCGCCGACTTGATGCGCTCGCGGTTGAATTCGGTGAGGCCGTAGACGGCGTCTTTCTGCAGCTCGACCGCCTGGTGCTCGTGTGCGTACCACTCGCGATAGACGTCGGGATTCTCAAGCCGGAAGTCGGCAGAGATGTCGATGACGCGCACATGCTTCGGCAACTCGCGCACGACGGCTTGCGTCGTCGCGTGCGGCAGCGCGCAGAACGCCGCGTCGATCTTCGACCAATCCACGTCCTTGATCGTGCTTAAGCGCGGCAGGTTCAGCATGGCGAATTGGCCGAAGACGTCGGCCATGCTTTCGCCAGCCTTGCGGTCGCCGGTCAGCGCGACGATTTCGACGTGCGGATGGCGCGCGAGCAGGCGCACGAGTTCTGCGCCCGTGTAACCGCTCGCACCAAGGATCGCGACACGCGTTTTGTGCGTGGTCATGACAACCGCCTCCGCCTGTTTTCCGCGCGCTTAGTGGCGGCGGCAGGCGGCAGTGTCAAGTTCACCCCTTGCAGAACGCCGCAATATCGCGGGCAAGATCGCGGCTGATGTCCGGCGCGGCGATCGAGAAGAGCTCCACGCCGTGCGTGGTACCCATCGATTGGCGGCAGCGCGCCTTCACGCCGTTCTTGTTCAGGTGGCGATAGAAGACGACGCCCTCGTCGCGCAGCGGATCGCACTCGTTGACGTGGATGACGACAGGCGGCAGACCCTTCACGTCGTCGTCGCTTGCGAAGGCGGGCCAGGCGAGCGGGTTCTTCGCGCGGAACGCCTCGATCCCATAGGCCATCGCGCCGCGATTGTTGTGCAGCTCAAGCAGGATGCCGTTGTTCTCGGTCGACGACGGGTATTGCGGCAGCGGCCATTGGCCGGAGATGTAGGGACACACCGCGTAGAGCCCCTGGATGAGAGCGACGTCGCCGTCGCGCTTCAGCTTCAAGCCGGTTGCAAGCGTCAGGTTCCCGCCGCCGCTTTCACCCGCGACGATGATGCGCTTCGGATCGATGTTGAGCCGCTCCGCGTGCGAAGCGACCCAGCGCAAGCCGGACACGCAGTCGTTCAAGCCGGCGGGAAACGGCGCCACTTCGGGCGCCGACGACGGCGTCACGCAATTGCGGAAGTCGACCATAGCGACGGCGACGCCCTGCGCCGCAATCATTCGGCCCCACGCCTTGTACATGCCGTCGTAGCACGAGAAGTGCATCATGCCGCCGCCGTGGATGTAGTAGACGCACGGCAGGCGTTCCGACGTGTCGGGCCGGATGTATTGGATCTTGACGGTGTTGCCGTCGGGTTCGGAGCGGAACGTCTCCGTCGTGATCTTCAGGCCCTTCGACGGCGCGATATCCTCGTTGTCGCACATCTGAAGGAACATCTTCGCCATCGCCAAGCGCGCCTGGCCGGCTTCACCCGTCTCCTCCGCGAGCAGTTGCTCGCGCGACTTCACGTCGCCTGCGGGCACGATATCGGGGGCCGCGCCCATCAGCGCCTTGATGCGCGGGTCGATGCGCGGATCGGTGGTGATCTTCGAGGCCATGGCTGGGCTCCTGTTGGCAATGTCCGTGTCGCCAACTTAGACCAAGCCCGAGGCGTCTCGTAAGGGGGCGCGTTCAGATCTTGCGCGGCTTGACATGAATGGAGCGTGTGGCCGTCACCAAACCCTTGTGCAACGCCTGAAACAAGACGGCCGCGCGTTGCAATTCGTTGGTGAAAGCAACAAGGCGTTGTTTCCGCACGGCTTCGGGCAACGCCTTCAGCAGCCGCGCGATATCTTGGCCGCGTGTGAGACCGCTGCGGATAGCGTCCATCAACGCTGGCGCCGCGTCCATGATCGACCGCTGCTGAAGTCCTGCTTCGGTCAACGCGCGGCGCGTGGCGTCTTGCTGGTGGAGAACGAGCCTCTCGCTGGGACAAGCGATCGCCTGTGCGACCAGCGCGCCGGCCGACGGATCGGCGGCGTGAAGTTCGTCGACATAGATTTGTCCGCCGCCCTTCAGTGCTCCCGCCAGTGCATTGACAACAGTTTCGGGTGCGACCCCTTGCGCGATCGTCCCGATCGCCAGAAATCCGTGATAGCGATCGGACTTGAAGTCAGGCTGTTGCGGCTGCCAGCCCGCGGCCTTCAACATTTTCGTTTGCTGCGGTTGGGACAGGACGTCGGCGCTGGCTTCAAAGATGTCGACATAGGCGGCGAGCTCGTCCGCCACGACGCCGACGCCGCCGAGGGCGAAGCCCGCCGCGCCGATGATGTGCTTCTTGGTCATGGTCAGACCGTTGGCGCCTTGGCGGATCGACTCGCGCTGACCGGGGCGATAGCAACCGGCGCCCCAGAGGTCCTGCGCGACCGCGAGCCAGGATTGAACCTCGCTCTCGCCTGCCTTCAGCGCCTCCCACGCGGCCGGGTCCGCGTCTTCCGACACGAGCAGCAGCTTCTTCTTGAGAGGGTTCGACACGGATTGTTCCAGCTGCAGAAGGCGGAAGCCGG
>JAEUML010000258.1 GCA_016792785.1 Alphaproteobacteria bacterium
CGCCCGCGCCTGACCTGGTACAACGCGTCGAAGGGCTGGATGATCACCGCCACGCGCGCGATGGCCGTGGAACTCGCGCCATTCAACATCCGCGTCAACGCCATAAATCCCGTCGCGGGCGAAACACCGCTGCTCAAGACCTTCATGGGCGAAGACACGCCGGAAATTCGCGCGAAGTTCCTCGCGACGATTCCCCTGGGCCGCTTCTCGACACCGCAAGACATGGGCAATGCCGCATGTTTTCTGTGCTCCGACGAAGCCTCGATGATCACGGGCGTTGCACTCGAGGTTGACGGCGGACGGTGTATTTAGACGTGTACGGCGCATTCGCTTTCGCCTGTTGAACGCTGTTCAAATTTCGAGACGGTCCTGTTTCATTCCGTGGCGCGAAGGCTCGCGCTCTGTCATAGTGGTTGCAGAGCAAAGCCCTTTCTACGTGCAGTCATTGCGTTCACCAGTAACCCCCGGGGGAGCGTCCATGCGATTCCAACTCACGCCTTTCGTGTGCCTACTTCTCGCCTCCACCGCGCTCACCAGCGCAGCCCAAGCCCAACCCGCAACAGGCGGAACGGCGACGCCGGCCGCCGACAACAAAGTCGAAAAAGTCGTGGTCACCGCGCAACGCCGTCCACAACAAGCCCAAGGCATCGGCATCGCACTGACGCCGGTTTCCGGTGACACGTTGCGCAACCAAGGCATCAACACCGTCAACGGTCTTGAGAACATCACCCCGAGCCTCGAGGTCGAAAACCAGTTCGGCTCGGGCCAGGTCTCGTTCACCATCCGCGGCCTCGGCTTCCGCGACTACGCGACGAATAACACGCCGACGGTCGGCATCTATGTCGACGAAGTCGCGTATCCGCTGCCCGTGATGACGCAAGGCGTACTCTACGACGTGCAGCGCGTCGAAGTGCTGCGCGGACCGCAAGGCACGCTTTATGGCCGCAACACGACCGGTGGCGCCGTCAACATCATCACGAACAAACCGGCGCCCGAATTCGCCGGCGGCTTCCAGATCGAATATGGCCGCTTCGACGAAGCGCGCGCCGAAGGCTTCCTGACCGGCCCGATCGCCGATGGTATCAACGCCCGCCTCTCCGCCGCCACCCACCAAGGCGGCGCCTGGCAGGTCAACCGCGAAACCGGGGAAGATCTCGGCGACCAAGACAAGGTGGCCGGCCGCGCCCAAGTCGACTTCGAACTCGGAGACGGCATAGAACTGCTGTTGAACGTTCACGGTTACCGCGATCAGTCCGACGGCATCGGCAAGCGGCTGTTCACGAACTTCGGCGGAAGCAACTTCCCCGGCACGTTCAACGACGCCGCACCTGCACTTCGTCACACTGGCCAGCGCGCGACGAGCTGGGGAACGGACTCCCTGTTCGCAGCCCTCGCCGGCACCACGACGACCGGCAAACCCTATCGCGACAACGAAGGTTGGGGCTTCAGTGCGACGGCGAACGCCGATCTCGCGTTCGGCACGTTGACCTACATCGGCGCTTACGAACAGCTCGACCGCCGCGAGTACAACGACTTTGACGGCCTCAGCGAAAACTACGCCAGCGTCTTCTTCGTCAGTGACGCCGACGTGCAAACCCACGAGCTGCGTTTGCGCTCCAAAGACGAAGGTCCGCTGCAGTGGATCGTCGGCGCGTACTACAGTGCTGAGGATCTGACCGAGGCCTACAATTCCGGCTTCGGCGCAAGCTTCGGTCCGGGTTTCGAGACCGTGCGCACACCTTACGACCAAGAGGTCGAAACGTTGAGCTTCTTCGGTCAGGCGGAGTACAAGCTTGCGCCCGACTTGAACGCCGTGCTCGGCTTGCGCTGGGAGCAGGAAGAGCGCGACATCTTCAATCTCGGCACCTTCATCGTGCCCTTCGGCAACCTGAACCTCGGCACCTGCACGGTGCCGTTCGATGCGGGAACCTGCACCACCGCGTTCTTGAGCCGCAACCTCTCGACCGACGAAGTTACAGGCAAAGCCGCGCTAGAGTACAACGCGACCGAAGACGTCCTGCTTTATGCAAGCGTCAGCCGCGGCATCAAGTCCGGCGGCTTCACCGCCTACAACACGTTGAATCCGGCTGCCGTCGACCCGTTCGTGCCTGAGGAGCTATGGGCTTACGAAGTCGGCTTCAAGAGCGACCTTGCAGACGACACGGTCCGCTTGAACGGCGCAGTATTCTACTACGACTACACTGACCAACAGGTGCAGTCCGCGATCTGGGTCGCAGTGCCGCCGGCCTCGCAAACGATCGTCGGCAAGATCGTCAATGCACCCGAAAGCGAAGTCTACGGCGGCGAACTGGAACTCATCTGGAAAGCTGCACCTGAACTCACGATCAGCCAAGCGCTTGGCTACAAGCACGGCGAGTTCGTGAAGTTCATCGACGCGAACTCTGCGGTTCCCTTCGGCACGATCGATCGCGCGGGCCAGGACATTGGCTTCCCGGAACTCAGCTACAGCGGCGCCCTGACTTACGAGCGCCAGACAAGTCTAGGCTTCGCTTACACGGCGCATCTCGACTACAGCTACCGTGACGAGCAGTCCTTCCCGCTGCTCGGTCCGACGTTCACGCTCGACAGCTACTGGCTCGCCAATGCCTTCGTCGCGATCAAGCCCGACGGTTGGAATTGGGAGTTTGCGCTCTGGGGCCGCAACCTATTCGACGAAGACTACGACGAAACCCGCAACACGTTCGTCGCGGGAACCAACGACGACTTCGCCGTTCCCGGACAACCGGCAACCTACGGCGTGCGTGTCAGCGCGGACTTCTGATCTCTTGAGTCCCATCTGCGGGCGGCCAAGCGCCGCCCGCTGCTTCACTCGTGCCTCAGCGCGTCGATCGGGTTGAGTGAAGCCGCCCGCCGGGAAGGCAGAAGTCCGAACACGACGCCCACCACCACCGACGCCGTGATGCCCAGCACCACCGTGTCCGCCCGCAGCAGGATGGGCCACTCGGCAAAGCCCGCGATCAGGTAGGACCCGCCTACGCCAACGGCGACACCGATCAGGCCGCCGATCACGCACAGCGTCACCGTCTCGATCAGAAACTGGATCAGGATATCGCGCTTGCGCGCCCCGACCGCCATGCGCAAGCCGATCTCGCGCGTGCGCTCGGTCACCGAGACCAGCATGATGTTCATGATCCCGATGCCGCCGACGATCAGCGAGATGATCGACGTCGCACCCAGAAGAAACGCCATCGTGGCTTGTGCCTCCGTCCGCGTGCGGATCAGTTCGGCGGTGTTGCGGATCGAGAACGGCGCCTCGTCGGTGGCGCTCAGTTGCCGGCGGGCGCGCAGCACAGCCTCGATATCCTCCGCCGCACGCAACATATCCCTCGAACTTCCGAGTTCGACGTAGATTTGACCCACCGCGTCCGGCGCCGAGCGGGCGCGAGCGCCAAGCCGCGCCCGCGCCGCGGCCAACGGCACAAGCACGACGTCGTCCTGATCGCGTCCGAAGCCCGTCTGGCCCTTCGCTTCCAAAACGCCCACCACGGTGAAGGGCACGTTGCGGATGCGCAGCTCCGCGCCCACGGGATCGGCGCCCTCAAAGAGCTCACGCACGACCGTCTGCCCGACGATCGCGACCTTCGCTCCCACCGTCATATCCCCGGGTTCAAGCCCACGGCCCGCCGCGATCGGCCAGTCGCGAATTTCGAGATACTCCGCGCCCACGCCCTCCACGCGCCCGGTCCAATTTGCGTTGCCGTAGACGAGCGGCGCAGTGGTATTGATCTGTCCCGATATCGCGACGATCGAAGGCACCTGATCGCGCAGCGCACGGATGTCGCGATCGCTGAGCATCTGCACGCTGCCCACCTGGTCACGACGTCCGCCGCCCATATTGCCGGGCCCCGATTGGATCTGCAGCATGTTGCTGCCCAAGGCCGCGATTTGCTTGTCGATCGCGCTCTGCGCGCCCGCGCCGATCGACACCATCACGATCAGCGACGCGACCCCGATGATGACGCCGAGCGTGGTCAGCATCGAGCGGACCAGATTGAGCTGCAGCGCCTCCAGCGCCGTACGAAAGTGCGGTCCGACCTTCATGCCCCCCCCGTATCCGACACAACCCGCCCATCCTTGAAGCGTATCTGCCGCCGCGCATGCGCCGCGACGTCCGGCTCGTGCGTGATCAGGATCACGGTGATCCCGCCTCGGTTGAGCTCCCGAAACAGCGTCATGATTTCCTCCGAGGTCGCGCTGTCGAGCGCGCCGGTCGGCTCGTCGGCAAGCAGGATCTGCGGCTCGTTCACGATCGCGCGTGCGATCGCCACGCGCTGCTGCTGCCCGCCCGAAAGCTCGGACGGTCCATGGCTCATCCGTTCACCGAGCCCGACGCGAACAAGCGTCGCACGCGCCCGCACCTCCGCTTCCGCGCGCGTAAGCCCGCTATAGTCGAGCGGCAACATCACGTTGCCCAGCGCACTCGTGCGCGAAAGCAGATTGAACTGCTGAAACACGAACCCGATCGTCCTGTTGCGAAGCGACGCCAGCGCGTCGCCATCGAGTTCGTTCAACGCCCGTCCCGCAATCGAAATCGTTCCCACCGTCGGCACGTCGAGCGCGCCGACGAGGTTCATGAACGTCGACTTTCCGGAGCCCGACGGGCCCATCACCGCGACATACTCGCCCGCCCCGATCGTCAGCGTCACGTCGCGCACGGCCGCGACCTCGTGCGCGCCCATCCGATAGAGCTTCGTCACGCCCTCGCACGCGACGAGTGGCTGGCCGCTCATGCGCCGGGTTCGGTGTAGCGCGTGATGATCTGGTCGCCCGCCTTCAGATCGCCGCCGACGATCTCCGTGAAGCGGTCGTCGGCAATGCCCAACGTCACACGCGTCATCGTTGGTCCTGCGCCGCTCATGACCCACACCTGCGCGCGCCGCGTGTTGGCGCGGGTGACACGCCATTCCTCGAGCTTGGTTTTCTGTTCGGCCGAAAGCAGCGGCTCCAGCACGCGTGCGATGACCCGATCGAAGCCGCGCCCGCGCTGGCCGCCGCCCCAACGTCCTTCACCGCCGCCAGTTGAGCCCTCTCCACCACCGCCGCCCTCGGGTCGTGGGCCCTGGCCACCCTGGCTCCGGCGGCGCATGCGTTCTTCAAGCGCATTCTTCAACGCCGCCTGCTGTTCTGCAGTCAGCTTCAAAGACTGCGTAAGGTCCGCGATCAACTCCTCACGCCGGCCAGAGCCGCCGCCCTGCCCCGCGGCGCTTTCCGCCGCACTGTCTTGCAGTTCAGTTGGCGGCTTGAACCTCAGCGCCTCGTTCGGCAGCCGCAGCACGTCGTCGCGCCGCCCCGTCTGGATCCGCACGCTGGCCGTCATACCCGGCAGCAGTTCCAGCCCCGGGTTCGCCGCCGCGACGATCACGGTATAGGTCACGACGCTCTGCTGGTTAAGCCCGCCGACGCGCACCTGCCCGACCCGCCCGCGAAACTCGCGCTGCGCATAGCTGCCGACGGTGAACGTGACCGTCTGCCCTTCCTTCACGCCGCCGATGTCGGCCTCATCGACTTGCGCCTCGATTTGAATCTGCGACAGGTCTTGCGCGATCTTGAACAGCGTCGGCGCCTGAAGGCTCGCCGCCACTGTCTGCCCGCGGTCGACGTTGCGCTCGATCACGATGCCGTCGATCGGCGCAAAAATCTCCGTGCGCGACAGATCGATCTTGGCCTGCGCCAGCGCCGCTTCACGCGCGGCGATGTTCGCCTGCGCGTTCTCGGCCTGCGCCTTGGCGACCGAAACATCCGCCCGCGCCGACGCGATGACGGCCTTCTGCGCGTCCATCTGCGCGGTTGAGGTGAACCCTTTGCGCAGCAGCGTCTCCAGCCGCTCAAGCGCGCGCTGCTCCTTGAGAAGCTGCGCCTCGGCCCGCGCCACATTCGCCGCCTGCAGCGAACGCTGCGTTCGCGCGGCTGCAACGTCGCTCTCAGCCTGCGCCACGCGCGACAGGAAACTCTGCGGGTCGATCAGTGCCAGCCGCTGCCCCTTCTTCACACGGGCGTTGAAGTCGACGTCCAGCACCGCGATCTGCCCCGACACCTGCGTACCGACCAGCACCGTCACGACCGCGTTCACCGGCCCCGACGCCGACACGATGCGCTCGATCGTGCCCTTGTCGACCGCCTTGGTCTCATAGCCACCGGTGGGGCCGCCCACGCCGGCGAGCGCGTACCAAGCAAGCGCGGCGACCAAAACGGCCGCCCCGATCACGCTCCAACGATGCTGCAACAACCAACGCATCCGCGACGACAAACCCGACACCGGCACCAAGCCCGAGCGATGATAAGCCAATCGCAGCCAATAGACCGAATTACGGCCTATTCACCCTAAACGTGTAACAAAATCTGTCGTGCCGCCCAGCAACGTGACCTATTTCCGCCGGAAGTCCGACCGAAGGAACACGAGACCGGCCTCTCCCTTTGGTGGGTCGATCTCACGCAGCACCGCGCACGACTCCATCTTCAGCTTCATCGGCCGCCAGCCATAGGCCGGCTCATCGGTCACCACCAAATTGAAGGGAATGTCCTGGTCGTTGAAGCGAATGACCTTCGGGCCGCTCCTCGCGTCCGGCCAGATCACGAGCGGCAAGACGACACCCGCAACGCCTCCCTTTGCCAAGCATGCGCTGGAGTCGGACGTCTCCGCCAGGGCTCCCTTGTCATCTTTGGCGCACACATACCAAAGCGGGCCGATTTCAACGCCGCTCTCTTTGCCCATCCAATAACGCTGCAAACCCCATAGGTCGCGCCCATAGAGACGCAACTCCGCCGTCGGCCGATTGCCACGCATGTCGTTCCCGGGGCCACTGTAGGGCACCGTCACCGTCACGGGATCACCAAGCCTCCTGCGGCTCGCGCTGGGCGGCGATCGGGACTCAACCTCGCTCACCTCAGGATGCACCCGCGTCCACGTCTCGCGCCCCTTCTGATCGCCGTAGGCCCACTGCGACGCAATCGAATCCGCCTGCGCGCCGCCGATCGACTTGCCACCCCAATGACCCAGAACGCCGTAACCGTATTCCACGTTCACTTGACCTGCGGCAGTGAGGGTTACCGCGCCCCCTGCCGACTTGCCCGTGCCTTTGTAGGTGAAGCCGACGCGCCAGGGCGCTTTCGCGTCCCGCCAAAAGCGACTCCAGCACCCTCCCTCCGGCGCGTTCACGCATGAATAGCCAGGACCCTTCGACAACACCGCGTAGGCCTCGCTGGGCGCTGTGTTCTCCCACCGAATGATCCAATTACCCTCAAGACCGATCATCGGATCGATCGCCTTATCTTCGTAATTCGGCGGCGTCTCCGCCGTCGCCCCGGTGGCCGGGAGTGACGCCTTGTAAAACTCGCCCGTGACGACGCCGTCCTTGAACGTTCCACGCCAAGAGGCAGCACCCGCCACAGCGCATTTCGTGCCGTTCAACTTCTTCGCTTGCAATGCCGCGCCTTCGATGGCGACGTCGACGGAGTCGTACTCGACGGGCCCCTCGCAATCGTAGCCCTGTGCATGCCAGACGCCGTCCAGCACCTTTGCGTCGACGGGCTTAGCCGCCCACTCGTCGATCGAGAACTTCTGTGCCGAGAGCGCACGGACTTGGCTCCAGTCAAGCCGCAGTACCTCGGACACCTGATCGCCCCTGACTTCGGCCAGCGGTCGACGGCGCAGTACCGGACCTGCCTCCGGCACCGCGCCGCGCTTGAACGCGAACACTTCGATGAAGTCGGGCGTCCAATCGGCGCCAAAGAGGCGCCCGATCTCGTCCGCGAACTTCGCGGCGGGCGCGCGCGTCTGCTCGTCGAACCCGCTTGCAAACGTTCGCGCCAATTGTTGGCGATCGCCGGCACTTTCGCTGTCGCTCTCGAGGACTTGGGCACTCACCACAAATCCGCCACCCGGCGGCACCTTCACGATGTAAGCGGACCCTGTGCGCCGCGCGAACACGTGTTCGTCGTTGCGATCCATGCCCGGGATAGGATCGCTCAAGTACGTATTCGCCGCGCCCGCACGCCCGTTGAGTGGTGCGATGTGAAAGATGACGAAAGGCTCGTCCGAGGGTGACGGGCGATCGATCTTGCTCTCCTTGACCGTCTTCAGCTTGCGAAGCTCGACCTCCATCGCGAGCCACCCTTGCCGCTTCTCATCCGCCGTCAGATTGGCCGGCAGGCTGCGCACCCGATAGGTGATGTCGTGCACGCCCTCGTCCCGGCCATCGACCCGCAGAACTTCCTCATATGACGGAAAGCGCGGATCGGAAGCCGCGAACTTCGCGGCAATCTGCGCGAACGTGCGATAGTGCGCAGCATCACCCACATAGTCCGCCTCGCCCGCGACGATAGTTATCAGCGCCCTGCGTGCGCGCGTAACCGCACCGCTCGCCGACTTCGCGAAATCCTGAAACAAGGCGGTTAACGCCTCCTTGCTCGAACCGCTGTCGTTGCGCAGCGCGATCGACTCCGGCCGCGCTGAAAACGGTCCGAGCATGTAAACCGTGTCGCGCCCGGATTCGAAATCGTCATAAACGAGCAACTTGTTGCTCGTCCGCCCCTTCTTGTCGTCGGTCGGCAAGTAGTCGAGCAGACGGTCCTCATCCTTGCCGTTCACGCGAATGCGCGCATGGATGTCCGCGTCCGTCTCTGCCAATGGTGTCCTTGCGGTCTTGACGCGCAGGCGCAGATACCACCCGCCCGCATTGTCGCTTCCCTCCCGGTCACGAACCGACGGATTGCCGATCGGATAAGGCCCCGCCGCCAGGAACTGGTAGGGCAACTTCGAGAAATCCTCGTACTGCCGCGCCTGTATCGCCTCGTTCGAGCCTTCCTGCTTCAACCGCGCCCAGAACGCCGCTTGACGCGGCCCCATCGCCTGCATCGCCGCTTCGAGATACTCCGCCCACTCCTTAGTCGCGCGGATGGCGAGGTCCTTTGTCCCCGCGAACGCCTGGTCGGCGTCGAGCGTGCAGACCTCACGCCCCGGCGCCTTGACGATCTTCACGCAAGCTTCGCGGCGGAAATGCATACCGTCTTTGCCGGGCGCGAACGTGCCCTTGGAATCGACCAGCCCACGATTGACCGCCTGCACCCGCGAGAGCCACGTGGTGTCGAGCGCAATGCCGGGCGGGTCGAGGAACACCAGCTTGTCGTTCTGCTCGCCCTTGACGCTGATCGTCACCGCCTTGCCGCCGCGGCAAAGCCGCCACTCTTCGCAAAGCGCGGTGTTCTGAAACGGCGAATACCCGGTGCAGATAGGATCGAGCGCCTTGTCCAGCGTGTCGCCGCGCACCAGCGAGCACGACAGCGAGTATGCGCCGTGATGCTTCGGTGCGCCGGACTTCGGTAGCTCATAGGCACCCGAGTAAAGCGCCATCTCCGAACGGCGCGCCGACGGGGTCTGCAACCACGTCATGCAGCGGCGTTGCGGATCGTCGACCCAGTTCGAATGCGAATAGAAATCCTGAACCGCGTGGAACGAGACGCCGAGGATGTTTTGCCCCGCCGCAACGTCGCCGCTAGCGTCCTGCAGCGACGCCCAGTAGAGACCGGCCAACGTGCCGGACGCGTAGCGCTCCCAATTCGCGCGCAAGCCCGACGTCGTGAACGTGTCGTCGAAATGCAGCTTCGCGAGGTCGGCGTAGCCCGCCAGCGCCGCATCAAGCCGCGCAAAACTCCGATCGCCGGCTACGCCCTGGGTCCAGAACAGCGGATTGTAGAGATAGCTGTCGATGTAGTCGGCATGCCACGCGATCGCATTGGCCGCGGCGGCCGAAAAACCGGCGCCCTCATAGAGGTCGCTCTTCGTCAATCCCCGCCGCGTGATGTCCTCATGGTGCCAAGGATTGCCCTGAAGAACATCCTCGCCGCCGAACCCGAACGCCGGACGCGGCGACACCAACAACGACAAACTCAAGAACAAGAAGAGGGCGGCAGCGCCGCCGACAAAGAGGGACCGCATGCAATACCTCCTCCTGCGAGGGCGGCATCACGCGCCGAGTCGGCTTATGCGACAAGGGGGCAACTGGCGGAGCCGGAG
>JAEUML010000036.1 GCA_016792785.1 Alphaproteobacteria bacterium
CAGGCCTCGCCGAAGTCCGCCGCCCGCGCCACACCGCCTCGCTGAACGTGGCCTACCGCTTCCTCGAAAACGCACAAGCGACGCTAACGATCCGCCACACCGGCGCCCAGTTCGACAACGAATTCGCGAGCAGTACGCCCCAAACCCGCGCCAAACTCGACGCCTTCACACTCGTCAACATCGGCGCGAGCTACGAGCTCACCGGCAACCTCGAACTCTTCGCCCGCGCCGAAAACCTGCTCGATGAACGATACGAGGAGGTCTTGAGCTACCGGGCACCCGGTTTGGCGGCGTACGCTGGCGTTCGAACGCGCTTCTGACGACCCTGGCGACGTGTCGAGTCAGATCTTTGCCACATAGGCGGGGAACACAATTCACGAAGCGAAAGAACGGCGCCGCCTTCGGCGCGCAACTCTTCAACTTTGTGGAGCTTCGCGATCTTTGCGTCTTTGTGGTGAAAGCTGACCGGACGCAGCGCAGCAGCGTCAGAACCCGCTCGCCCGCTTCGCCACCGCTTGGATGCGGGTCGCAACCCCGAGCTTCGACTTCGCATTGCCGACGTGGAAGCGCACCGTGCGCGGGCTGATGTCGAGAATCTGCCCGATCTCGCCGTCGGTCTTGCCTTGCGCGACGAGCTTCAGGCACTCGGACTCGCGTTGCGTCAGCGGACTGTTCGGCCGCTTCGCATCCAACAACTCGCCGAACCGCGCATAAGCCGCATACGCCGCCGCACTCAGGACGGCACGCGCCAGCGGCGACAAGTCGGGCGCTGGACCCGCGATGCCGACATACCACGCGAGGCCCCGCGCATCGTGGATGGGCACGACCAGCCCGTCATAGTCCCTGAAGTAAGGCGGGAACCAACTCAACCAATCGGCTTCGCTCATCGCGAGTTCATCGCGCACGCGCGACATGACGAACGGCTCTTCGGTCGCGCGCGCACGCACGAACAGCGGATGATTGGCGAAGGGCCGCTCCGCATCGACCGCCTCGATCGGCCCTCGCCCGCGCACCGAGAAGATCAGGGCCGGACCCACATGGTCGAACAGCTTGCGCATGTCGACGATGATGCCGACCGTGAAGCCGAACCGCCCCGCCACCGTGAAGAAGGCACTGCCAACTTCGTCCGCCCGTCCGGCGTCCGTCAACCGCAGGTGCACGTCTCTGAGAGCGTCGAGCGCATTCATCGCCACTCACCTTAGCACGAGATCTCGCCCGCCGCGCCCCTGGCGTTTCCGCGGCGGTCGCCCCCACGGAGGTTAGGGCTTTGCACCTTTCCGGGCCGGCACGCACACCGCACGGAACCCGGCAGCGATGTAGCGCGACAGGCGGGCGCTTGCCGCCTCGAAATCCGACGACTTGCAAAGCCCGTTCGAGAGCCGGTCGATGCGCCCCGTCTGCGCGAAGGTCAGCGTCAGCGCGCCCGACAGGAAGTGGTAGCTCCAAAACAAATCCTCGTCCCGCGCCTGCGGCAATGTCCGCCGCAACGCCGCGATCAGATGCCGGATCACGGGGTCGAAGAAGCGCGCCATCGTCTCGCCGCCCCAGTCCGGGTTGTTGTTCACTTGGGCGATGATCGCGAAATAGTCCTTCCAACGCGGCCCGCCGTTGACCGAGACGTCGAATAGCGGATGCAGGAACGCGTCGATCAAGCCCTCGATGGTCACCCCCCCGGGGCCGGGGTTGGCTTGATAGGCGTCGATCGCCGCGATCCGCTTCCGGTTCAGGATCTCCGCGCGCCGCGCGAACACGGCGTCGAACAGCCCGCGCTTCGTTTCGAAATAATAGTGCACAAGCGCGGTGTCGACATGTGCCTTGCGGCTGACATCGCGCACGCTGACCGCGTCGAGCCCATGATGGGCGAACAGGTTCTCCGCCGCGTCGAGAATAGCTTCGCGCGCATCAGCCGCACGCGCGGACTTTTGCGGCCGCCCCGGTTTGCGCTTGCGCGTCGCCCGGGGCGCGCGTAGGCGCCCGACACTCACATCCATATCGTTGACCGCCTCAACTGGACCCTGAGGCAGAATCATAACCTGCGCCGTCGTATCTGTCGCGCCCATGTCGTGATTAACCGGCGTAGTCGCGCCTGAGTTCGCGCTTGAGAATCTTGCCGTTCGCATTGCGCGGTAAGGCGTCGCGGAAAGCGACCGCCGATACGCGTTGCTGCTTGCCGATCCGCGCGTTCACCCACTCCTTAAGTGCGTCCGCCTCGCAACGCCCCCGCGGCACGACGATCGCAAGCGGCGTCTCACCCCAGGTTTCGTGCGGCACGCCGATGACGGCGCACTCCGATACTGCCTCGTGGCTCAGCAGCACGGCCTCGATGTCGGCGGGATAGATGTTCTGCCCGCCGGAGAGGATCATGTCCTTCTTGCGATCGACGATGGTGAGAAAGCCCTCACCGTCCAACCGTCCGATATCGCCGGTGCGCAGCCAAGCGCGGCCGTGTTCGTCCGTCCACGTCGCTTCGCGCGTGGCATCGGGCCGGTTCCAATAGCCCGGCATCGTGATCCGCCCGCGGCCCACGATCTCGCCCGCCTCGCCGGCCGCAGCCTCCCGCCCGTCTTCGTCGATGATGCGGATGTCGGTGCCCTGCATCGGCCTGCCGACGGAGGCCATGCGGCCCGGCGCGTCTTCGGGATCGAGCGTCGTGATCAATCCCTCGGTCAACCCGTAGAGTTCGATCACGCCGCAGCCGAACGAGGCGAACAGCTTCTCCTTCAGCGCCATCGGAAGCGGCGAGCCGCAACTCATCATCGCCTGCATCGACGATTTGTCGGCGCGTGGGAAATTCGCATGCTCGACGAGGCGCTGATATTGCAGAGGCACCATCGCCGTGTGCGTCACGCGATACGTTTCGATGGCGCGCAGCGCCGCGGCGGCGTCGAAACTCTTGTGCAGCACCAGCGTGCCGCCCGCCACGAACGTGCATAGCATGGCGGCCCAGCTGATGTTCGAATAGAGGCCGAGCGTCGCCAGCGTCCGCCCCCCGCCGTGATAACGTAGCGCGATCGCCATGTCGTAAGCCCAGGCGAGCCGCCGCTCATGCGTGTGAACGATGCCCTTCGGCATGCCCGTCGTGCCGGACGAATAGATGATGTTGCACGGCGCAGACGCTTCCGGCGGCGCGCCGGTCCAGACATCCTCGGCCTGCGCCTTGAACGCGGCGAAGTCCTGCCACGGACCAGCCGGACCGCCGGCGCGGATCGCGCCGCGCGTCACGAGTGAACCGAGACGCGGAAGCATCGGTTCGAGCCGCGCCGCTTGATCCTCCGTCGCGATCACCGCCGCAACGCCTGCATCGGCGAGCATCGCCTCCGCGGCCGCGTCGCTGACTGACACATTGAGCGGCACCGCGACCGCGCCTGCGCGCAACACGCCGAACGTCGCCTCGACGGTTTCCACAGCATTCGACATCACTATGCCCACACGATCGCCGGGTTTGATGCCGAGCGCGCGCAATCCGTTGGCCACGCGATTCACCGCAGAGGCGAACGCACCCCAACTGGTTTCGCCTGACGCGGAGACGATAGCTGCTTTCGTCCGCCGCCATTTACCGTGCAGTGCAAGGATTTCCGGGATCATCGGTTGGGGTGCATCGAACATCGGCGTTCTCCGTCGAGCGGTGACGTCGCCGGTCCGCGCACGCCGGCGGCGAAAACCACGCGCCCGCACAAATTCATTCCACAGTGAATAAAATTCTAGCCACGGACGAAGCTCTGCGCTAGCGTTTTGTGCATCAGCCCGCAAGAAGAAGCGGGCGGCCTTTGGGGGGCATCAGCATGTTTGTTTCCACGATCAGGACGATTCTGCTTGGCGGCACCGCATTCGCGCTCGCCGCAACCGCAATGGCCCAAAACGCGGCGCCGCCGCCGCCCGCCGACGAAGCCGGCAAGGTCGAAAAGGTCACGGTCACCGCGCGGCGCACGCGGGAGAACATTCAGAAGGTGCCGGGCTCCGTTTCCTCGTTCAGCGAAAAGGGTCTCGACCGCCTCGGCGCGACGGAAGTCACCGGCCTGCAAGGCGCGATCCCGAACGCAAACATCGCGCAAGGCCGCGGCTCGTCGAACGCGACGAACATCTACATCCGCGGCGTGGGCCAGCCCGATGCGCTGCAGACGTTCGACCCCGCCGTCGGCGTCTATGTCGACGACGTTTACTTAAGCCGCATCCGCGGCACGCAGTTCGAACTCATGGACATCGAGCGGCTCGAAGTCCTGCGCGGCCCCCAAGGCACGCTCTACGGCAAGAACACGATCGGCGGCGCGATCAAGGTCGTGACCCGCAGACCCGATCAAACTGCGCGCGGTGCCGCATCCTTCACCGTCGGCTCGTACAGTGAGCTCGTCGGCAACGGCACCATCTCTGGACCGCTCAGCGACACAGTCGCGGCCAGCGCCTCGCTGCTTATCGGCTCGCGCGACGGCTACGTCGAGAACCCCGTCACTGGCGACGACTACAACGACCGCAACGTCGCGGCCGGCCGCGTGAAGCTTGCTTGGGACCCGAGCGATGACTTCCAGGTCGATCTCTCATTCGACTACGCCGACGAAGACAATGCGCTCGTACTCGGTCAACCGACGAACACGTTGACGACGATTTTGGGCGTTTCACTGTTCCCGGTTCCCACGACGCCGCCCGAATTCAACTTCAAGGCTCGGCCCACGACGGGCCTGCCGAACAGCACCGCGATGACACACTGGGGTAGTTCGGCGAACGTGGTGTGGGACTTCGCCGACTCTTGGACGCTGCGCTCGATCACCGCGTATCGCGAACTCGAAAACCGCGACTACATCGACATCGACGCGACACCGATCGAACTTGGTGACGTGCTAGTCGACGTCGATCAGAACCAGACAAGCCAGGAACTCCAACTGATCTATGAAGGCGGCAGCTGGCGGCTCGTTTCGGGCCTCTACTATCTGCGCGAGAACATCACCTCGCACCAGGAAGCCTACGCTGACGACTTCCCGGGCGGTTTCTTTGGCGCCACGAGCTTCCTGCGCACAGTTGATGACGACTTGCAGACCACAAGTTGGGCGGCGTTCGCAAATGCGGTATTCGCGGTTTCCAACACCGTCAACCTCTCAGCCGGTATCCGCTATACGGAGGAGAACAAAGAGTATTTCCGTACGACGTCGACGTTCAGTAACTCCGTGGCTTTTGTCGGCAGCTTTCCCTTCCCGGCCACGCGAGAGGAAACGTGGGAAAATGTAACACCCATGGTGTCCCTCGATTGGCAGGCGAGCGACAACACAATGCTGTATGCGCGCTATGCATCTGGCTTCAAGTCGGGCGGCTTCAACGGTCGCGCGAACAATCCAGGCGAAGATCAGCCCTATCGTCCGGAAACGCTCGACAGTTACGAGGTCGGACTGAAGTCCGACTGGGCCGATGGCACTGTTCGCACGAACGTCTCTGCCTTCTACAACGACTACACCGACTTCCAGGCACGCGTGAGCCGGAGTGTCACGTCGCCGACGCAACCCATTCCTGCGATCGACTTCGCCGTGCTGAACGCAGGTGGCTTGGAAATCTATGGTGCCGAACTCGAGTTCCTCGCGTTCCCGGTGCCAGAGCTGCGCCTCGATGCCGCGATCGGCTACTTGCACGCCGAATACTCGGAGTTCAAAGAAGAGCGCGCGAATACAACGCCCCCACCGCCGACCGTGACTCTCGACCGCAGCTGGCAGACGCCCGCGTTCTCGCCCGAATGGACGATGCGTTTCGGCGGCGCGTACGAGTGGTCGCTGGGCGACCTGGGATCGCTGACATTGGGTGCTTCGGCGCGCTACCGCTCGGAGATGGCGCTGGCCGTCGACAATTCGAGCCTAGCGACGCGCGCGTTGTTCCCGGGCATGTGGCAGGATTCCTACTGGCTCTACGACGCCCAACTCGTCTGGGCGAACGAGAGCGAGACGTTCCTCGCCGGCATCTACGGGCGCAATCTGTCGGATGAAGTGTACAAGACCGACGCGCAG
>JAEUML010000043.1 GCA_016792785.1 Alphaproteobacteria bacterium
GGCGCTGGCTTTGACCGAAGGCGGACGGGCGCTGGCCGAACTGGTAAGTCTGCAGGGGGCCTCGCCGCTCCTGAGTTTCGCCCCCAAAGGGGACGGGCACCCGGTGATGGTTTTGCCCGGCTTCCTTGCGGGCAGCGGAACCACGGCGCCGCTTCGCCGGTTCCTGACTTCGAAGGGTTATGAGACGTTTTGTTGGGGGCTCGGGCGCAATCTCGGGCCTCTTGCCATTGGGCCCGAGGGCGAATTGCTCGCTCAGCGGCTGGAATCGATCCATCGCAAGATGAAGCGCAAGATCAGCCTCGTTGGCTGGAGCCTCGGCGGGATTATGGCGCGCGAGCTCGCCAAGCGGTATCCGAAGCTCGTCCGGCAGGTGATCACGATGGGCTCGCCGTTCGGCGGCAACATCCGCGCGAACCATGTGTGGCGCATCTACGAAAGCGTGACCGGGCAGCAGATCGACCCCGAGACGATGCGCAAAGAACTCGGCGATCTTGCGTCGCCACCGCCAATGCCGACGACCGCCATTTTCTCGCGCGGCGACGGTGTGGTCGCCTGGCAGAGCTGCGTCGAGCGCAAAGCCAAGCACACCGACAACATCGAGGTCTATGCCAGCCATTGCGGCTTGGGAGTCAACCCCTCGGTCCATTTCGCGGTCGCTGATCGTTTGGCTTTGCCTGAGCGGGAGTGGCAACCGTTCGACCGCACGGCCTCGACGTGGCGGCGGTTCGTGTATCCGTCGAGCGGGCACTGAGCGGATTGGCGTGACCGCCCGTGTGCCTTAGACTTGCACGATGGCTCGTTCGGCAAAGACTCTCTTGAAGCGTATCACCGTCAATCCGGAGCGGATGGGCGGCAAGCCATCGCTTCGCGACTGGCGCATTTCCGTCGAACAGATACTCACCTGGCTCGCGAACGGGGCTTCGCGCGAGCAGATTCTCGACGAGTACCCGAAGCTCAAACCGGCCGATATCGATGCGTGTTTGCTCTATGCGGCGCTTGTCGTTGATCATGCGAAGGTTCCGGCGAAAGAATTAGACGTCGCCTGATGTCCGATGCGGATTCTGGCGGACAGCAATGTGCAGAAATCGACGGTGGTAGCGCTCAGGCTGGACGGCCATGACGTGGCGTGGGTGATGGAGCGCGAGAGCGATCCTGGCGATCGCGCAATTCTCGAAGAAGCGTTCCGGTCGCGACGGGTGCTGGTGACAGTGGACAAAGGTTTCGGGCGACTGGTCGTCGCGGAGAGGCGGTCCCATGCAGGGCTGGTTCTTTTGGACGAGACGAAGCGTCCTGGGGCGCAGGCAGAGATCGTGCGGGGCTGCATTGAGAAATTCGAGGCGGATTTGGTGAGCGGCGCGTTCTTCAGGGTCAGTGCAGACGGGCGCGCAAGGCGTCAACGGCGTCGGACATGATCTACATCGCACTCGGTGCCAACATTGCCTCGCCCGTCGGCCCGCCGGCGGTGACTTTGCGGCGGGCGTTGGAGGCGATGCCTCGGCATGGGATCGAAGTCGCTGCGGTGTCGCGGTTCTATGAGACGCCGGCTTGGCCGCGGGCGGAGGACCCTCCGTTCGTCAATGCGGTGGCGGAGGTGCGTACGAGGCTTTTGCCCGGTGAGTTGTTGCGCACACTGCTTATTGTCGAGAAAGCGTTTGGGCGAGTGCGCAAGACGAAGTGGGAGCCGCGGGCGCTCGACCTCGATCTCATCGACTATGGCGGGCTTGTCAGCGATGCGCCGCATCTGATGCTGCCGCACCCGTTGATGCATGAGCGGGCGTTCGTGCTGAGGCCGCTCGCCGATGTCGCGCCTGCGTGGCGACATCCTGACACGGGCCAGACTGTCGGCGATTTGCTGAAAATTGCTGGGGAGAGCGGGGTTCGGCCGCTCGCCGCAGCCTAGAAAATCCGCCATTCCCCTTGTCTTCGCAGGTGCAGCGCGATACGTTCTCCGTTCGCCCTGACCCCAAGCCCCGAGGACCCTCGCGCCCCATGGCCCGCGTTACCGTTGAAGATTGCGTGGACAAGATCCCGAACCGGTTCGAGCTCGTGCTCTTGGCCGCGCACCGCTCGCGTTCGATCACCTCCGGTTCGCAGCTGCTTGTGGATCGCGACAACGACAAGAACCCCGTCGTCAGCCTGCGCGAAATCGCGGCCTCGAAGGTGAAGCCCGAGGGCTTGCGCGAAGAGTTCCTGTTGAGCCTGCAGCGCCACATCGAAACCGACGAGCCGGAGGCCGACAAGGCCGCGCTCAACGAGACCATCGATGCGCCGGAACACACGAACATTTCCGAAGCGGACTATGCCCGTGCGATGCGCGCCGACTCCGACGTCAAGCGGCCCGAGGTGGTGGAAGAGGTTGACGAAGGGGACGTTTAACCCGGCCAAGCTGGCCCCCCTGACGTCGCGCGCGCGGCGCGAACATCCATTTCGCAAATTCCTGTCATCCCGGGCGACCGAGCATCGCGAGGGAGGCCCGGGACCCAGGAGACTGGGCTCGGACTCGCAGCGTGTCTCCCCTGGGTCCCGGCTCTCGCTTCGCTCGGCCGGGATGACAGTTGTGAGCAGATGGGAGTGCGCACTCCCATGATGCGGCAATTCGAACTTGTCGAGAAGGTGAAGTCTTACGATCCTTCAGCGGATGAGGATTTGCTGAACCGCGCTTATGTGTTCGGCGTGAAGGCGCATGGGCATCAGAAGCGCGATTCCGGCGATCCGTATTTTTCGCATCCGTTGGAAGTCGCGGGCATCTTGACCGACTTGAAGCTCGACGAAGCGACGATCGTGACGGCGATGCTGCACGATACGATCGAAGACACCGACATCACCCACGACGACATCGAGAAGGCGTTCGGCGCAGAGATCGCCGATCTCGTCGACGGCGTGACGAAACTCTCGAAACTCGAACTCCAGTCGGAAGAGACGAAGCAGGCGGAGAACTTCCGCAAGTTCATGCTGGCGATGAGCCACGACGTGCGCGTGCTTCTCGTCAAGCTCGCCGACCGGCTGCACAACATGCGCACGCTGAAGTTTGTGAAGAACCCGGAGCGGCGCAAGCGCATTGCGACGGAGACGATGGACATCTATGCGCCGCTCGCCGGGCGCATGGGCATGCAGAATTTCCGCGACGAACTTGAAGACCTCGCCTTCGCCGAGATCAATCCGGAGATGCGCGCGTCGATCGTGCGCCGGCTCGAAGCGTTGAAGGACGAGAACGGGCAGCTGATCAACCGCATCGCCGATCAGCTGAAGCGCAAGCTCGCCGAGCATGGCGTCGAGGCCTGGGTCAACGGGCGCGCGAAGCGGCCCTATTCGATCTGGCGCAAGATGGAAGAAAAACGCGTTACGTTCGAACAGCTTGCCGACATCTTCGGCCTGCGCGTGGTCGTGCCGTCGCTCGACGATTGCTACACGGCGCTCGGCATCATCCATCGTTCGTGGCGCCACGTGCCGGGGCGGTTCAAGGACTACATCTCGCTGCCGAAGTCGAACAATTACCGCTCGCTGCACACGGCGGTGTTCGGGCCTGAGAATGAGCGCATCGAACTGCAGATACGCACCTCGGAAATGCACGACGTGGCCGAGCGTGGGATCGCGGCGCACTGGAGCTACAAGGACAAGGTCAATGGCTCCAACGGCGCGCGGCCCAACATTGACGCTTATGAGTCGCTGCGTTCGTTGATCGACGCTCTGAAGGTGGGCGACACGCCGGAAGAGTTCTTGGAGCACACGCGGCTCGAGCTCTTCCAGGATCAGGTGTTCTGCTTCACACCGAAGGGCAAGCTGATCGCGCTGCCGCGCGGGGCGACGCCGATCGACTTTGCCTATGCGGTTCACACGGACGTGGGCGACACGTGCGTGGGCGCGCGCGTCAACGGGCGGCACGTGCCGCTTGCGACCGCGCTCAAGAACGGCGACAGCGTCGAGATCATCCGCTCGCCGAAGCAGGGACCTTCCGCCGTCTGGGAGCAGATGGTCGTGACAGGCAAGGCCCGCGCCGCCATCCGGCGCTATCTGCGCAACGCGGAGCGGCTCGAGCATCAGCGCATGGGACGCGCGATCCTGGAGAAGGGGTTCCGCGACGCTGGTCACGAGTTCTCGGAGAAGGCGCTTGCGGCCGCGCTGAAGAAATTGAAGCTCGTCAAGGCCGACGAAATCTATGCGCTCATCGGGCAAGGCGTGGTGACGCCGATCGAAGTGATGAAGTCGGTTTTCCCGGGCCTCAAGGTCGACGATGCTGCGCTTGGCTGGGCGAATTGGCAGACGCGCCGGCCGAAGGGCGAGGCGATTGCGATCCAGGGTTTGGTGCCGGGGCTCGCCTATCACCTTGCGCCGTGCTGCACGCCGCTTGCCGGTGACCGGATCATCGGCGTTATCACGCAGGGCCAAGGCGTGCTTGTGCACACGGCCGACTGCGAGCGGCTTGCCGACGTGCAGGATCAGCCCGAGCGCTGGCTCGATCTCAAATGGTCGCCCGAGGCCGCGACCGAGGTTCAGACCGGGCGGTTGAAGATTGCGGCCAACAACGAGATTGGCGCGCTCGCCAACGCTTGCAACGTGATCGCGCGGCATGGCGGAAACATCACCAATCTCAAAATCGTCGGGCGTACGCCGCTTGTCTTCGACATGATCGTGGACATCGAGGTGCGCGACGCCAAGCACCTTGCCAATATCGTGGCGGGCTTGCGCGCCTCATCCTCCATCAACGGTGTCGACCGGCCGCACGGCGAAAAGGAACTGAGCGAACATGACGCCTGAGCAAGTGCTTGCAGAATTCGAGAAGGCGGGCGCGCTTCTCAAAGGTCACTTCATTCTCTCCTCGGGCCGGCACTCGGACACGTTCCTGCAGAAGGCGCTGGTGTTCCAGTATCCGAAGCGCACTGCGAAGCTCTGCAAGGCGCTGGCCGAGAAGATCAAGGCGAAGGTGAAAAAGCCGATCCACGCGATCGTCTCGCCCGCGGTCGGCGGCATCATTCCGGGCTATGAGACGGCGCGGCAGATGGGTCTGCCCGCGATGTTCGTCGAGCGGCAGGACGGGGTGTTTCAGCTCCGGCGGAACTTCCATCTCGACGAGACGATGAACGTGATCATCGTCGAGGACGTCGTTTCGACGGGGCTGTCGTCGCGCGAGTGCATCGAGGCGGTGAAGAAGACGGGCGCGAAGGTGCTCGCGCTCGCCGCACTTATCGACCGCTCGGGCGGCGAGGCGAAGTTCGACGTGCCGTTCGTGCCGCTCGCGCGGATCAAGGTGGCGTCTTGGGAGGCGGACAAGCTGCCCAAGCACTTGGCCGGGACGCCGGCGGTAAAGCCTGGGAGCCGGGGGCTGAAATGACGGCTTGGTGGGGGCAGGACAAAAGGGGATTCACCACCAAGATCACCAAGATGCTCGGGGTAACACTTGGCCGTCGGCTTGGCGTTGGCATCGTTGGTTTCACGCCAAGACGCCAAGACGCCAAGACGGGCAATATCTTCGGCGCGAAGCGCCTTGTTCACTCTCTGAAAGGTGCCTGCGGCGCCAAGGGGGAAAAGTCCCTTAGCGTCTTGGCGTCTTGGCGTGAAAAACACGGCTCATCTAGCGCGCCGCCGTTGATCGTCGGCCTCAGTATCTTGGTGATCTTGGTGCACTTGGTGGTTCCATCTTCTTTTCGGCCCATCAACGCGCAAAGACGATGGGCGGTGTCATGAAACAGCTTCGCCTCGGGGTGAACATCGATCACGTCGCGACGATCCGGAATGCGCGGGGGGGTAAGCATCCCGATCCGCTGCGCGCGGCGCTGATGGCGGCGGCGGCGGGGGCGGACGGGATCACGGCGCATCTGCGCGAGGATCGGCGGCACATCAGCGACGAGGACATCGAACGGCTCGCGCGCGAGATCGACCGGCCCTTGAACCTCGAAATGGCGGCGACCGAAGAGATGCTGGCGATTGCGCTGAAGCACAAGCCACACGCGGTATGCCTGGTGCCGGAGAAGCGCGAAGAGCGCACGACCGAAGGCGGGCTCGACGTCGCAGCGGGGCACAATCTGCTGGCGCCGTTCGTGCGCGAGTTGGCCGCCGCGAAGATCCGCGTGTCGCTGTTTGTCGAGGCGCAGCCGGTGCAGTTGGCCGTCGCGCGGGCGTTGGGCGCGCATGTCGTCGAACTGCACACGGGCGCCTATTGCGATGCGCATGCGCACGGCGATTTCGCGACGCGCGATGCGATCCTGGCGCGCCTGAAGGCGGGCGCGAAGGAGGCGGCGCGGCTCGGCCTTGAAGTGCATGCGGGGCATGGGCTTTCGTTCGAGACCGTCGGGCCCGTTGCTGCGATCCCCGAGGTCGTCGAGCTCAACATCGGCCACTTCCTCGTCGGCGAGGCGATCTTCACCGGTCTCGACGCCTCGATCCGGCGCATGCGCCAGTTGATGGATGAGGCGCGCGGCGGCGCGGGGAGTGCGCTCGCGTGATCATCGGCATCGGCAGCGACTTGATCGACATTCGCCGCATCGAGGCGACGCTGACGCGGTTCGGCGACCGCTTCGTTCAGCGGCTCTACACGGAGACGGAGCAGAAAAAGTCCGAAGGGAGGCGCAACAGGGCGGCGTCCTATGCGAAGCGGTTCGCGGCCAAGGAGGCCTGTTCCAAGGCGCTGGGCACCGGATTCCGGCGCGGCGTCTTCTGGCGGGACATGGGGGTCGTGAACCTGAGGTCCGGCAAACCCACCATGGCCTTGACCGGCGGGGCGGCGGTGCGGCTGAGGGAGATTACCCCCGCCGGGATGCATGCGCAGATCGATCTCACCATTACTGATGATTTTCCGTTGGCTCAGGCGATCGTGATCATCTCGGCCTTGCCCGGCGAATTGCCTCAGTAGCGCCGTTTTCTGCGGCTAGCTTGCGCCATTAACTGGCCGTCATGACCCGCGAATTGACAGGATTGGAGCCAGACCTCATTTGTTTGGGCGAACGAGTTTGCCTTCCCAAGGACTAGCGTATGACGTCTCAGACCGAGAAACCGTGGTGGCGCACCGAGTTCGCCGTCGAAACGTATAAGACGATCGGTATCGCCGCGTTCTTTTTCCTGTTCATGCCGACGCTGCTGTTCCAGCCGTTCCGAATTCCGTCGAGCTCGATGGAGGGGACGCTCGAGATCGGCGATTATCTGTTCGTCTCGAAGTTCACCTACGGCTACTCGCAGTATTCGTTCCCGTTCTTCACGCCGGTCGCATTCGCGGGGCGCGTGATGGATAGCCCCGCCAAGCGCGGCGACGTCGTCGTGTTCCGCCTGCCAAAAGACCCGACCCAGGACTACATCAAGCGAGTGATCGGTCTGCCGGGCGACCGGGTGCAGATGATCGACGGGCTGCTCTACATCAACGGCGAACCGGTGAAGATGGAGCGCATTGAAGACCGGATCGAAACGAACGCCTATGGCGACGAGCTGCACGTCGAGCGCTACTATGAAACGCTGCCCGGGGGCGTAACGCACGTCGTGCTGCGCCGGCCGGAGCGGCCCGGCCTCGACAACACCAAGGAGTTCACGGTTCCGCCCGGCCACTATTTCATGATGGGCGACAACCGCGACAACTCGAACGACAGCCGCGCGGATGTCGGCTTCGTGCCGGAGCAGAATTTGGTCGGGCGCGCGGAGATCGTGTTCTTCTCGCATGACGGGTCGGCCCAGCTCTGGGAAGTGTGGAAGTGGCCGTTCGCCATCCGCTACAGCCGTTTTCTCAATCTGATCGGCTAGACGGCGCTCGCGGGCGGGCCAAGGAGAACGAGCGGGATGGCCGAACGGGCAGCGCAGGGGTCTTGGCGTTCGTCGGTCGCGATGGAAGTCCTCAAGACGGTCACGTATGCGTTCGTGATCGCGGCCTTCATCCGCACGTTCCTGTTCCAGCCGTTCAACATCCCCTCGGGCTCGATGGAGGATACGCTTCTCGTCGGCGACTATCTGTTCGTGTCTAAATTCGCCTACGGCTATTCGAAGCATTCGTTCCCGTGGTCGCCGGAGCTGTTCGACGGGCGCGCGTGGGCCGCGCCGCCCGAACGCGGCGACGTCGCGGTGTTCCGCCTGCCGGTCAGGCCCTGGGAGGACTACATCAAGCGCGTCGTGGGGCTTCCCGGCGACCGCATCCAGATGATCGACGGCGTGCTCTACATCAACGGCGAGCCCTGCAAGCTCGAGCGCGTGGAGGACCACATCGCCACCGATGCCTATGGCTACGAGCTGCGCATCCCGAAGTTCCGAGAAACGCTGCCGAACGGCGTCAGCCACTTCATCCTGGACGCCGAGCCCGACAAAGCGGGCGCGGACGACACGCAAGAATTCGTTGTGCCGGCGGGGCACTACTTTATGATGGGCGACAACCGCGACAATTCAAACGACAGCCGAATGGCCGACAGCGGGGTCGGCTTCGTTCCCGAAGAAAACCTCGTCGGCCGGGCCGACATCATCTTTTTCTCCACCGATGGCAGCGCGCAAGTCTGGGAATTCTGGAAGTGGCCGGCGGCGATCCGCTACAGCCGCTTCCTCCACACCGTCGACTGAACCGGCGGCCGCCGAACAGGGGGCCAAGCCGAAGGCCGCGCATTTCGGCCATCGCTTCAAGGACGCCGCCCTGATCGAGCGTGCGCTGACGCATTCGAGCGCGGGTGGCGCAGACAACGAACGGCTTGAGTTCCTGGGCGACCGGGTGCTCGGGTTTCTGATCGCCGAACAGTTGGTGCAGCACTTCCCCAAAGAAAACGAAGGATCGCTCGCTTTGAAACTGAACGCGCTGGTGCGCATGGAGACTTGCGCGCGGGTGGCGGAGGCGGCGGGCATCGACGCGGCGCTGATCCTCGCGCCGTCGGAGGACCGCGCAGGCGGGCGGCGGAAGTCGGCGATCTTGGGCGATGCTTGCGAAGCGGTGATCGCAGCACTCTATCTCGACGGCGGGATCGAGGCCGCGCGCAAGTTCGTGACGAAGTACTGGCAGCCCTTGATGAGCGAGGTCACGGGCGATCTGCGCGATCCGAAGAACGCGCTGCAGGAATGGGCGCAAGGGCGCAAGCTCGGCACGCCCACCTATCGCATCGCCAAACGCGAGGGCCCCGACCATGCGCCGCGCTTCACGGTCGAGGTGAGCGTCAAGGGCGAGGCGCCGGCGACGGGCGAGGGCGCATCGCTGCGCGCTGCCGAACAGGCGGCGGCGCGGGTGCTGATGCAACGGCTCGCGGCATGAGCAGCGAAGGGCCCACACGTTTCGGCTTCGTCGCGATCATTGGGGCGCCGAATGCGGGCAAGTCGACGCTCGTCAACCGGCTTGTCGGCACGAAGGTTTCGATCGTCAGCCGCAAGGTGCAGACGACGCGCATGCGGGTGCGCGGCGTTCTGATCGAAGGCCGCTCGCAGCTTGTGCTCGTCGACACGCCGGGCATCTTCGAGCCGAAGCGACGGCTCGACCGCGCGATGGTCGACGCGGCTTGGGCGGGGGCGGCCGACGCCGACGTCGTGGCGCTGATCGTCGATGCGCCGGAGCTGGTGCAATTGCCGACCGG
>JAEUML010000295.1 GCA_016792785.1 Alphaproteobacteria bacterium
GAGCGCACCGCCTGCACCAACACGACGGCCGCGGGCGGCAATGCTAGTTTGCTCTCGCTCGGCGAATCAGCGCCGGGTTAGGGGCGCGGCACCAGCATGACGGGACGGCCCGTACCGTTGATCGTCGTTGGGAACGAGAAGGGCGGGTCGGGCAAGACGACCGTCGCCATCCATCTCGTTGCGGGCCTCGCAGGCGCGGGCTTGCGGGTCGGCGCGATCGATCTCGACCATCGCCAGCGCAGCTTCTCGCACTTCTTCACGAACCGCGCGGCGTGGGCGGAGCGGCAGGGGCGGGCGTTCGCCCTGCCGAAGTTGTTTGCGATCGAGCCTTCGGCGCGCGAGGTGCGGACGCTCGCCGAAGAAGACGATGCGCGCCGCTTCGCGCAGGCGGTGGCTGAACTCAGCGCGGAGTGCGACGCGATCGTCGTCGATTGTCCGGGCGCCGACACGGCGCTGGGCCGGGCCGCGCATGGCAACGCGTCGACGATCGTGACACCGCTCAACGACAGTTTCGTCGACTTCGACTTGCTGGCCGGCGTCGACCCCGAGACGTTCGAGGCGAAGGCGCCTGCGATCTATGCCGAGTTCGTGTGGGAGAGCCGCAAGCGCCACATGATCGAGAAGCGGCGCACGATCGACTGGCTCGTCGTGCGCAACCGCATGTCGAGCATGGAGACGCGCAATCAACGGCGGGTGAGCGAGGCGCTGACGAAGCTTGCGCAGCGCATCGGCTTTCGCTTGGCGCCGGGCTTGAGCGAGCGCGTGATCTATCGCGAGCTGTTCCCGAAGGGCTTGACCGTGCTCGACCTCATCGAGGGCAAATCGCGCGGCATTACGATGGCCCAGGTCGCCGCGCGTGCCGAAGTGCGCGGGCTCGTTGCGGCGCTGCGTCTCCCGCAGCTTTCGAAGCTGGCCGCGGCGGGGTGACGGGGCGGAAGAACGGCGATTTTCCGCGCCGAACGCACTTTGAAATTCCGATATCCGTTATATCCGTTTATTTGGCGGATTTGCGCCAGATAATCCGTTTGGAATCCGTTTCCCATGCGTTTGGCGTCCGTTATCTGCATCTGCGCGCGGCGACCCAATGTGCGCGTGACCGCGCGCGCCCCCATGCGATCTCTCGCCGAGCGTTGGAGGTTGGTTGATCGATAGGTTCAAGTCGCAGCCGAACCCTCAGCGCGGGCTGGAACGTTTGGAACAAAAGTAGAACATTTGCGGCGAAAGTCAAGCTCCGACGATCGCGTGCCGAAAGACCGGCAAGCCAAACTGGACCACCTTGAAGGCTGGCAGCGAGAGGCGCCGCTTGAGCTTCCCAAGCGCCCGCCCTACCGTCCCGGCCGCAATATGCGAGAGGGACGTGCTTGTGGTTTTGAAAACGACTGCTCTCTTGCTTGCGTTCGGCGCGAGTGCATCTGCGGCTTGGGCCGTGACTTACGGCGCGCTTGCACCCGGCGCGATCAGCACGGCGGAACAATCGGGTGTTCGCGCCGAAATCTGCCGGGATCATTTGCTCGATCCGGCGCACGCCAAGATGAAGCTGCCGGCAACCTATTCTCTTCCCACGGCAGAGCGGCTCTCGACCGATGATCCGGCTCTTGCGGCTTTTCTAAAGGCGAGCCCGCAATACGCCTCGTATTTCGTCGGCAGCCTTTGCTTCATGCTCAGCGACAACTTCGATGTCGACGGCGTGCGGGCAATTGCGAGCGGCCGCCCGGCGCCGATGGCCTTTTGGTGGGTGCGTGCGGAGCGTACGGGCGCCGCCGATCCGCGCATGATGGGCAAAGCGCAATGGGTGCAGATCGCCAGCTGGTACCCGCAAGCGGGTGCCCATCGCGCACGTATTACCAAGACCGATCCGATGGCTCAGTATGTCGACGTGGATGTCGCCGAAACAAAGCCCGGCACCTGGCGCGCGCGACTGAAACTCGCCGGGGAGATCGTCGAAGCATCGATCGAGGTCACCGGCGAACCGATCAAGCGTACCGGGCCGGAGCCCAGATTCATGACCGTCGCCTTTTCGGACAATGCGGCCGGCTACTTCACCGTCTTCACCTATTTCGGCCACCATCATCAGTCCGCGCAAGGCACGTGGACGGCAACGGGCGACGGCCCCTTCGCCAAAGCCTTCGGAATTCCCGGCGAAGCATCCGCCTTCGACACGTTCTTCCAGAACCGCTGGCAGGCCCGTTCGGGCCTCTACAAGTTCGGCGAATGAGGAAGCGAACGACGGCAACGGGTAGCCGCGGAATTTGCGGGGACACGAATACCGGTCACCGTAATCATGGCAAGTCCACTCCGACCCCAGTGTTTCCCTATGTAGCTCACGATGAAGTTTGTTCCGAAATTCACACGGGACTATGACCAGCCGACAAGATTGGAAACGTCGACCGTTCTTGGCCGCCGGATATTTGAAGCTGTTCGAGCAATCTGTCCGAACGGTCAGGTCTTCCACTTGCTCACTCATACGATCGGTCAAGCGGAGGACGTACTTGCCGTCTTGGTAGATACCGATGTTGTGGCATCCTTCGAACTCAATCGATTGCAGCCCGAGGCGAGCGCGACCGAGATTGAAGTCCGTCCGGTCGCAACCTATCGAAAGACGGTCCGCGGCTTGAAGGCGCGCGAACTCAAAGTAGCCTTGGAAGCGGCGGCGCGTTCGCGCGACAAGCCGGCTTGATCCGTGATGGGCCCGGCTTTGGTTTCCTCTTGCACGCCGCAAGTCGATCCGCTACATACTGTACCATATGGTTCAGTATAATGAAACCCGCCTCGATGCTTCTTTTGCCGCGCTGTCGGATGCGACCCGGCGCGGCGTGCTGGAGCAGCTTGGCCGCGCCGACGCTTCGATCACGGACCTCGCCACAAAGTTTCACATGACCCTCACGGGCATGAAGAAGCATGTCGGCGTGTTGGAGCGGGCAGGGCTCGTCACGACTGAAAAGGCTGGGCGCGTCAGGACGTGCAGGCTTGGCGTGCGCGCGTTGGAAGAAGAGGCCGCCTGGATCGAGCGGCACCGGCAACTGTGGAGCGCACGCTTCGACGCGCTGGACAAGATTGTCGAGGACTTGAAGGCCAAGGAGAAGGCAGATGCCCGCAGGAAAAGAAGGTAGTTCCGCCGCCGTGAACCGCACCGTCGTGGAACGCAAGTCCGACCGCGAACTCGTCGTGACGCGAACGTTCAATGCCCCGGCGCGCATCGTCTTCGAAGCGTGGAGCAAAGCCGATTTGTTCCAGCGTTGGTGGATTCCGAAGTCGGCGGGCCTCACGCTGCTCTCGTGCGAGATGGATGTGCGCACCGGGGGCGGGTATCGCCTCCTGTTCCGCCATCCCGCCGGCGATCAACCGATGGCGTTCTTCGGCACGTACAAAGAGGTGGTGGCGAACAAGCGCATCGTCTGGACGAACGACGAAAGCGATCAGGGTGCGGTGACCACGGTGACGTTCGAAGAATATGGGGGCCGGACGTTCGTCACCCTGCACGAACTCTATCCGACAGCAGCGGCGCTCGACGAAGCCCTCGCCGGTTCGGCGGAAGGTCTGCCCGAACAATTCGCGCAGCTGGATGAGTTGCTCGCCGGCGGATTGTGACCGCAGGAGGTCGGTGCGGAAAGTAACTATGGGGGCAGTATGAGCATTTCATCAGCGGCACAGCGGTGCTCACGCCTGTGTGTACGCTGTGCTGGCGCTCCATGAGCGGTTGCCGCGCTCGTGCGTCCGCCTTCGCTGTCGCTTCGGCGGATGCAGGCAAGATGCCTGCGGTCCCAGGGATCAGGGGACACGTCACAAACTTGGATGCGCTCGTTCAAGATCGTTACGTGTCCCTTTAATCCTGTCCCTTGAATCCCAACTCCGGCTATGGTTCCGTCTAAAGCGAATCCGCTTTAGCGTGCGGCTCCTAGCTTCAGGGACGTAAGAAACATGCCCTCGTCACCAGACAACAGTTGCTAAGAGAGAATTGAGGCTCGATCGGACTTCGTTGAGATGGCGTCGGTAGCGGCCGCGTTTCGGGTCAGTGTGGCTGCCGGCGCGACACGGCGTCGTCAGTGCCGCGCAGTGTTTCGAAGTTGATCGTCAGCACGGCACCGTCCGGCGGTACGGCGTTCGCAAGATAGTCCTCATCCGTGAACGGCGCGCGTGTGCCACAGCGCGCAAGCGGCGCACCCAAATCGGAGAGTCCGAGTACGAGCCCGCTCACGGCCGTTCGTTCGATCGTGAACCGCGCACAAGGGAAGCGCGCCGCGACCGGCCGCCCGTCGTCGTCCTCGTCCGCGTCGTACTCATAGAGATACTGTCCCTGAAGAAAGAGCACGCGCCCGTCGTCGAGCCTGAGATAATAGGCCGAGCCTTCATCCTCGAATTCCTCGACGCGGATCGCATCGGTCACGGAATAGGTCGTGCGTACCGCCACCCCTTGCTCGACGTCGCGCGCGTACAGATCGCACTCGGCGGCAATCAAAGGACCGTTCTTCCGGTGCATGCAAAGCCCGGTGCCGAGCGCGAGCGCCGCCGCGGCTGTGGCGATCCACGCAGGATCAGGGCCATCGCACGGCCCAAAAACCAAGCGCACAAGAGCGAAGCCCACAAAGAACATGAACATGAACACCGAGAACATGGACAACGCATCTTCCCCGCGCTGGCGCCAAGGCGAGGCCAGGCGCGCCAGCAGGCGACGCTCGTCATCACTCAACGGCCTTGTCTCGCTCACCATCAGCGCTTTCCCGTCAGCGCCGAAGTGTGCGCGCAAATCGTAAACTGCCGCCGAAACGGCACGGCTAACGCCCGGTAAACGCTACCGGATGCCTCTCGATTGATCTTGGTTGATCACGAACTGCGTGACTTGCATGAGTCAGCGCTTGCCCGCTCGCGCGTGAAGGCCGTCCGAGTCCACTAGCATCAGACTGATCGATGCTCGATCTTCGTTTGAGCAATCGGAGAACCGCAAGGCGATGGGCTATGTGAGGAACGAGACCTCTCGCCCCTCGCTCCTCAAAAGGCAATCGCGTGCGGCGTTACCGTCCGGCAATTTCGCCTTAGTTCTGGCGACAAGTTCTGGTTCTGGATGGTTCTGGGGACACGTCACGATCATGGCGCTGAGCGACCGCTCGCCTTCGTTGTGACGTGTCCGGCCCGGTTTAGAAGCTGGCCTCGGCGGTGCCGCTAGGAGGTGCCCAGCCTACCGCACCGCGATCGGCAGGCTCGCGCGGGCGTCGGCGGCGTCCCAGGGGCCTTCGGTGACGACGAGGCAGCTGGTGCCGCGCTTTTGCAGTTGGTCGCAGAGCGATTCCGCCTTCGCCGGCGTGAAGGCGCCGAAGCGGACGCGGTGGAACGTCTCGCCGCGCACGCTGAGTTCGACGATCGCGCCGCGCGCCTGACCGAGCAGATCGCGCATGCGCGCCTGCACGTCGCGCAGCTGATCCTCCGCGCGTTCGCGCGAGACGTGGGCGCCGACTTGGATGCCCCATTGGCCGCCGCCGACGGGCGCCATGCGGCGCACCTGATCGGACGTGTCGCCTTCGCCGATCTGGCGCGGGCTCGACGGCAGGGAGGCCATGACGGGTGCTTGCGGGCTCAATGCGGCCGGTGCGTTCGGCGCGGCGGGTTGAGCCGGCGGAATGACGATCGGCGCGCCGGCGTCGGGGCGGAAGTTCGCGGCCGTCTGCTCGGCGGCCGCCGCCTCTTCGTCATCGAGCACGAGCGGCGACATCGCCATGATCACCGGCGCGGCGCGGCCGAGGCCCATCTTGCCGAATTCCTGCTCCAGCAGTTCGGCCGAGCGGATGTCGCGATCGCGCGCCGAGCGGCCGCCCATGACGACGGCGATCAGGCGCGTGTTCTGGCGCGTGGCGGAACTGGCCAGATTGAATCCCGAGACGCGCGTGTAGCCGGTCTTCAAACCGTCGGCGCCGTCGAAGAACTTCATCAGGTTGTTGTGACCCTCGAAGCTGCGTCCGCCCCAGTAAAAGCTCTGCGCGCGGAAGTAGGGGTAGAATTGCGGGAAATCGGTGACGAGGCGGCGGCTCAAGACCGCAAGGTCCCACGCCGTCGACTTCTGGCTCGTGTCGGGCAGGCCGGAGGCGTTCGCGAACGTCGTGTTCGCCATGCCGAGTTCGCGCGCCTTTTGCGTCATGCGCGCGGCAAAGGCCCACTCGCTGCCGCCGATGTGTTCGGCGACCATGACGGCGACATCGTTTGCCGAGCGGACGACGAGCGCCTTGATCGCGTCTTCGACCGTGACTTGGTCGCCGGGCTTCAGTCCGAGGCGCGTCGGCTCCTGCGAGCAGGCGTAGGCCGACGCGGTGAGCGGCGTCGACAGCGTGAGCGTGCCCTTCTGCAGCTGTTCGTAGAGCAGATAGAGCGTCATCATTTTGGTCAGCGAGGCGGGATAGCGCGGCTCGCTCGCCATTTGCTCATGCAGGATCTTGCCGCTCGCGGCGTCGATGACGATGGCGGCGTATTTTTCGACATAGGGTGCGGGCGGCGCGGCGTGGCGGACGCGCTTGCGTTTGCGCGCGTCGGCATCGGTCGCGGACAGGATCACGCCTGCCATGACCAAGACGGCCAGCACTATCTTCAACGGCTGTACGCGCCACACCATACGAAGGACCCCCGCTCCCCTAGAGGTTCGACGTCTTGGCAAACGCGGCAGCAAGAAGCAGACCAACCATGCGGCTGCTTCCCCCCTTTCGCGTCAACAACGAAGCGGCAAGATTGCCGGAAACGGCGAACTTGGAAAGCGTTAACATCGGCCAACTCCCGTCATTCGCGAATTTCGCCCCGCCATTTCGCGCATTTTTACCAAGTGTGATTCGCAAGCATCTATGATCCTGCGCCTTCGCCGATTTACTTTTGGTTAATCGATGTACGTGTGCCGTTCGCACCGATTATTGTGCGTCGCACAATTTTCACTTGACTTTTGGCGGTCTTGAGCGCATATAGGCTATGTTGCAGTGCAGCATGGCGCATTTGGCGTCCCGTGCGTGCCCAACGCGAGATTTACAAAATGGCCAAGAAGCAACCCGCCCACGAGGCAGTCGAACACGTCATGCAAAACGGAAACGAAGCGATGAAGAACGGTATGGAAACGATGACGAAGGCTTATGAGCGCTTCGCCGGCTTCGGCAAAGAAAACGTCGAGGCCTATATGCAGTCCGCCACGGCGTTCGCCAAGGCGTTCGAGCGTATCAATAGCGAGGTGTTTTCCTTCTCGAAGCAGCAGATGGAAGACGGCGTCGCGGCCTTCAAGGCGGTCGCGGGCGCGAAGAGCGTGCACGAGGCGTGGGAAGTCCAGAGCGACTTCGCGAAGTCGGCGCTCGACGCCTATGTCGCGCAGGCCACGAAGATCAACGACCTGTTCATGGATGCGGCCAAGCAGGCGGTCGAACCGCTGAACGCGCGTTTCTCGGCGTTCGCCGAAGCCGCCAAGGACGTGCGCCCGGTCGCGCCGTTCATGCGCTCGGCGGCCGAATAAGCCGTTCCGCATTTCCTAGTCTGATTGAGCCCGGAGGCCTTGTGCCTCCGGGCTTTTTTCGTGTTCCCTGGCGCCTCATCAAGGAAGCGTCCCCGTGCCCACAAGCGAGCGCATCGATTTTGAGACCCTGAAGCGCGCGCGCACGCCGAACACGTTTCTGATGGCGCCGGAGGGGCTCTGCAAAAACGCCAAGATCGACATGGCCGCGCCGGTCTATGCGGTACCCGCGGCGAAACTCCGGCAGGAGTTCCTGAGCGTCGCGATCGCGCAGCCGCGGACGTCGCATGTGTTCGCCGACGAGCCGGGGCTCTATGACGACTTCGTGGTGCGTTCGGCGTTGTTCCGCTTTCCCGACCTGGTGGCGGTGAAGTTCATCGACCTCAAAGGCAAAACATCGACGCTCGCGCTCTATTCGCGCTCGGTCTACGGGCGGTCGGATCTCGGCGTGAACCGTAAGCGCAGCCTGGCGTGGCTGGCGCAACTGAGCGTCGCGGCCAAGCCTGTCAAGGGCTGAATTCCACGGACTTCCGGGGTCTTGGCGCTTTTCAACGGGCGAGCGCGGTATATCTAATGCTACGATACGTTCGGCTGGCCACGGACTCATTCGAAGGCATGACGAAGCAAAACGGCGATCGCGACGGGCAGGGCGGCGGACCCTCCACGGGGCTCGTGACCAAGACGCGGCCCAAGACCAAGAAGCCCAGTCTCTACAAGGTCTTGATGCTCAACGACGACTACACGCCGATGGAGTTCGTCGTGCATGTGTTGGAGCGCTTCTTCAACAAGGGCCGGGCGGACGCCGAGCGGATCATGCTGCAGGTCCACCAGCAGGGGGTGGGCGTGTGCGGCGTGTTCACCTACGAGGTGGCGGAAACCAAGGTCGCGCAAGTGATCGATTTCGCGCGGCGCCACCAGCATCCGTTGCAGTGCACTCTCGAGAAGGAATGATAGAGTTGAGGGGCGTCCCTAGGCGTTACAGGCTGTCAGAAAGGCTGGAGTTCTAAGTGGCGAGTTTTTCGAAGTCCCTTCAGAGCACGCTTCATCGGGCGATGGCGCTCGCGAATGAGCGGCATCACGAGTACGCGACGCTCGAGCATCTGCTGCTGGCGCTGATCGACGATCAGGACGCGGCGGCGGTCATGCGGGCGTGCAACGTCGACATCGACGTTCTCAGGCGGACGCTCTCGACCTATATCGATACGGACTTGGCCACGCTGATCGTCGACGACGGCGAGGACGCGAAGCCGACGGCGGGGTTCCAGCGCGTCGTGCAGCGCGCGGTCATTCACGTGCAGTCGTCGGGACGCGAAGAAGTCACGGGCGCGAACATCCTGGTTGCGATCTTCGCCGAGCGCGAAAGCCACGCGGCCTATTTCCTTTCCGAACAGAACATGTCGCGCTACGACGCGGTCAGCTACATCAGCCACGGCATCGCCAAGCGTCCCGGCGCGCAGGAGTCGCGGCCGGTGCGCGGCGCGGACGAGGAAGGCGAAGACGCTGAGAAGCCGGTCAAGCAGGGGAC
>JAEUML010000312.1 GCA_016792785.1 Alphaproteobacteria bacterium
CGCACGGCGGTCGAGGCCTTTCGGCAAGCGATCGCCGGCATCGTTCAGACACGTGTCGACACGCTCGACCCACTGCGTGAAGTTCGCGGCGATGCGCTCGCGCACGGGCGGGTCGGGCTCGTGGAGTTCGAGCGCGAGGTAACCGATCGGGCATCCGTATTGGCAATCGGTGGCAACGAGGTGCTGACGGTAGCCGTTGAGGAGAGCGAACACGCGGTCGATCGGATCGCTGACATTCTCCCACAACGGCTTTAGCAGCATCTCGTCGATGCCCGCGAAGTACATGTCGAGGACGGCGATCAGCAGGTCCTGCTTGCCGGGGAAGAAGTGATAGAGGCTGCCCGAATTCGCGTTCGCGGCCTTCAAGATGTCGGCGATCGAGGTTGAGCCGTAGCCCTTCTCCCAGAAGAGCTGCATGGCGACGAAGACGATGCGGTCCCGGGTGTCGCTCACGCAGGAAATGCGCCTTGATTGATCATTCAACTAAGGTTATTTCAATACACCGTTTGTGGGAAATCACAAGATCGATAGGCAGATCGCGTCGTTTGCTTCCGACAGAGCATCGCCGCGCTCTGTGTGTGAAAGGCAGGCGGATGGCTGGCTCTTTGCAGTTCGTTTCCAGCGGGCAGGCGCAAATCGCCGCTTCGGCGGCGGGCTATGGGCCGGCGCTTGTGTTCCTTCATGCGGGTGTTGCGGACCGGCGAATGTGGGCCGCGCAGACGGCGGCGCTTGCGTCTTCGCACCGCGTCGTCGCTTACGACCGGCGTGGATTCGGCGAGACGCGGTATGAGGCCGAGCCGCACAGTTATCTCGACGACCTCGATGCGGTTTTGCGCGCGACGACTGAGGGGCCGGTGACACTTGTCGGTTGTTCGCAGGGCGGGCGCGTTGCGATCGACTTTGCGCTGACGAGGCCCGAGCGGGTGCGGCGCCTCATGCTCGTGGCGCCGGCTGTGACGGGGGCGCCGGACGCCGGCGAATTGCCTCCGGCAATTCAGCGGCTTGCGGCGCAAATCGAAGAGGCGGAGACGGCGGAAGACGTTGAGCGGTTGAATGTGCTCGAGGCTCACGCGTGGCTCGACGGGCCGCTCTCGGACGGGGGGCGTGTGGGCGGCGCGGTGAGGGAGTTGTTTCTGGACATGAACGGACGGGCGCTGCGGTCAGCGCCTGCGGGGGACGAGACCAGCGCCACGAACGCGTACGCGCGGCTCGCCGAGATCCGGCACGAAACGCTCCTCGTGTCGGGCGCGTTTGACTTTCCGCATATCAACGCGCGCTCGCGGCATCTGGCGTCCGCCATGCCGAAGGCGCGGCTCATCGAGATGGCCGGTGTCGCGCACCTGCCCAATCTCGAGAAACCGGAAGACTTCAACGCGCTCTTACGAGCGTTCGCCGGATGACCCGCGCAGCTATTTGATCTTCAAGAGATCGATCTCGAAGACGAGAACCTGATCCGGCTTGATCTGACCTTTGCCCTTGCAGCCATAGGCGAGTTCGGAAGGGATCACGACCTCCCATTTCTCGCCTTCGCGCATCGTCGTCAGCGCTTCTTGCCAGCCCTTGATCACGCCGCCGGCTTCGAACTCTGCCGGCGGCTCGCCCGCTTTCGTTTCGTCGAAGACGGTGCCGTCGATCAGCGTGCCGCGGTAGCGCACCTGAACGGTCGAGGCCCATGTCGGCTTGCGCGCCGTTTCCTTCGCGGGCGGCTGAAGCACGCGGTACTGCAAACCGCTCTCGGTCGTCGTGACGCCGGCCTTTGCTTTGTTGGCGTCGAGATAGGCCTGCATCTTTGCCCAGTTCGCATCGTCGCGCGCAGGGCAGGCTTCGGAGGCGCGGACCTTTGGTTTCGGCTCGTCGCCGCCAAGGCTGAACACGCAGGCGGACAACGACATGCCCGCCAAGACGACGACGGGGAAAGCGGCAAAGCGGCCGAAGGACATCGGTTGAAACTCTCCGAACGTGATGAAAACGACGGCAGACGAACGGGCGCGAAACTGCCTTGGGCGCGGCGTGACTTGCAAGTGGGATGTGTTAGGAACGCGGCCATCCCGCAATTTTCGACGGAAGCGACCCCATGAGCCCCCCGCAAGCCGCCCGCCAGGCCATTTTCATCACCGGCGCCGCCTCAGGCATGGGGCGAGAGACGGCCAAGCTCTTCGCCTCCAAGGGGTGGTTCGTGGGCGCGACGGACGTGAACGAGGGCGGGCTTTCGACACTTACCCAGGAACTCGGGCGGGAGGCGTGCTGGACGCGAAAGCTCGACGTGACCGCCAAGGCGGATTTCGATGCGGCGATCGCCGCGTTCGCGGAGGCTGCGGGCGGGCGGCTCGATCTCATGTTCAACAATGCGGGGATCGGCGAGTCGGGGTGGTTCGAAGACGTGCCCTACGAGGCGGCGATGCGCGTCGTGCAGATCAACTTCGTGGGTGCCGTGAACGGGGCCTATGCCGCCCTGCCCTGGCTCAAGAAGACGCCGAACTCTCTGCTGTTCACGACGTCGTCTTCGTCGGCGACCTACGGAATGCCGCGGATCGCGGTCTACGCAGCGACGAAGCACGGCGTGAAGGGGCTGACTGAGGCGTTGTCGGTCGAGTGGGCGCGCCATGGTGTCCGCGTCGCCGATGTGCTGCCTGGGTTGATCGATACGGCGATCCTGCGCTCGACGCCGAATCGTTCGGGCGACGCGCCGGCGGTCAGCGACGAGCAACTGCAGACCATGGCGCCGAAGAAGGGGATGTTCCGGCTGATGCCGGCCTCAAGCGTCGCGGAGTGCGTTTGGCGCGCCTATCACGCACCGAAGACGAAGCTGCACTACTACGTGCCGGAGGAGATCGCCTGGATCGACCGGATTAAGGGGTTTGCGCCGAACTTCATGCGCGGGCGGATTCTGAAACTCTTCCCCGCGCTCGGGCCGAAATAGAAAGGGCCGGAGGTTCGCTCCGACCCTTTGCAACTTTGCCTTCCGTGGCCGTCAGAGATGGCGGCCGCGTTGCGGGCGATAGAAGATGTGGGTGCCGATCTCGGCCACCTTGACCATACGCGAGGCCCAGCCCGGGCTCACGTAGTCGGCATGGTAGAACGTGGCGCCGCCGGCGACGGCGTTGACCTTGCCGCCGGTGCGCATGACGTTCGTGGCGATACGCGTGGCCTGGCGCCAGGCGTCGCGGTCACGGACGCGGTCGGCGATGCCGTCGCAGGTGAACGAGAACTGGCAGCCGGTACGGCGCTTCGAGCCCTCATAGACCACGCCACAGATCGACTTCGGACGGCCCGGCACCTGCGTACGGGCGAGGATGACTTCGGCCACCGCGCGCTGGCCCATGGCGCTCTCGCCGCGGGCTTCGAAATAGATCGCGGTCGCGAGGCAGTCCTTCTCGCGCAGATAGGCCTGATAGGACGGGCGGTTCACGACGTCGCGCACCACGGTCAGGAGGGGCGCGGGGCGGACTTCGGCCACTTCGTAGACGGGCTTCAGGCGCAACACGAGCTCCGCGGCATTGGGGGCCGCGTTCAGCATCGGGGCGGCCAGCGCCACGGTCAGCACGTAGAGAAAGGCACCCGAGACGGCGGCCTTCAGAATTCGGTCGTTCCGGCGCCAGAGCGCCAACAGCTTGGTCGTCTTCCCCATGATACCTCCATGGATAAAGAAGGCGTTCTCACCCTCATTTCGTCCGGGTCCCTTTGGGCGGGACCTCTCGTTGCTCACCAGCCCAACGGTGCAGCCCTTGGGCCAGTAACCATTCGACTGCTCGGATACCGGCCCGTGGTTCGGTTAATCCGGTCGGTTAAGCTTGCCGGCCGGACCCTGAGGCCCGTCACAGCGTGGGACGGACCGGTAGCGGCCTGTCCCGCTGCGGCGCAACAAACTTCGGGTTGTATATGGGGCAAGAACTCACGTGTCAGCCTGGCCCAATTGCCACAGGCTATGCCAAGCTGTCGCAGGGCGTTGCATGTTGATCACACCTGTTTCACTTGGTTTATTCAATATTCGTTCAGTATCAGTCGGTGACGATTCTGCTGTTACGAATTATTTCTCTTCATCTGTTCAGTCAAAAGTGCACAGGCTGTGTGACGAGCTTGACTTGTCTCGACCACGTCATGAAGAAGATTTAATATGTGGATACACCCTCCGCGTGGGTTCACGAACAACGGACCTCCCGCGCGGCGAATTGAAAGCGCCGCGTCGAAAGTCTTTTATTTCTCAATATCTTAGGTGATCGCTGCCTGGGCGGCGGCGAGCCGGGCGATCGGGACCCGGAACGGTGAGCAGGACACGTAGTCGAGACGCACCGTTTCGCAAAACTTGATCGAAGCCGGGTCGCCGCCGTGCTCGCCGCAGATGCCGAGCTTCAAACCGGGGCGGGTTTTGCGGCCCCGCTCGGCGGCGATCGCCATCAGCTCGCCAACCCCCTCGGTGTCCAGGGTGACGAACGGATCGGTCGGCAGCAGCGCCCGGCTGACATAGTCGGGCAGGAACTTCGTGGCGTCGTCGCGGCTGAGCCCGAATGTGGTCTGGGTCAGGTCGTTCGTGCCGAAGGAGAAGAACTCGGCGGTCTCGGCGATTTCGCCCGCCTTCAGGGCGGCGCGAGGCAGTTCGATCATCGTGCCGACCATGTAGGCGAGCTTCGCGCCCTTTTCCTTCTCAACGGCTTTCGCAACCGCGTCGATCCGATTCTTCAAGAAGTCGAGTTCACCCTTCATGGCGACGAGCGGGATCATGACCTCGAGGATCACGGCCTTGCCAGCTTCGCGTTCGGCGAGGACCGCCGCCTCGAACATCGCGCGGGCCTGCATCTCGTAGATCTCGGGGTAGGAGATCCCGAGCCGGCAGCCGCGGTGACCCAGCATCGGGTTGAATTCTTTCAGGTCCTCGAGCCGGTGGCGGAGCTTTGCCGCCTCGAAGCCCACTTGCGCCGCAACTTCGTCGACCTCTTCCTCATTCGGCAAGAACTCGTGCAGTGGCGGGTCGAGCAGGCGGATCGTGACCGGCAGGCCCGCCATGATGCGGAACAGCTCCTGGAAGTCGGCGCGCTGGAACGGCAGGAGCTTTGCTAGCGCCGCCTCCCTGCCCCCTTTGGTGTCTGCCAGGATCATCTGGCGCACGACGTTGATGCGCTCCTGGTCGAAGAACATATGCTCGGTGCGGCAGAGGCCGATGCCCTCGGCGCCGAACTCGCGGGCGTGGGCGGCGTCGGCCGGCGTTTCGGCGTTCGCGCGCACCTTCATGCGGCGCACGCCGTCGGCCCAAGTCATCAGCGTCGCGAAGTCGCCGGAGAGTTCGGGCTGGATCGTGGGGACGAGGCCCTTCATCACCTGGCCGGTCGAACCGTCGATGGTGACCATCTCGCCCTTCTTGATCACCTGCCCCGCGGCCGAAAACTGTTGCTTCGTGTAGTCGATGCGAAGGCCGCCTGCGCCTGAGACGCACGGGCGGCCCATGCCGCGGGCGACGACCGCCGCGTGGCTCGTCATGCCGCCGCGCGCGGTGAGGATGCCGCGCGCCGCGTGCATGCCGTGGATGTCCTCGGGACTCGTCTCGATGCGCACGAGGATGACCTTGCGGCCTTCGCCCGCGAGACGTTCGGCCTCTCCGGCATCGAACACGGCTTCACCGGAGGCCGCACCCGGCGAGGCGGGCAAGCCGGTCGCGAGGATGAAGCGCTCGGCCTTGGGATCGAGTGTCGGATGCAGCAGCTGATCGAGGGCTGCCGGGTCGATGCGTTTGATCGCCTCTTCGCGCGTGATCGTGCCTTCGGCGGCGAGGTCGACAGCGATCTTCAGCGCCGCCTTGGCGGTGCGCTTGCCGTTACGGGTCTGCAGCATCCAGAGACGGCCCTTTTCGACCGTGAACTCGATGTCCTGCATGTCGCGGTAATGGCCTTCGAGCTTTTTCACGTAGCTGCGGAACTCCGCGAACACCGCGGGCATGCGCTCCTCGAGCGAGGGCTCCTTGCCGCCCGACGCCGTGCGCTCGCGCGTGGTCAAGGGCTGGGGCGTGCGGATGCCGGCGACGACGTCTTCGCCTTGGGCGTTGACCAGGAACTCACCATAGAGTGCCGCCTCTCCCGTCGACGGGTTGCGCGTGAAGGCAACGCCCGTCGCCGAGTCGTCGCCCATGTTGCCGAAGACCATCGCCTGGACGTTGACCGCCGTGCCCCATTCATCGGGTATGTTGTGCAGGCGGCGATAGGTGTTGGCGCGGGCGTTTTGCCAGGAGCCGAAGACGGCGCCGATTGCGCCCCAGAGTTGCTCCTGCGGGTCCTGCGGGAACGGTTTGCCGAGTTCCTCCTCGACCTTGGCCTTGAACTGCTCGACCAGGCCCTTCCAGCCCGCGGCATCGATGTCGGTATCGAGCGCGAGGTCGTTCTCTTCTTTGTAGATCGAGAGGATTTCTTCGAAATGGTCGTGCGCGACGCCGAGCACGACGTCGCCGTACATGGAGATGAAGCGGCGGTAGCTGTCGTAGGCGAAGCGTTCGTTGCCCGTCTCGCGCGCCACCGCCTTCGCGGTCTCATCGTTGAGGCCGAGGTTCAAGACGGTGTCCATCATGCCGGGCATCGAGGCGCGCCCGCCTGAGCGGATTGAGACGAGCAACGGCTTCTTCACGTCGCCGAACGTGCGGCCGACGGTGGCGCCGGTCGCGGCGAGCGCGGCTTCGACCTGGGCCTTCAGGTCGGCCGGGTAGGTCCGGTTGTTCGCGTAGTAGTGCGCGCAGACTTCGGTCGTGATCGTGAAGCCGGGCGGAACGGGCAGCCCCAAGTTCGCCATCTCGGCGAGGTTTGCGCCCTTGCCGCCGAGAAGGTTCTTCATCTTGGCAGCACCTTCCGCCGCGCCGCCGCCAAAGCCGTAGACCCATTTCGTCATTGCGTGAGACGCCCCGGTTTTCGCTTCAGGGGCTACTTCTCATGTGCAGTGCAGCAATGCAAGGCGGTGTGCGGGTGCCTCAAGGTCTGCGCGCGAGTGCCAAGCCGACGCCGCAGGCAAGCAGCATGGAGCCTGTCACGCGGTTGACCCATCGCCCGGCGCGGATCAACACGCCGCGCGCGCGGCCTGCCACCAGCGCCCATGTGCCGTCGCAGATGGCGGCGACGACAAAGAACGTCACGGCCATGATCGTGAGCTGTGCGGTGGCGTCGCGCGCGGGATTGAGAAACTGCGGAAAGAACGCGCCGAAGAACAGGAGCGTTTTCGGGTTGGTGAGCGCGACGAGCACCGTGCGCGAGGCGATGCGCCAGAGCGATTTTGGGTCGGGCCTCACGGCCGCCAAATCGGGTGCCGGCGCGCGGAACGCTTCGATACCCAGGTAGACGAGATAGGCGACGCCGATCCAACGCAACCACTCGAACCAGTGCGAGACAACGCTGAGAATCGCCGACATGCCGGCGACCGTCAGCACCAGCAGCGGGATGATCGACAGCGAGATGCAAAAGACCGTGAACAGCCCGTAGCGAGTGCCGTAGGCGATCGAGTTGGAGACGACGAGCGCCACGTTCGGGCCTGGGATAACGAGCATCACGAGCGTCGCCGCGACGAATGCGAGGAACAGATCAGGGGACATGACGAGCTGCCTTGCGTTGTCAGGTTGGAGAGACTAGCGGATTGTGGTCGGGGTCGAGAGTCCACAATGCCCGTTGCACTTCGGACCACGGGGCGCGCAGCCGACGTCGTGGGATTGAATGTTGGCCTGAGTCGTCCTATACCCCCCGGGGGTATCTGGCTGAGGTCCCGCATGGCTTCCCGTACGATTGTTCTCTTCGCGCTTGCCTGCGCGGCGATGGTGTTCGCGGTGACGCATTTCGCGCCAATTCCAGGCGGACTTGTGGAACTGCGCGCAGCGACCGGTGGCCGCCCCATTCTGGACCTGCAACCGTCATTTGCCGCCGACGAAGTCTATGCGCGCCTTGAGGCGTTCGGTCATGCCGGCCGTGAACTCTATCAGCGCTTTTTGGTCACGACCGACGTGGTGTTCCCGCTCTCCCTGCTCGGGTTTTTGGTTGCCCTTGCCCACCACGCGTCGATCGGGATGGCGCCGCTTCGGCGCGGCGTCTTGCTCGCCCTGCCGGGGTTTTGGTTTGCGCTCGACATGGCGGAGAACGTGTCGATCTACTGGCTGCTGTCTCAATACCCGGACAGAGATGACGTCGTTGCGAGCGCGCTCGGGTTTGTGACATCTGGGAAACGCGCCGCGCTGATCGTCGCGCTCGGCGCACCCCTTCTTACGATGGCGATTGCGCGTGTTCGGCGGTGGGGGCGCTAGACGCGTTTGCTATGTGCGTCTGCGCTGCGGCGCATGATCACGTGGGGCACGATGTGCGTGGTCTTCGCGCTCGGATCGATCTCAAAGCCGAAGCGGCGGTAGAAGCGGATTGCGCGTTCGTTGTGGCGGATGACGTTGAGCCACATCGGGTTCGTCTCGCCCAACCACGCAATGCCGTGGCGCATAAGCGACGCGGCAACGTCGGTGCCGTGGAACTCGGGGTGGACCATCAGCCAGTCGAGTTCCAAGTCCGTTTCGGCGTGGCGGGTCGCGATGACGTAGCCGGCGAAGCGGTCGTGCACGAAGGCGGCCGCGAAGTTCTGAATCCTTTGCATCGCCGCAGCGCGCGCGGTTGCTTCGCTGATCTCGACGATGCGCCGGTTCGCCGCGCGCTGCTCGGGGGTGAGGTCGTCGCGGTAGAATGTGGCGTTCGTCGCTGCTTCGGTGAGACGCGCGATGTCGCCCGGCGCGACGCGCGCGAGGGCGTCG
>JAEUML010000338.1 GCA_016792785.1 Alphaproteobacteria bacterium
GTGCCGAGTTTCGTTTCGAGCGGCAGGATGCCCGCCTCCATCAAGGCGGAGCGTTCGAGCAGTTCGAGTTTTTTGTCCTCTTCCTCGATGCGCTTGACGAGGACGCTTGCATGTTCGCGCAGGCGCAGCGGAATTTCGTTCAGCGACATGTAGTTCGGGCGCGCCGTGTCGTAGCCGACGAGGGCCGCCACCTTGCGGTCGAAGAAGCGGACGAAATTGCCGGCCTTGTAGGATGGTGTGCCGAAGCCGCGCTTCCAGAGATACATGAACAGCGGATCGGCTTCGTAGGGCTTGCGCTTGATCTCGCGATCTTCCTCCGCCTGGTCGGCCTTTGCGTCGGCGGCTTCGGCAATCTTCGTCGTCTCGTCGACGCGCGCGCGTTGCGCCGCCCAAGCCGGGTCGGCGGCCATCTTGCGTTCGACCTCGAGCTGCAACGCTTTGATCGGTTCGCCCGCGGCTTCGACGGCGGCAGTCTTGGCGCGATGGTCGGCTTCCGCTGCGACGACCGCGCTCTGTAGCCCGCCATGGCGGATCAGGAGTTGATCGAGTTTCGATTTGTGCGTGCGCAGAAGATCGAGCGCGCGGCGTTCGGCGGCGTCGAGTTCGCCGACCGCCTCGTTGCGGATCAGCGTATCGAGGCGGATCAGCGCCAACGCCCGGTAGCTTTCGGCGAGTTGCTTGCGCAGACGCTCGGCCTCGGCGGCGGCGGAGCTCAGCACTTCGGCCAAACGATTCTCGTTCGTGCGGACCGAGCCGATCGCGGTTTCGATGGAGGAGAGCGCTTCGCGGGCGGAGACGAACATGGGGTTCAGCGCCACGACGTGATCGTACCGCCGAGCACATCGACGCGGTAACGAGGTTCGAGTTCGCCGCGCCGCTTTTCGGCGATCACGCGGTTTTGGATGATGCCGTCGTCTTCCTTGTCGTCGCGGACCTCTTGGAAAACTTCTTCAGGCACGCGTATGCCCCAGGCGGCGACGTTGTAGACGCGGCCGTCTTCTTCGTTGATCACGGGCATCGTCAGCGCCGCGCCGTTGGAAGCGACGGCCTCGACGATCAGGTAGTAGTTGCGCGCGTTCGGGTTGACATCGGGCACGCGCCAGACGCCGGAGTCGCCGTCCTGCACGATGCGCAGCTGGTAGGTCTGCACAAGTTCGTTGCGAAGCTTGTCGAGGCCGGCAATTGCCGCTTTCGCGGCAGCGGCGTCTTTCGCGGCGAGTGCCGCGCGGCCGTCGCCGAACAGTTGATCGGCGCGGGCGCGGGCGGCGTCGATGCGGGATTCGCGCAGCGTTTCGTCGTAGGCCGCTTGAAGCGACTTCGGCAGCGTTTGGGCGAGTTCGATGCGCGCGGCTTCCGCCGATCGCTGGGCCGGGGCAACGATGCCGTACTGATAGCCGCCCCAGAGCGCGCCGATACCGATCAGGATCGCGGCGGCAAAGCCCACGATGCGGTGGCGGCGAACCCAGACGAGCGCCAGCATGCGGCCGAGACCGGGCGCGGGCGGCGTGTAGGTGAAGCGGCTTTCCTTCAGCGCCTTGATGCCGGCGTCGATGACGCTGTCCGTCACCTCGATGCCTTGGCTTTTGTAGATCTCGCGCAGGCGCGCGCGTAGCGCCTGGTCGCGGTCGCCTTGGCCGAGTTCGCGTTCGACGATGAGTTCGCGATGACGGATCGTGTCGACCACGTCCATCGCGAGCATGAGTTCGTCGAGCGTCTGCGGCTTGGCGGGGACTGCGGCTCCGGACATTTAGTGACTCACGCGAAGCCGCGAAGTCGCGAAGGAAGAGGATTGAACGACAGCAACCCCTACGTCGTCATGGCCGGGCTTGACCCGGCCACCCAGGGACACAGTCACAAGCATGTGGTGCTCGCTCGCCCGAGTCATTGGTGCCGTGGCAGCGACCCTGGGTGGCCGGGTCAAGCCCGGCCATGACGGATTTTTTTTGTGGTTCAACACTTCGTCCTTAGAGGTTGAACGCTTTGCCTTGGGCGACGAGGGAGGCGAGGCGTTTCTTGCCGTCTTCGACGGCGTCGCGGATTTCGGCCGAGTTCTGGGTCGCGAGCTTGCGCATTTCCTCGATGATGACCTGAGACTTTTCCTGGAAGTTGACGACGCTGTCGACGAGCTTCTTCACGGCGTCGGCGCGGATCGTCGGGCCGTAGCCCGCGCGGACCGCTGCCTCCTGCACCTTGTCGCCGATTTCGGAGAGCACCTCGATCGACTTCGAGACGCCTTCCTTCATCGCGTTCACGGTTTCGGTCGATTCGTGCAGGCCGAACATGCCGGTGAAGGAGGCTTTCAGCGCGGTCAGCACCGTGTCGTTCGTCGAGAAGAACGAGACGGCCTGCGCGTAGATGCGTTCCTTCGCGCTTGTCGTTTGCATCAGGCGGGCCATGATGACTTCGGACGTGTTGTAGCCGATCGTCAGATTGTCGGAGAGGTCCTTCGCGATCTGATAGCGCTTGTCCTCGTCCTGCGTTTGGCGCAGCACCTCGTCGCGGACGAGTTCGAGCTTCGCGCGTTCGGCGGGTTCGGTGCCGGCGAAGTTCGCGACCGCGCCGGCCGCGTCGTTCAGCTTTTTCTTGGCCTCGTCGAGTTTCCATTCGGCCTTCTTCAGGACCTCGAGCGCCATGACCTCGGACTGTTTCAGGGCGCCGCGGAAGTCGCGATAGGCCTCCAGGATCGCTGCTTCACGCTCGATCTGGTTCTTCGTTTCCTTCGTCACGCTCAAATAGACGCCACGGATTTTGTCGAAGCGGTCGGCGATGTCGCCGCGCGTCAGCTTCATCCAGGAATTCGTCGCCCGCTCCCACACGCTGACCTTGCCGTCGGAGATCTGGTCGACCATCGCCTTGGCGTCGTCGCGGATCGAGTTGAAGCCTTCCGTGATCTGGCGGTAGCGGTCGCCCACCTGCATCGCGGCGACGTGCTCGCGCACGATTTCGTTGAAGTTGCCGGCCTGGTTCAGTGTGCGGGCGATGACGGCGATGCGGTCCTGGTCGAGGTCGGAGATTTTCTGGAGCAGCGCGTTGATCGGCGCCTCTTCGCCTTTGGCCGGCACGATGCCCATATCGCGCAATGTGGTCAGCGCGCGGTCCAAATACTGCATCGGCGTGCGAACAACGACGTCGGCCATGTCTTTAGGTCTCCCAGCTGCCCCGCGCTCGAACGGCGCGCGGGAAGATGTGGTCCGTCCGGCGCGCGGGCGCAAGGTTTTGCGGGCTTCAAGCACGAAATTTTGTTGCGGGGGACGGGTTGCGCCCGCGGCGTGGGCGAACTACAGCGGGCGGACTGTCGACGGGAGTGACGAGCGATGATCAGGGTCGGGATCGGCGGCTGGAACTTTCCGGAGTGGCGGGGCACGTTCTATCCCAAGGGGCTGCCGCAGGCGAAGGAGCTCGACCACGCCTCCCGCGTGCTCACTTCGATCGAGATCAACGGCACGTTCTATCGCACGCCGCCGGCGGCAAGCTTCAAGAAATGGGCCAGCGAGGTGCCGGACGGGTTCGTGTTCTCGGTCAAGGGTCCGATGTCGGTCGTGGGCAAAGGCGTGCTGGCGGAGACGGGCCCTGCGCTCGAAAAATTCTTCGCGAGCGGCGTGCTCAACATGGGGGACAAGCTCGGGCCGTTGTTCTGGCAGTTCATGCCGGCGAAGAAGTTCGATCCGAAGGACATGGAGGCGTTCTTCAAGCTGCTGCCGAAAGAGGCGGGCGGGCGGAAGTTGCGCCATGCGGTGGAGGCGCGGCATGCGACGTTTGCCGTTCCTGAGTTTGTGGAGATGGCGCGGGCTTATGGCGTCGCGGTCGTGCTCGTCGACAGCGACAAGCACACGCTGATCGCCGATCCGACCAGCGACTTCATGTATCTGCGGCTGCAGAACACGCAGGAGAAGATCGCGACCGGCTACAAGCCCGCCGACATCAAGACGTGGGCCGCGCGCGCGAAGGCGTGGGAGGCGGGCG
>JAEUML010000377.1 GCA_016792785.1 Alphaproteobacteria bacterium
CGCAAGGGGGCGCTCGTCGAGCAGCCGCGACGAGAGCCGCGCCCCCTCGACCAGCATCGAAAGCCGCGTCAGCCAGCGCGACGGCGTCGTCGGTGCGCCCGCGTCCTTCTCCGCGCGCGTGAGCAGAACCTCGCCCGCCGCTGCCGCTTGCGCAAAGTCGTGCGCAGAGAGGCCGACGCGCCGCTCGGGTTGACTCACATCGAGTTCGCGCCGCATCGGCCGGTTGAGCCACGGCCCCGGATCGGTCGCGGGCGGCCACACGCCCTCGTTCAAGCCGCCCAGGATCATCAAATCATGATGCTGCAGCCGCGCCTCGAGCGGCCCCAAGATCGAAAGCCGCGCATGACGCCCGAACGATGGCCGTACGGCGACCGTGTCCATGACGGTGCGGACGAAGGCCGCGTAAGAGCCGCCCTCCATCGCAAGGCCGATATCCGCCGCCTCTTCGCTGAGCCGCTCGAACAGCTGAAACGCCGCCTCGCCCGCGTCGTCCGACCACAACTCGCCGACGGTGTCGCCCTCCATCGCGATCAACTCCGCGACGCCGCGGTGCAGCCGGGCGAGCACGGTCACGTCGTGCGCACCTTCCGTCATCGTCGCGGCGAAGGGGCCATAAGCTGTCTCAAGCTGTGCCACGAGCCCCGCAAGGTCCGACGCCGGATCGACGAGGCGTTTCAGACCTTGCAGCCCAGCGGCTGGCCGCGGACCGCGCAGCGCTTTCTCCTCGAGCCGTACGGCTAGCGCCCGCGCCTCCGCCCGCCGCGCATAGCCGAGCGCCGAGAGCGGATGCTTCAAGAGCGCGAGCAGCGGCACCGGCGCGAAGCCCTCTGCAGCCGCGTCGACCACGTGACCCAGGAACCGTCCGACATCGGTCTGCGACAACGGCACGCCGGCTGAATCGTCGATCGCAATACCCCAGCGTTTGAGTTCGCTCGCAACCCGCCGCGCCAGCGTGCGATCCGGCGTCACCAGCGCCGCCGTCTTGCCCGGCGTTTCGACCGCCTCGCGCAGCGTGCACGCGATGGCGAGCGCCTCTTCAGCCGGCGTTCGCGCGACGAACATCGAAAGTCCGCGAAGCCCCTCTTCGACGTCGACGCGCTTGTCGCGTACGAAGTCCCGCCACGCAGGCGTCGTCTCGGCCGGACGAAGCGCCTCGGCGATGAGCCGTGCGCGCGCCGCCCGTGGGTCTCGCGTCTCTGTCCACGTCTCGACGTCGCGCCGCGTCGCGTCGATGCGTTCGAGCAGCAGGCGCATGCCGTGCTGCGGATGCCCCGCCTCCGTCGCCTCCCATGCCTCACGATCGAGCGCAAGATCGATGCCGGGCAGAACCACCGCCCCGTTCGCCATGTAGGCGATCGTCTTAAGAAGTTCCGCGGTCGCGGGCACGCTGCCGGTCGAACCCGCGGCGATCACCGGAAACGACGGCGGCGCCTCCTTCCAGCGCCGCGCCGCAAGCCTGAGCGCCGCGTCGCGGTGCGCGGCCGGGTCGGACGCCTTCTCGGCCTGAAGCAGAAGCGGCCATTGCTCGGTCAGAAGCGTCAGGAACTGCACCGTCTGCTCCCAGTGCAACGACAATTCCTGCGGCACGATTGTCTTCAGCCGCTCCCAGGCGAGCCCCTCGGCGGTCGCCTGGTCGAGCAGCACGGCGAGCTCGCGCGCGAGCTTTAGCGCAAGCGCCGGCGTCGTCGCACCGAGCGCCGAGCGCGCCTCGTCCTTCGCCGCGTTCAGCGCCCAGCGTTGGATGAGCTTCGTCAGCAGCAACTCGCGCCTGAGCGTCGTCACCGGCGGGGGCATATCGGGCACGGCTTCAGCGGCAACGTCGAAGGCCGCAGGGTCGTCGAGCGGCGACGGTGTTTCGTCGAAATCGCCGAGCGCGCGAACTCGCGGCAGCACCGCGACGCCCGACGGCGCGACACGCGCGAACGCATCGCTCAGTGTGCGGATCGCGCGCCGCGTCGGCACCAAGATCAAGGCGCGCGACAACGCGAAAGGATCGGAAGTATCGCCGTAGCGCGCAAGCACGCCGCGCGCGAGTTCGTCGGCGAAGGCCGCGCCCGCCGGGATCGTGAACAGGTTGATCCCGCGCATGGCCCTCAGGTCTCAGGTCACGAGATGGCGCGCGCTGAGCAAAGCCTCGGCCTCCTCGCGCGCGTCCGGCGTGCCGATATGCATCCACTTGCCGTCGAGACGGATGCCGTAGAGCCGGCCTTCCTCGGCGGCAATGTCCCAAAGCTTGTTCGTCGAAAACACCTCGCCCGCGCCGCGTTTGATCAGCCGCGGATGAATGATCTGCACGCCGGGCCAGGCAAACGGCGTCACGCGCTGCGGCTGCCGCCGCGTCAGCCGCCCGAGCGAGTCCATCGAAAAATCGCCCTTGCCGTCATAGCCGATCGAATTGTGCGTCGGCGCCATCAGCATCAGGCAGTCCATCTCGGCGTCATCCCATTGCCGCGCCATGCGCAAGAGGTTCGACGTCCAACTTTCGAGCCAGATCGAGTCGCTGTTGTAGGTGTAAAACGCCTCGTCCTCGAAATGCGGCAACGCCCGCCTCAACGCACCACCCGTGTCGAGAAGTCTCTCGCGCTCGTCCTGAATGCGGATCTCGACATCTTTGCGCGACTTCAGATGCTCGATCACCATCTCGCCCTTGTAATGGACGTTGACGACGACCATGCGGATGCCCGCGGCCACAAACCTGTCGATCGCATGATCGAGCAGTGTGCGCCCGCCGACCGTGATCAACGACTTCGGCCGGTCGTTCGTCAGCGGCCGCATGCGCGTGCCGAGCCCCGCTGCCAACACCATCCCGCGTGCCGGTTTCAACGCCATCGCCGCTCAAGTCCCCAAAGTGCCGCGCCACGCGCGCGGAATGTGTGTATCGAACCAATGCTTCAAGTCGCCGAGCGCCGGGTGTTGCAAATCGCGTTCGAGATAGCCCCACATGCGCGGCAGATACTGCGTGTAGCGCGGCTTGCCGTCGCGCTTCCACAACCGGGTGAAGATGCCGACGATCTTCGTGTTGCGCTGCGCTGCAAGAAGCGCAGCCGCGAAGCGGAACGCCTCTTCGTCGAAGCGTGCGTCGAGCGCCTTGCGTGCCGCAATGTAGCGCCGGGTCATCGCTTCCGCGAGCTCCACACTGACATCGCGCCGCGCGTCCTCGGTCAGCGAAATCAGATCGTAGGCGGGCGATCCGGCAAGCGCGTCCTGAAAGTCGAGCAGCCCCGCGCGGGCCACGCCCTGCCGGTCGCCGAGCCACATCAGATTCTCGGCGTGAAAGTCGCGCATCACCATCACGGCGTTGTCCACCGGTAGACGCGCAAGCGCCGACCGCCACGCAGCGACGAACGCCTCACGCGCCTCCGCCGACACTTCTTGCCCCGAAGCCGCCTTGAAGAACCACTCGGCGAGCAGCAGCACTTCCGCTTCCATTGCGACGGGATCGTAGGCGAGCAGATGAACGTCCGCAGCCCCAGGCACCGCCAACGTCTTCGGTGCCGGCGATTGATGCAACTTCACGAGCACGTCGACCGCCGCCTCGTAGAGCGGCCGCTCCGCCGTGCCGCCGAGGATCAAATCGGCAAATCGACCGTCACCCAGATCTTCGATCAGCAGAAAGCCCGCTTCGAAATCTTGCGCGAAAATTTCAGGCGCGCTCATACCCTGCGCGCGCAAGTAATGGCTGACGGCCGCGAACGGCCGGCAGTCGGGTCCGGCAAGCCGCGCCATCGCGTTGTAGCCGAGCTTGCGCCGCTCTGCGTCGGAGGCACCGGGCGGACAGGCCGCCGTCTCCGCGCCGCGCGGCTGGTCCATCAGCATGGCGGTGTGCCCACGTCGCGCAAGCCGCACATAGCGCCGCGTCGATGCATCGCCCGCCAGCGGATGCAACTCCGCCCCGCCCCAACCCGCCTGCTCGATGAAAGCGGTCATCTGTTCCGCGCGGGTCATGGCGGCCCTCACGCGCTCAAATCGCCGACGCGCGGCACCCAGGCGCCGCGGGCGATGATCTTGACGGTCCGTTCGTCGTCGCGCTCGCCTTCCTCGCCGCCGCCCTCGATCACGATGTCGAGCCGGTCTGCGGGAAGCTCAGGTCCCATCCGGTCCGGCCATTCGATCAACAGCGCGCCGCGCTCGAGCGCCTCATCGAGCCCGAGTTCGCGCACGTCCTTCGGCCCCTTCAGCCGGTAGAGATCGACGTGCGAGATCGCGAAGTTTCCGGTCTCATAAGTCTGCACCAGCGTGAAGGTCGGGCTCGGCACTTCCTCACCCGGCAAGAAGTGCCGGATCAGCCCGCGCGCGAACACGGTTTTACCGGCGCCGAGCGGACCAGCGAGCGTCACCGTATCGCCGGGCCGAAGGCGCGCCGCGACGCGCGCGCCCAGCGCCGCCATTTCGTCGGCGGAGTGAAGCTCAACGGACTGAAAGAAATTGGTTTCGAATTGCGGCATGGCACGGGCGAGCATCGGCCCTTGTACCTGCCCGTCTAAGCCGGTTCAACGCCGCAAAATCCGCGAATTCGCGCGGTTGCTCGCCGTGCCGCTCGCGTGCTAACGCAAGCCCTCACGTCGCAGGATTTTCCACAACCTCCGCATGAGCGAATCGGTCGTCATCGTCGGCGCGGGCCAAGCCGCCTCGCAGCTCGCAGCCAGCCTGCGCGCCGAAGGCTTCGCGGGCGCGCTGACGATCGTGGGCGACGAACCTTACATCCCCTATCAGCGCCCGCCGCTGTCGAAGGCGTTCCTCGCGGGCGAACTGGCGCGCGAGCGGCTTTTCATCAAGCCCGAGGAATTCTACGCCGAAGCGAAATGCCATCTGATGCTGAACACCCGCGTGACCGCGATTGACCGCACGCGCAAGGTGGTGACGCTCGATGGCGGGGCTGAGGTCGCCTACACGACGCTGGCGCTGGCGACAGGCTCGCGCGTGCGCAAGCTGAATTTGCCCGGCGCGGACCTGCCCGGTTGCTATTACCTGCGTGGCATCGCCGATGTGGAACATCTGCAGTCGCGCATCACGCCCGGCGCGAAACTCGTCATCGTCGGCGCGGGCTATATCGGTCTTGAGGTCGCAGCCGTCGCGACGAAGCGGGGCCTATCCGTCACCGTGCTCGAAGCGATGCCGCGCGTCATGGCGCGCGCCGCCTGCCCTGAGGTCTCGGCTTTCTACGAGCAGGTCCACACCAAGGCCGGCGTCGACATTCGCCTGAACGTGAAGCTTGAGGGCATCGAACGCGCGAACGGCGCGCTCGCCGTCAAGACATCGGCGGGCGCCGTTCCCGCCGACACGGTACTGATCGGCGTCGGCATCGTGCCGAACGTGGAACTTGCAGCGGACGCAGGGCTGAAGGTCGACAACGGCATCGTCGTCGATCAGTTCGCCCGCACCGGGGACGCCGCGATCTACGCGATCGGCGATTGCGCGAATCTGCCCTGCACTTATGCGCCGTCGGGCAGGGTGCGCCTTGAGTCCGTGCAGAATGCCATCGACCAGGCCAAGCACGCGGCCGGCGCCATCTGCGGCAAGCCCAAGCCCTACAACGAGGTTCCTTGGTTCTGGTCCGACCAATACGACTTGAAGCTCCAGATCGCGGGCCTCGCGCCCCCCGACGGAAAGGTCGTGATCCGTGGGCGCCCCGCCGACCGCAGCTTCGCCGCCTTCCACCTGAAAGACGGCGTTGTCGTAGCGGTAGAGGCCGTCAACGCCGCCCCCGAATACATGATGGGCCGCCGCCTGATCGCCGCCCGCGCCAAGCCCGCGCCCGAGCGTCTTGCAGACAAGGCCGTTCCTATGAAAGACATGGCTTGAGCCACCTATCGACCGGACCACACATGGCGAAGATCAAGTACATCGAGCACAACGGCAAAGAGCACGTCGTCGACGTGAAGCCAGGCATGTCGGTGATGGAAGGGGCAGTAAAGAACCTGATCCCCGGCATCGACGCGGACTGCGGCGGCGCGTGCGC
>JAEUML010000383.1 GCA_016792785.1 Alphaproteobacteria bacterium
CAAGGTGTGAACGCATTGCGCGCGCCCGACCGCAGCTTCCTCGTCATCACGCACTATCAGCGCCTGCTCGACCACATCGTGCCCGACCGCGTGCACGTGTTGGCGGCGGGCCGCATCGCAAAGACTGGCGGCCCGGAACTCGCACACGAATTGGAAGCGCGCGGCTATGATGAGATCGTAAAGGCGGCGTGAGGCGACAACAGTCATGACATCGCGCGAAGTTTGGTTCAAATACAAATCAGGCCTGTTCATTGTGGGGCCCCCAGTTCATTGGAAGGGCTGGTTGATGAGTGCGCTGTACGGGGCGGCCTTGCTTGCTATCATCTTTGCCGTCCAAAGACTCAGCTCGACACTTGATGCTGATGATCGCCTCCTCGCGACATTCGTTGGAGTTGGTGCCGGCGTGGTTTTGACCATAGCCTTTGCATTCATGGCGTGGCCGCATCGAGGGCCTCCGCAATGAGCGTGTGCTTGATGCCGTGTGGAAGGACCGCAGGCAGCGAGGATGCGGCCTGATGGCGGCGCTCGAAACCAGATCGGAACCCTCGCACGAAAGCGCGCTCGCCACGCTGTTCGCGACGGTGCGCGCGAACCTGCCCGGCGCTTCGTGGTTGCAGCCGTTGCGCGCCGAAGCGATGGCGCGCATCCAGCGCGACGGACTTCCGCATCGCCGCGTGGAGGCGTGGAAATACACGGACTTCCGGAACAAGCTGTCGCCGAACCTGCTGCTCGCCACGCGTGAGGCGGCGGCCGCGGCGCCGGACATCTTCCACACGCTGAATGCGCATCGCATCTCATTTGCCGGCGGCCGGCTTGTGCAGGCGCCCGAGCCGTCCACGCTGTCCGACGGCCTTGAAGTGATCAGCCTCGGCGAAGCACTCGCCATGCCGTCGATTTGGTTGCGCCAATGGTTGCAGCCCGGCGACAACCCAATCGAAAACCTGAACCTCGCCTTCGCGGCCGACGGCGCGCTCGTCCGCGTGGGTAAGGGCGTTCAGGTGACGACGCCGATCATCTTGCGAGCCTCGGTCGGCCAGGCGGCGATGGCACATACGCGCAACGTGATCTCTCTTGAAGAGAACGCCGAGCTCACGCTCATCGAAATCGACGACGGCGCATCAAGTGAGCAAAGCCTCGCGACCGCGGTCACGGCCATCAACCTCGAACCCGGCGCGCGCCTGCGTCACCTTCGCGTGACCGCAAGCGAGGCCGCGTCGCTCGTCGTTCGCGCCGACACGATCGAAATCGCGCGCGACGCCGAATACCGCGGCATCATCCTATCCTCCGGCGCAGCACTCGCCCGCCAGCAATCGACCGCGCGCCTGACGGGTACCGGCGCCGCCTATTCTCTCGCCTGCGCCTACGCGGCGGGTCAGGATCAGCACACCGACTTCGCGCTCGAAGTCGTCCACGAAGCCCCGCACACGACAAGCCGAATCCTCGCCAAGGGCGTGGCATCGGGCAATGGTCACGGCGTCGTCCAGGGCCGCGCAGTCGTCAAGGCAGCAGCGCAGAAAACCGACAGCCACCAACTCTCTCGCGCGCTTCTGCTGTCGCCCCACGCCGAGATCGACCAGAAGCCGGAACTCGAAATCTTCGCCGACGACGTGAAGTGCGGGCACGGCGCGGCGGTCGGCGCACTCGATCCGAACCAGCTCTTCTATCTGCGCGCCCGCGGCATTCCGGAATCTGACGCCCGCAAGCTGTTGATCGGAGCCTTCCTCGGCGAAGTCACCGAGCGCCTGCCTGAACCCTACCTGGCGCCGGTCGAGGCATGGCTCGCAGGACGTATGGCGAGCTTGGGGGCGGTCGCATGAAGGCCGCGATCAAGCCCGTCGACCGCCGCCACTTCGATGTCGCCCGCGTGCGCGAGGACTTTCCGATCCTCGCCACGCGCGTGAACGGCAAGCCGCTCGTCTATCTCGACAACGCCGCCTCGGCGCAAAAGCCAAAGGCCGTCATCGATGCGATGACCGAGTTGATGAGCACGTCATACGCCAACGTCCACCGCGGCATGCATGCTCTGTCGACCGCGGCGACCGAGGCCTACGAAGACGCGCGCGAGAAAGTCCGCGCGTTCCTGAATGCACCCGCGGCCGATCAGATCATCTTCACCGCCGGCGGCACGGACTCGATCAATCTCGTCGCCAACGCGCTCGGCGCCTCCATCGCACCGGGCGACGAAATCGTGCTCTCTGAGATGGAGCACCACTCGAACATCGTGCCGTGGCACTTCCTCCGCGAGCGGAGGGGCGCAGTCATCCGCTGGGCGCCGATCAAGGACGACGGCGCGCTGGACCTCGAAGCGTTCGAGCGACTGCTTTCATCCAAGACGAAACTCGTCGCGCTGACGCATATGTCGAACGTCCTAGGCACGGTGACGCCGGCGAAGGACATCGTACGCCTCGCTCACGCCCGCGGCGTACCAGTGCTGTTTGACGGCTGCCAGGCAACCGTTCACATGCCGGTCGATGTTCAAGACTTGGGCTGCGATTTCTACGTTGCGACCGGCCACAAACTCTACGGCCCGACCGGCATCGGCGTGCTCTATATGACGAAGGAATGGACCGAACGCCTGCCGCCGTACCGCGGCGGTGGCGAGATGATCGACGAAGTCCACAAGGACCGCGTCACCTACGGCCGCTCGCCCCAACGGTTCGAAGCAGGCACGCCGCCGATCATCGAGGCCGTGGGACTTGGCGCCGCGATAGATTACGTCAACGCATTCGATCGTGACGAGCTGATCCGCCAAGAGCACGACCTTCTCACCTACGCGACCGAGCGCATGAAGGGGCTGAACTGGATTCGCATTCAAGGCACCGCGTCCGGCAAAGGCGCGATCATCTCCTTCACGATGGAAGGCGCCCATGCGCACGACGTGGCGACATTGATCGACCGCCATGGCGTGGCCGTCCGCGCCGGCCACCACTGCGCGCAACCGCTGATGGAGCGCCTCGGCGTCACCGCGACCGCACGCGCCTCGTTCGCCTTCTACAACACGCGGACCGAAGTCGACGCGATGATCGACGCGCTACACAAAGCCAGGGCGATATTCGCATGAGCGCCGCTGCGGAACCAAAGGTCGCTGTCGCCGCCCAAGGCTTGGCGCCGGAAGAGTTGGAAGAGCTGACGCAAGCGCTGATCCGCGAACTCAAAACCGTGTTCGATCCCGAAATCCCGGTCGACATCTATGAACTTGGCCTGATCTACAAGATCGACGTCTCCGATAAGAAGGACATCACGGTCGACATGACGCTGACCGCCCCTGCGTGCCCTGTGGCTGGCGAAATGCCGGGTTGGGTCAAGGACGCCGTCGCCAAGGTTCCGGGCGTGGGCGAGGTCACGGTGAACATGGTCTTCGACCCGCCGTGGACGCCGGAACGCATGTCGGAAGAAGCCAAGCTTGAACTGAACATGTTCTAGGCCGATATCACCCCAATGAGCGAAACCCAGCAGCCCGCCCGCCCGCGCCGCGAACGCCCGAAAGCGTTACGCCTGACCGACGCCGCGGCCGAACAGGTGAAGGCCGCCATGGCCAAGGCCGAGAAGCCGTACGTCGGGATCCGCATCGGATTGAAGAACGCGGGCTGTGCCGGCATGTCCTACACGATGGACTATGCGGAGAAGCAGAATCCTTTGGACGAGGTCGTCGAGGACAAGGGCGTGAAGGTCCTGATCGACCCGAAGGCGATCCTCTTCCTCATCGGCACCGAAATGGACTTCGTGCGCGACAAGCTGCAAGCGCGCTTCGTGTTCAACAACCCGAACCAAACCAGCGCCTGCGGTTGCGGCGAATCGGTGGCCTTGAAGGCCGCAGTGCAGTAGCCGCGCGACAATCGTTACCGAATCGTTTCCGCGCGAAGAAAGAAATTTCTGCAGCGCTTGACCGCGATCAAACGCGCTCGCGGAGCGCACGCATATTCTCTGCATAGAGCAACAACGCAGACGACCACTCGCGCATGTCTCGCCCTGGTATCGCGCCGACCGGAATTGAGCGCACGTTTCCCGAGAACAACGTCATCGTCAGCAAGACCGACGCACGCGGCATCATCACCTATGCGAACCAAACGTTTCTTGATGTTGCGCGCTACGACCTGAAAGAGGTCATCGGCAAACCTCACAACATGATCCGGCACCCGGCTATGCCGCGCAGCGTCTTCAAGTTCCTCTGGGACCGTATCGCTTCGGGCTTCGAGGTCTTTGCCTATGTCGTGAATTTGGCGAAAGACGGCGACCATTATTGGGTCTTCGCGCACGTGACCCCGACGTTCGACGCAGCCGGAAACGTCATCGGCTACCACTCGAACCGCCGCCTGCCGCGGCGCGACGCAATCCAAGCGATCGAACCGGTTTATCGCATTTTGTTGGAGCGCGAACGGCAGGAATCCTCGCCGAAGCGCGGCCTCGAAACCGGTACCGAAACCCTGCATGCTTTCTTGAAGTCCAAGGACGCCGACTATGACCGCTTTGTCTTGGGAATCTAGAACGTTCTACCTGCTGGCCGCGGGCCTGGCGCTCGCGTCCGCCGGAACCGTGTGGTCCTTCATCGCGGGTGAAACGGTATCTGCCGTTCTGTGGTCCGCGGCCGTCGTCGTGCTGTCGCTTGCCTGCTACTGCCACAGCCGCACCCGCGCGATCCTCCGCAACATCCGCAACGCCGCGACGCTGGTCGCGCAAGGCGACTTCGACCGCCGCATCGTCGACTTCGATGCGAGCGGTGAAATGCGCGACACGGTGAACGCCATGAACGCCGTCATGGACAACGCCGACGCCTTCTTCCGCGAGGCGATGGCGATGTTCAAACATGCCGCCGAGGAAAAGTACTACCGCAAGATCATCCTGACCGGCATGCCGGGCGTCTACCGATCGGGCGCACAAATGCTGAACCAATCGGTCGACCGCATTCGCGGCAATGTCGTCAGCCATCTTCAGGATGCGGCGCGCCGTCTCGAGGATTCGGTCAAGCGTATGTCCGACCATCTGACCGAGACCGCCGCAAAGCTCGCGACCACATCCGACACGCTATCGACGCTAGCTGAAGGAAATACGCGGCAGGTTGAAGCGCTCAACACCTCCTCGAACGAAGCGGCACAAAGCGTCTCCGCGGTCGCGGCCTCGGCCGAGGAAATGTCGGCGGCCGTCGCCGAAATCATGAATCAGATCAACCGCGCGAACACAGCCGCCCAGACCGCGGCCAAGCAAAACGGCGAGGCCGAAACCGCCCTCGGCGCGCTCGCCGACCGCGCAAAGCAGATCGGTGCGATCGGCGGAATCATTGAAGACATCGCCGCGAAGATCAACTTGCTCGCACTGAACGCGACGATCGAGGCCGCACACGCGGGCGAGGCGGGTAAGGGTTTTGCCGTCGTCGCCAACGAGGTCAAGGAACTTGCGCGCCAAGCCTCGCAAGCGACCGCCGACATCACCCAACACGTCAGCGCCACCCAACACGACATCGCAAACACGATCCAAGCCGTTGGCGCGATTTCCACCACCATCTCCGAGATCAGGGACATTTCAACCGTCATCGCTGCAGCTTCGGAAGAACAAACGGCGGCGACCGCGGAAATCGCGCG
>JAEUML010000004.1 GCA_016792785.1 Alphaproteobacteria bacterium
CGCGCCTCGGGGATCAGGGTGCGCATGCGGTTGGCGAAGCTGGCGAGGCAGACTTCGTTCGGCGAGAGCGGGCCTGAGGTGTAGCTCGACGACGACATGCCGGCTTGCACGCCTTCGATCAACGCCGTGTCCTCGGCGTTGACGCGGCGGTTGATGCGCCAGTTCAGATATCGCGCGGCGTGCATCTCGCGCGTCCGGTGCGGGTGGATGTATGCGATTTCGCGGATCAATGTTTCGGTCGGCGACACGGGAATGAACTGCATGAAGTCGACTTGATCCGGATAGATGTCGAACGCGACGTTCGGCCAGAGCTTGTAATAGACCCAGGTGCGGCGGCGGTCGGCGGGCACGTGTGTGAAGTGGCCGAGCAGACTTTGATAGGCGCGTTCGGACCAGTTCTCCGACGTGTTCGTCTGCAGTTCGCCCGACATTTTGTCGACCCATTCCTGCGCTTCGATCTTGTAGGTCGCGCCGAAGAGGCGACTGAGGCCCGGGTGAGCGACGGGGATGTGCATGCCGTCGGAGTAGTTGTCGGCGATGTTCTTCCAATTGACCTTGCGCGGACGGAGCGTCACGCGACCGTTCGGCACCAGCGTCTCGAGCGCGTAGGGTTCGAGTTCGTGCGCGTAGGGCGCCATCATGCCGGCGACGCTGGGCAGGCCTTTTTCGAAGCGCACGAAGATGAAGCCTTGGAAGATCTCCTGCTCCACGGGTTTCAGCCCGTGCTCCGATTTGTCGAGGTCGTCGAAGCCTTGCCATTTCGGCACGTTCGCGAGCGCGCCGTCGAGCGTGTAGCTCCAAGCGTGATAGGGGCAGACGAGGCGATGGCCGCAGCTGCCGCGCGACTGCGGCGCGATCTTGGCGGCGCGGTGGCGGCAGACATTGTGGAAGCTGCGCAGTGCGCCGTCAGCCCCACGCAGCGTCACCACGCGGTCGCCGAGCACGTCGAGCGTCACGTAGTCGCCCGGGTTCGGCGCGTCGGAGATATGGCCCATGATGTGCCATGTCTGACGAAAGATCTTTTCGCGCTCGAGTTCGAAGAACTTCGGGTCGGTATAGATCCAGCCCGGCAGGCTTTTGTTCACGGGGGCATGCTCCCTCGACGAGGGGCAGAGCTTACGCCATGGTGAACGGGCTTGAGAAGCGCGTCTCTATTGTGTCACCGCACCGGCCTTGTATGTTCGGCGCCTCATCTCGGGGGGCCATATGCGGCAGAAGAATTGGCGGGTTGTGATCGTGGGCGGCGTGTTGATCGGGCTCGCCCTCGTGTTCGTTCTGGTGATGATGAGTCTTGCGCCGCAATCGACCGACCCGCAAGCGTTGATGGAAACGGTCGGCGCGACCGCCGGTGTCGTGATCGGCGTCTCCGTCGCGATGATCATCTACGGACTGATCGGAAAGAAGACCTGACCGTCGCCGCGTCTCAGCGCCAAACAGGCGGATGGTTGTAGGTGTCGCGCACCGGCGTCGGGCGATGGGCTTGCTCGCCTGTCGCGGGACGGCTTCGCGGGAGCGGCGCCATCTTGGCCTGCGCCAGGTGTTCGCAAACGTCGGCGTGGACGCGCTCGGCCGCAGCGCCTGCGCGTGCCGGATCGGTGGTTGCGACCAGCAGGAAGAAGCCGTCGGCGGTCCACACGATGCGGTCCTTCTTGCGCACCGTGCGTTGCAGGCGGCGTTCCACGGCTTGGCGGGCGCGGTGGACGTCGCTCTGTGTCATGCCGTCGGGCAGAATAAGTTTCAGGTCGAAGAAGAACGACGTTGCGTCCAGGGGCCGGTCGACGGCGATGTCTTCAAAGCGGCGGTGGCGTTCTGCGTTGTGGTTGCGGCCGCGTCCCATCGGTTTCTCTCCGAGCCTCGATTTTCGACAAAGTCGATCATTGCTCGGCGCGCGCTAAGGCAGTGCGAATACAGGGACCGGCAATTGAATCGAATTTGAGACGAATTGGAGCGATCGTCAGGTCTTTAGGCGCAGAGGGCCGAGATAGTCGCGCTTGCCGAAGGGCGCGCCTTGCATGCGCAGGATGTCGTAGGCCGTGGTGGCGTGGAAGTGCAGGTTCGGCAGCGAGAACGAGAGCACGAAGTTCTCCGCGGTGAACGGCATTTTGAAGTCGCGGAACTGGAAGATCACGTCGCGGCCTTCGAACGCGTTGACGTCGGCCGGCGCGAGTTTGGCCAGCGTTTCGCGCGCATCTGCGACATGCTTCTGCAAGCCCGCGTAGTCGTGCGCCGGGGCGTCGCCGGGCGGGGCGAACACACCGCGCTTGATGCCTTCGATCACGCCCAGCGACTGGTGCACGACGGCCTGAACCTGGAAGCGGAACGGCAGCATGTCGGGATAGAGGCGCGTCTCGACGATCGTCGCGGGATCGATGTTCTTCGACGTGAGGTGGGCGAGACCCTTGTCGAGGAACCCGGTCACACCGGTGAGCGTCTGCAAGTAGCTTGCGACGGAAAGGTCGTAGAGCGAGGCGGCCATGCGGTGTCGTCCTTCGTTGCGGGTTTCAGTCGCGCCAGGCGGCGCGGTTCGCGTCGGCAAACCGCTTGAAGTTGTCCCAGTAGGGTTTCCAATCCTGCGTCGCGTTGCAGGTGCGGGCGAGGGCGCGGAATGTCGTCTGGTCCATCGACTCCACTTCGATCGTCACGCCCCACGGCCTCGAGCGGAGCAGTACGACGACCCAGCCGCGGTTGTCGGTGGCGCCGCCGACACTCATGCCGTTCTGCGTGCCGTGGTCGCGGACGGCGGCGAGGAACGCTTCGCGCTTTGCCGCGGCGACGGTGAGTGTCAGCGTCGCAAGGTCGTTGCCGTCGCCGGGGTTGCGGCACTCTTCGTCCTGGGCGGCAACGGGGAAGGCGAAGATCGCGACGAGCAGGACGAGCGCTGCAAGCGTGCGGACCATCGCGCTACTTCGCCAATTCCATCTTGATCGGGCCTTCGGCGCGGCCGTGGATGAACTGGTCGACATAGGGGTTGCCGGATTTGTCGATGTCGGCTTTGCGGCCGGCCCAGATGATCTTGCCCTTGTAGATCATCGCGATCTTGTCGGCGATCTTGCGCGCCGAGGCCATGTCGTGAGTGATCGAGAGCGTGGTCACGCCCATGTCCTTCACAGTCGCTACGATCAGGTCGTTGATCACGTCGGCCATGATCGGGTCGAGGCCGGTCGTCGGTTCGTCGAAGAAGATGATCTCGGGCTCGGCTGCGATCGCGCGGGCGAGGCCCACGCGCTTTTGCATGCCGCCCGAGAGCTCGGACGGCGAGAGCTCGCCGACCTCCGGCCCCAGGCCTACTTTCGCGAGCTTTTGGAGCGCGATCTCCTTCGCTTCCCTGCGGCCGAGGCCTCTGCCCTGGATCAGGGCAAAGGCGACGTTCTCCCAGACCTTCAAGCTGTCGAACAGCGCGGCGCTTTGGAACAGCATGCCGAACTTGCGGTTGACCTGCTCGCGGGGGCGGCCGGTCAGGCGCGTGACCTCTTGGCCGTCGACCTTGATCGAGCCCTTGTCCGGCGTGATCAGCCCCAAGATGCATTTCAGCGTTACCGACTTGCCCGAGCCCGAGCCGCCGATGATGACCAGCGACTCGCCCTGCTCGACGCTCAAGTCGACGCCGTCGAGCACGACCTTGCGGCCGAAGCGCTTCATCACGCCTTTGAGTTCGATCTTGGCGGTCACCGGCTGCCCTCGCCGAAGAAGATCGAGGTCATGAAGTAGTTCGCGGCCAGGATCAGGATCGCGGCGGACACGACCGCGTTCGTGGTCGCGGCGCCGACGCCTTGTGCGCCGCCCTTCGAATTGTAGCCGTGGAAGCAGCCCATGAGCGCGATGATGAAGCCGAACACCGCGGCCTTCCAAAGGCCGGACGTCACGTCGCCCATCTTCAGGAAGTCGGCGGTGTTGTTGAGGTAGGCGGCCGAGTTGAAGTCGAGCGAATAGACGGCGACGATCCAGCCGCCCATGACGCCGATGATGTCGGCGATCGCGACCAGAACCGGCATGGTCAGCACGGCGGCGATCAGGCGCGGGGCGACGAGGTACTTGAACGGGTTCGTTGAAAGCGTGACGAGCGCATCGATCTGTTCGGTGACGCGCATCGTGCCGAGTTCGGCGGCGATCGCGGCCGAGACGCGGCCCGCGACCATCAGACCCGCCATGACGGGACCGAGTTCGCGCGTGATGCCGAGGACGACGATCTGCGGCACCAGCGTTTCGGCGCCGATGTCGCTGCCGACGAAAATCTGCAGCGCCAGCGCGCCGCCGGTGAAGAACGCGGTGAGGCCCACGACCGGCAGCGAAAAGTAGCCGATGCGCAGCATCTGCTGCAGCACGAGCCGGCCGTAGATGGGCGGCATGAAGCAGGCGGGCACCGCCAGCGCTGCGAACTGCGCAATGCGTCCGATCTCGCGCAGGAAGGTAACGACGAAGCGGCCGACGAGGGCGAAGGGGTTCATCGGGCTAACGCGCCCCCACGTAGTGGCGGTCGATGCGTGACCCAAGACGCGTGTAGATCTCATAGGGCAGGGTGCCTGCCGCGTTTGCGAGTTCGTCCACGGTTTGGTGCGGGCCGATGAACTCGACCGGCGTGCCGGCTTTAAGTTCGTTAGAGGGCGGAACCTGGCTCACGTCGAGCGTGACGAGGTCCATCGATACGCGCCCGACGATCGGACATTTGACGCCTGCGATCACACCATGCCCCCTGTTGGACAAGGAACGCATCAGCCCGTCGGCATAACCCATCGCCGCTATGCCGAGACGCCGTGGTCCACTTGCGGAGTAGGTGGCTCCGTAACCGACGGTGTCCCCCCTGTCAATCGAACGCAGCTGGAGCAGCGGCGCGGTCAACGTTACCGTGCCTTTCATCGGATTTTCGCC
>JAEUML010000046.1 GCA_016792785.1 Alphaproteobacteria bacterium
AGGCCGTGAACTGCGCGCCGCCGGTCTTGGCCAAGACCTTCGTGATCGCTGCCGTCAGCGACGTCTTCCCATGGTCGACGTGCCCAATCGTCCCAATGTTGCAGTGCGGCTTCGTGCGTTCAAACTTTGCTTTGGCCATGGCTCTTGTCTCCGTCGTCTAGTGCAATGATTAAGAGGCGAACTTCGCGATCACTTCATCGGCGATCGCGCGCGGCACATCTTCGTAGTGATCGAACTGCATCGAGTAGCTCGCGCGACCCTGGCTCATCGAGCGCAGATTGTTCACGTAGCCGAACATGTTGGCGAGCGGGACCATCGCGGTGATGACCTGCGCGTTGCCGCGCTGATCGGTGCCTTGCACCTGGCCGCGACGGGCGTTCAGGTCGCCGATTACGCCGCCCATGAATTCGTCGGGCGTCACGACCTCGACCTTCATCATGGGTTCAAGCAGCTTGACGGCCTTGCGTTCCTTCAACTCGCGGAACGCGGCCCGTGAGGCGATTTCGAACGTCAGCACGTTCGAGTCGACTTCGTGGTATGCGCCGTCGACCAGCGTCGCCTTGAAGTCGATCAACGGGAAGCCCGCGAGCACGCCGTTGTCGCGCGATGCGTTCAAGCCCTTTTCGACGCCCGGGATGTATTCCTTCGGCACCGAACCGCCGACGACTTCGTTCTCGAAGATGAAGCCCGAGCCCGCCGGAAGCGGTTCGAACTCGATGCGCACGCGCGCGAACTGGCCCGAGCCGCCGGTTTGCTTTTTGTGCGTGTAGTCGATGTCGACTTTCTTGGTCAGCGTCTCGCGGTAGGCGACCTGCGGGGCGCCGATGTTGGCGTCGACCTTATAGGTGCGGCGAAGGATGTCGACTTTGATGTCGAGGTGAAGTTCGCCCATGCCCTTCAGGATCGTCTGGCCGGATTCTTGATCGACGCTGACGCGGAAGGACGGATCCTCTTGCGCAAGGCGCGCGAGCGCGACGCCCATCTTTTCCTGGTCGGCCTTCGTCTTCGGTTCGATCGCGACTTCAATGACGGGCTCCGGGAATTCCATCTTTTCAAGGATGACCGGATGCTGCGAGTCGCAGAGCGTGTCGCCCGTGCGGGTTTCCTTGAGCGCGGCGAGAGCCACGATGTCGCCCGTGTAGGCTTCCTTGATGTCTTCGCGGGAGTTCGCATGCATGAGGAGCATGCGCCCGACGCGTTCCTTGCGGTCGCGCGTCGTGTTCATCAGCGTCGAGCCCGATTCGAGCTTGCCCGAGTAGATGCGGCAAAACGTGATCGAACCGACGAACGGGTCGTCCATGATTTTGAACGCGAGCATCGAGAGCGGTTCTTTGTCGTCGGCCTTGCGCTCGACTTCGACTTCTTCTTTGCCGGGCTTGATGCCCTTGACGGCCGGAATGTCGAGCGGCGACGGCAGGAAGTCGACGACCGCGTCGAGCAGCGTCTGAACACCCTTGTTCTTGAAGGCGGCGCCGCACGTCACCGGCACGAACGCAAAGCTCATCGTGCCCTTGCGGATCAGGCGCTTCAGCGTCGCGGCGTCGGGCTCTTTGCCGTCGAGATAGGCCTGCATCACGTCGTCGTCCATTTCGACGACGAGCTCGAGCAGCTTGTGGCGCCACTCGTCGGCCTTGGCTTTGTAATCGGCCGGAATTTCTTGGATTTCAAACTTGGCGCCGAGGGATTCGTCCTTCCAGACGACCGCGCGCATTTCGATCAGGTCGATGATGCCCTTGTGGTCGGCTTCGGCGCCGTAGGGCAATTGGACCACGCAGGGCTTCGTGCCCAAGCGGTCGATCATCATCTGGACGCAGCGGTAAAAGTCGGCGCCCGTGCGGTCCATCTTGTTGACGAAGCAAATGCGGGGAACGCGGTACTTGTCGGCCTGGCGCCAGACGGTTTCGGATTGCGGCTCGACGCCTGCGACCGAGTCGAAGACTGCGACCGCGCCGTCGAGCACGCGCATCGAGCGTTCGACCTCGATCGTGAAGTCGACGTGGCCGGGCGTGTCGATGATGTTGACGCGGTGGTCGTTCCAGAAGGCGGTCGTGGCGGCCGACGTGATCGTGATGCCGCGCTCTTGCTCCTGCTCCATGAAGTCCATCGTCGCGGCGCCGTCGTGGACTTCGCCGATCTTATGGGACTTGCCCGTGTAGTAGAGAATGCGCTCCGTCGTCGTCGTCTTGCCGGCGTCGATATGCGCGGCAATGCCGATGTTGCGGTATCTCTCGAGGGGGGTGGTGCGGGGCATGATACGGGGACTCTCTCGTTACCAGCGGTAGTGCGAGAACGCGCGGTTGGCTTCGGCCATCTTGTGCGTGTCTTCGCGCTTCTTCACGGCCGTGCCGCGGTTGTTGGCGGCATCGAGCAGTTCGGCCGACAGACGCTGCTGCATCGTCTGTTCGTTGCGGGCGCGCGCGGCATTGATGATCCAGCGGATCGCCAGCGCCTGACGGCGGTCGGGGCGCACTTCGACGGGGACCTGATAGGTCGCACCGCCAACGCGGCGGGAGCGGACTTCGATCGCGGGGGCGACGTTGTCGAGGGCGGCGTGGAAAAGCTTCAAGGGGTCGGACTTCGAGCGCTGCTCGATCGTGGTGAGCGCGCCGTAGACGATGTGTTCGGCGGCGGACTTCTTGCCGTCGTACATCAGGCAGTTCATGAATTTCGCAATGATAAGGTCGCTATACTTCGCGTCGGGGAGAATGACGCGCTTTTGCGGGCGGCGGCGGCGTGACATCGTGCGATCTCCTTATTTCGGACGCTTGGCGCCGTAGAGCGAGCGCGCTTGTTTGCGGTCCTTGACGCCCTGCGTATCGAGCACGCCGCGCAGGATGTGGTAGCGGACGCCGGGCAGGTCCTTCACGCGGCCGCCGCGGATCAGGACCACCGAGTGTTCCTGAAGGTTATGACCTTCGCCGGGAATGTAGCTGATCACTTCCTGCTGGTTCGTCAGGCGCACGCGCGCGACCTTGCGCAACGCCGAGTTCGGCTTCTTCGGCGTCGTCGTGTAGACGCGCGTGCAGACGCCGCGCTTCTGCGGCGAGGCCTGCAAGGCAGGCGCCTTCGTGCGCGCGATGTTCGGGCGACGCGGCTTGCGGATCAGCTGGTTGATCGTCGGCATACGGTTCAGCTTCACTCATCGTTCGGGCGCACGAGCGGCAAACAACAACGAAGCGCTCGCGGAGGGTCGTGCCCTTGCCCCCGGTCGCGCTTGGTCAAAATGCAGAGGACCGTCCGGCGATACGGCGCCAGAAGGTCGTGCGTTCAAACCTGACTCATTGGACTCAAGCGGAGCGTTTAGGGCGTTGCCCTACGGCCAGCCGTCAAATGAGGTGCGGGTTCTATCCGCGCAATTTTCTTCCGTCAACCAGATTCGGCCCCGATTTCGCGCGGCAGAATGGCCGACAACAAACGGAAAGGCCGGGCTTTCGGCCCGGCCTTTTGTTTCTCTTCCACCCTACTCCGCGGCGTCTGCCGGCGGGGTCGCGGTGGCCGGCAGCGCGGCCTGGCGAGCGGCCAGGATCGCCTTGTCGCGGTCGGCGGCCAGGTTCTTCATCTTGGTCATCATTCGGCCTGTTCCCGCCGGAATCAGGCGGCCGACGATGATGTTTTCCTTCAGGCCTTCGAGCTGGTCGACCTTGCCGGAGACGGCCGCCTCGGTCAGGACGCGGGTCGTTTCCTGGAAGGATGCGGCCGAGAAGAACGAGCGGGTCTGCAACGAGGCCTTGGTGATACCCAAGAGCACCGGTTTGCCCGACGCCTGCTTCAAGCCTTCGGCCTTTGCCTTGGCGTTGATCTCTTCGAATTCGATGAGATCGAGCTGTTCGCCGGCCACCAACGTCGTTTCGCCGCCGTCTTCGACCTCCACTTTCTGGAGCATCTGACGGACGATGACCTCGATGTGCTTGTCGTTGATCTTCACGCCCTGGAGCCGATAGACCTCCTGGATCTCGTTGACGAGGTAGGCCGCCAACGCCTCGACGCCCCGAATGCGCAGGATGTCGTGCGGTGCCGGGTTGCCGTCTAAGATGAAGTCGCCCTTTTCGACGAAATCGCCTTCGGCGACCGCGACGTGCTTGCCCTTCGGGATCAGGTATTCGATCGGCTCTTCCTTGTCGTCCTTCTGCTTCAGGATCACGCGACGCTTGTTCTTGTAGTCCTTGCCGAATTCGATCCAGCCGTCGGCTTCTGCGATGATCGCGTGGTCCTTGGGCTTGCGGGCTTCGAAGAGTTCGGCAACACGCGGCAGACCGCCGGTGATGTCGCGGGTCTTGGCGCCTTCGGTCGAGATACGCGCGAGAACGTCGCCCTCACGCACTTCCGACCCATCGTCCACCGAGAGAATGGCGTCGACGGCGAGCAAATAGCGCGCCTCGGACTTGTTCGAGAGCTTGATGACCTCGCCCTTCTTGTCGCGGATCGAAATTGCGGGCCTGAGATCGCTGCCGCGCGTGTTCGACCGCCAGTCGATGACGACCTTGTTGGAAATGCCGGTCGATTCGTCCGTCACGTCCTTCAAGGAGATGCCTTCGACCAGGCCCTCATACTTCACGTAACCCGCCTTTTCCGTGAGGATCGGGATCGTGTAGGGGTCCCATTCGATGATACGTTCGCCGCGCTTGACCTTCTCGCCTTCGTCGAACTTCAAGTGGGCGCCGAACGGCACCTTGTAGCTTGCGCGTTCCTGGCCGCTGTCGTCGACGATGACGATCTGGCTGTTGCGGCCCATGACGCGCAGCATGCCGGTCGAGTCCTTGACCGCGTTCTTGTTGACGATCTTGACCTTGCCGTCGTGGCTTGCGTCCAAGAACGACGTCTCGGCCACCTGGGCCGCGCCGCCGATGTGGAACGTGCGCATGGTGAGCTGAGTGCCCGGCTCGCCGATCGACTGCGCCGCGATGACGCCCACAGCCTCGCCGGAATTGACCGGCGTGCCGCGCGCGAGGTCGCGTCCGTAGCACTTCGCGCAGACGCCCGACTTCAGGTCGCAGGTCAGCACGGAGCGGATCTTGACCTTCGAGACGTGCGCCGCCTCGACGATCTCAGCTTTGTCTTCGCCGATTTCGTCGCCGCGCTTAACCAGCGTCTTGTTCGTCGCCGGGTCCTTGATGTCCTCCGCGGCCGTACGGCCGAGGATGCGCTCGGTCAAGGTCGCGACCACGTTGCCGCCGTCCACGACCGCGGCAACCGTGATGCCCTGCTTCGTGCCGCAATCGTCGAGCACGATGATGCAGTCCTGCGCGACGTCGACCAGACGGCGCGTGAGGTAGCCCGAGTTCGCGGTCTTCAAGGCGGTGTCGGCGAGGCCCTTGCGGGCGCCGTGCGTCGAGTTGAAGTACTCGAGCACCGAGAGGCCTTCCTTGAAGTTCGAGATGATCGGCGTTTCGATGATTTCGCCCGAGGGCTTCGTCATCAGGCCGCGCATCCCGGCGAGCTGCTTCATCTGGGTCGGCGAACCGCGCGCGCCAGAATGCGACATCATGTAGATCGAGTTGATCTCTTTGACCCGCTTCGTCGTCTCGTCGCGTTGCTGCGAGGAGATTTCGCGCATCATTTCTTCGGCGACGCGGTCGGTGCACTTCGACCAGGCGTCGACGACCTTGTTGTACTTTTCGCCCTCGGTGATGAAGCCGTCCTGGTACTGCTTCTCGTAGTCCTTGATCAGCTTGCGCGTTTCTTCGACCAGGCGCTCCTTCGTGCGCGGGACGACCATGTCGTCCTTACCGAAGGAAATGCCCGCCTTGAACGCTTCGCGGAAGCCGAGACCCATGATCGCGTCCGCGAACAGCACGGTCTCTTTCTGACCGCAGTGGCGATAGACGATGTCGATGAGCGCGCTGATTTCGGCCTTGCGCAGCACGCGGTTGACCATCGTGAACGGCACGGCCGGATGGCGCGGCAGGTGTTCTGCGATCATCAGGCGACCGGGCGTCGTCAGCACGCGAATCGTGACCGGTTTGTTGTCGGCGTCGACCGTCTTGTAGCGGACGTTGATCTTCGAGTGCAGCGTGATGACGCCTTGCGCCAGCGCGTGCTCGACCTCGCCCATGTCGATGAACGACTTGCCTTCGCCGGGCTCACCGTCGCGGTCGAGCGAGCAGTAGTAGAGACCAAGGACGATGTCCTGGCTCGGCACGATGATCGGCTTGCCGTTCGCGGGCGAGAGGATGTTGTTCGTCGACATCATGAGCACGCGCGCTTCCAGCTGCGCTTCGAGCGACAGCGGGACGTGCACGGCCATTTGGTCGCCGTCGAAGTCGGCATTAAACGCCGTGCAGACCAGCGGGTGAAGCTGGATCGCCTTACCTTCGATCAAGACCGGTTCGAACGCCTGAATGCCCAAGCGGTGAAGCGTCGGGGCGCGGTTCAGGAGAACCGGATGCTCGCGGATGACTTCTGCCAGGATATCCCAAACCTCGGGACGTTCCTTTTCGACCATCTTCTTCGACTGTTTGACGGTCGCCGAGAGGCCCTTCGCTTCAAGCCGGTTGTAGATGAACGGCTTGAACAGCTCGAGCGCCATCTTTTTCGGCAGGCCGCACTGATGCAGCTTCAGTTCGGGACCGACGACGATGACCGAACGGCCGGAGTAGTCGACGCGCTTGCCGAGCAGGTTTTGACGGAAGCGGCCTTGCTTGCCTTTCAGCATGTCGGCGAGCGACTTCAGCGGACGCTTGTTCGCGCCCGTGATGACGCGGCCGCGACGGCCGTTGTCGAACAACGCGTCAACCGATTCCTGCAACATGCGCTTTTCGTTGCGGATGATGATGTCGGGCGCGCGGAGTTCGATCAGGCGCTTCAAGCGGTTGTTGCGGTTGATGACCCGGCGGTAGAGATCGTTCAGGTCCGACGTCGCAAAGCGGCCGCCGTCGAGCGGCACGAGCGGGCGCAGTTCCGGCGGGATGACCGGCACGACCTGCAGGATCATCCATTCCGGGCGGTTTCCGGATTCGAGGAACGACTCAACCAGCTTCAAGCGCTTGACGAGCTTCTTCGGCTTCAGCTCCGACGTCGTCGTCGCGATTTCCTTGCGCAACTCTTCCTTCAACGTCTTGAGGTCGAGGCGGGAGAGCAATTCGCGGATCGCCTCGGCGCCGATCATGGCGGTGAAGCTGTCCTCGCCGTATTCGTCCTGCGCGCGCAGATACTCCTCTTCGGAGAGCAGCGTGCGCTCCTTCATCGGCGTCAGGCCGGGCTCGATTACGATGTAGCCCTCGAAGTAGAGAATGCGTTCGAGGTCCTTCAGCGTCATGTCGAGCAGCATGCCGATGCGCGACGGCAGCGACTTCATGAACCAGATGTGGGCCACGGGCGAAGCGAGCTCGATGTGGCCCATGCGCTCGCGCCGGACCTTCGAGAGCGTCACTTCCACGCCGCACTTTTCGCAGACGATGCCGCGATACTTCATGCGCTTGTACTTGCCGCACAAGCACTCATAGTCCTTGATCGGACCGAAGATGCGCGCGCAGAACAGGCCGTCGCGTTCCGGCTTGAACGTACGGTAGTTGATCGTTTCCGGCTTCTTGATTTCGCCGTACGACCAGGACTGAATCTTCTCCGGGCTTGCGATCGCGATACGGATGCGATCGAAAGTCGGGGCCGGGGTCACCGGGTTGAAGACGTTGAGGACTTCCTGATTCATGGAGTTCGATTCTCCTTAATATCGTCCGGCCGGTGCGCAGCTTTCGCCTTCACGCACCGACCTTCTTGTTCCTTCGCCGCCGCTCAAGGCGCCGGCGTTTCCGTGACCAGCTCGACGTTCAAGCTGAGCGAGCGCATTTCCTTGACGAGCACGTTGAAGCTCTCAGGGATACCCGCTTCGAAATTCTCGTCGCCCCGCACGATCGCCTCGTAGACCTTGGTGCGGCCCGCGACGTCGTCCGATTTGACGGTCAGAATTTCCTGCAGCGTGTAAGCCGCGCCGTAAGCTTCGAGCGCCCACACCTCCATTTCGCCGAAACGCTGTCCGCCGAACTGGGCTTTGCCGCCCAACGGCTGTTGCGTGACGAGGCTGTACGGCCCGATCGAGCGCGCGTGGATCTTATCGTCGACCAAGTGGTGCAGCTTGAGCATGTAGATGTAGCCGACGGTCACTTGCCGCTTGAACGGCTCGCCCGTGCGGCCGTCGTGCAGCGTCACCTGACCCGACACCGAGAGCCCCGCGAGTTCGAGCATCTTGTTGATGTCGGCCTCGTGGGCGCCGTCGAACACGGGCGTTGCGATGTGCACGCCGTTGATCATGCCTTCGGCGAGTTCGGCCAGCTGGTCGTCGTTCTGTTCGGCCAGATGCGCGTCGTTGCCAAACACCGTCTTCAAGTGCTTGCGCAGCGGGTCGGCCTTGCCGTCGCGGCGATAGCGCGTGACCAGGTCGCCGATCTGACGGCCGATGCCGTTGCACGCCCACCCGAGGTGCGTTTCCAGAATCTGACCGACGTTCATGCGGCTCGGCACGCCGAGCGGGTTCAAGACGATGTCGACCGGCGTGCCGTCCTCGAGGTGCGGCATGTCTTCGATCGGCACGATCTTGGAGATCACGCCCTTGTTGCCGTGACGGCCGGCCATCTTATCGCCCGGTTGAAGCTTGCGCTTTACGGCGACGAAGACCTTGACCATCTTCATCACGCCCGGCGGCAGTTCGTCGCCACGGCGCAGCTTGTCGACCTTGTCGGCAAAGCGCGCTTCGAGACGGTTCTTGGCCTCGTCGTATTGCTTCTTCAGCGCTTCGACTTCGCCCTGCGCCTTGTCGTTCCTGAGCGCAAGCTGCCACCAATGCGCCTTCGGCATCGATTCGAGCATCGAAGGCGTCACCTTCGAATCCGGCGCGATGCCCTTCGGACCGTGCGCAACCTGTTTGTGGAGCAGAAGCTCTTCAAGGCGCGAGTAGATGTTGCGCTCGAGGATCGCGAGTTCGTCGTCACGGTCCTTGGCGAAGCGTTCGATTTCTTCGCGTTCGATCGCTTGCGCGCGCTGGTCCTTGTCGACGCCGTGGCGGTTGAAGACGCGCACTTCGACGATCGTGCCCGACGCGCCCGGCGGCAGACGCAAGCTCGTGTCGCGAACGTCGGAGGCCTTTTCGCCGAAGATCGCGCGCAGCAATTTTTCTTCCGGCGTCATCGGGCTTTCGCCCTTCGGCGTGACCTTGCCCACCAGGATGTCGCCCGGGTTCACTTCGGCGCCGATGTAGACGATGCCGGCTTCGTCGAGGTTCTTCAGCGCCTCTTCGCCGACGTTCGGGATGTCGCGCGTGATTTCCTCAGGCCCCAGCTTCGTGTCGCGGGCCATCGTCTCGAATTCCTCGATGTGGATCGAGGTGAAGACGTCGTCGCGCACGATGCGCTCGGAGATCAGGATCGAGTCTTCGAAGTTGTAGCCGTTCCACGGCATGAACGCGACGAGCACGTTGCGGCCGAGCGCGAGCTCGCCCATTTCGGTCGACGGGCCGTCGGCGACGATGTCGCCGGCGACCACGCGGTCACCCACCTTCACCAGCGGACGTTGCGTGATGCAGGTCGACTGGTTCGAGCGCTGGAACTTCTGCAGGCGGTAGATGTCGACGCCGGGCTTTGTCGCGTCGGTTTCTTCGCTGGCGCGAACGACGATACGGGTGGCGTCGACCTGGTCGACGATGCCCGTGCGGCGCGCGGCGATCGCAGCACCCGAGTCGCGGGCGACGACGCCCTCAAGACCGGTGCCGACGAACGGTGCTTCCGATTGCAACAGCGGCACGGCTTGACGCTGCATGTTCGAGCCCATGAGCGCGCGGTTCGCGTCGTCGTTCTCGAGGAACGGAATGAGCGCCGCGGCCACCGAGACGAGCTGCTTCGGCGACACGTCCATGAACTCGATGCGGTCCGGCGTGAGCAGGACGAAGTCGCCACCCTTGCGGCAGGAGATGATTTCGTCCGTGAAACGGCCGCGCACGTCGAGCGGCACGTTCGCCTGCGCGATCGCGTACTTCGCCTCTTCCATGGCGGACAGATAGATGACCTCGTTCGTCACCTTGCCGTCCTTCACGCGGCGATACGGGCTTTCGATGAAACCGTACTTGTTCACCCGCGCGTAGGTGGCGAGCGAGTTGATCAGACCGATGTTCGGGCCTTCCGGGGTTTCAATCGGGCAGATGCGGCCGTAGTGCGTGGGGTGGACGTCGCGGACTTCGAAGCCCGCGCGCTCGCGCGTGAGACCGCCCGGCCCAAGCGCCGAGAGGCGGCGTTTGTGCGTGATTTCGCTGAGCGGATTCGTCTGGTCCATGAACTGCGACAGCTGCGACGAACCGAAGAACTCGCGCACCGCGGCGGCGGCCGGCTTCGCGTTGATCAGGTCGTGCGGCATGACGGTGTCGATTTCGACCGACGACATGCGCTCCTTGATCGCGCGTTCCATGCGCAGGAGGCCGACGCGGTATTGGTTCTCCATCAGCTCGCCGACCGAGCGCACGCGCCGGTTGGCCAGGTTGTCGATGTCGTCGACTTCACCCTTGCCGTCACGCAGGTCGTGCAGGATCTTCACGACCGCGAGCAGGTCTTCGCGACGCAGCGTGCGCATCGTGTCGGGCGCGTCGAGGCCGAGGCGCGAGTTCATCTTCACGCGGCCGACCGCGGACAGATCGTAACGCTCGGAGTCGAAGAACAGGCCGCCGAACAGTGTCTCCGCCGTGTCGAGCGTCGGCGGTTCGCCCGGACGCATGACGCGGTAGATGTCGATCAGCGCCTGTTCGCGCGACTGGTTCTTGTCGACCAGAAGCGTGTTGCGGATGTAGCTGCCGGTGTTGACGTGATCGATGTCGAGCAGGGCGAGTTCGTCGAAGCCCGCGTCGGTAAGCTCTTCGAGAACCTGCTCGGTCACCTCGTCGCCCGCCTCGGCGTAGATCTCGCCCGTCTCGGCATTGACCATGTCGAGCGCGAGATAGCGGCCGTAGAGTTCCTCGGACGGCATCAGCAGTTGCTTCAAGCCCTCTTCGGCGAGCTTGCGCGCGCCGCGCGGCGTGAGCTTGCGGCCCGCTTCGATCACGACGTCGCCGGTTTTGGCGTTCTTCAGGTCGTGCGTCGGCTTCAGGTTGCGCATGCGCTCGGCGTCGAACGCGGTCGTCCAACCGTCCTTGTGCTCTTTGAAAGTCACCTGGCGGTAGAAGTGGGCCAGGATGTCCTCGCCCGAGAGGCCGAGCGCGTAAAGGAGAGACGTCGCCGGCAGTTTGCGGCGCCGGTCGATGCGCACATAAATGATGTCCTTCGCGTCGAACTCGAAGTCGAGCCATGAGCCGCGATAGGGGATGACGCGCGCGCCGAACAGAAGCTTGCCGCTGGCGTGGGTCTTGCCCTTGTCGTGGTCGAAGAAGACGCCCGGCGAGCGGTGCATCTGGCTCACGATCACGCGCTCGGTGCCGTTGATGATGAACGTACCGTGCTCCGTCATCAGGGGCATGTCGCCCATGTAGACGTCTTGTTCCTTGATGTCCTTGACGGACTTCGCCTGCGTTTCGGGATCGACCTCGAACACGATGAGGCGCAGCTTCACCTTCAACGGCGCGGCGAAGTTCATGCCGCGCTGGCGGCATTCGTCGACATCGTATTTCGGCTCTTCGAATTCGTAGTGCACGTATTCGAGGCGCGAGGTCTCGGCGAAGTCGGTGATCGGGAACACCCCGCGGAACACCGTTTCGAGGCCGGAATTTTCACGCGCGTCGGGCTTCGCGTTCATCTGGAGGAATTGCGCGTAGGACTCGCGCTGAACCTCGATGAGGTTCGGCAGCTGAGCCACCTCTGCAATCCGCCCGAATGTCTTGCGTACCCGTTTGCGGTCCGTGAACGACAGCGCCATGATCGATCCTTAAATCCAGTCTCTTCGGAAACGGCCTCACCGCCCGCGGGGATTGCCCCGCGGACGGTGTGACCAGTCACATCATTCGAGAGGAGTGCAGCGTCATGCCGCCTCCCCCAATTACTTCAACGCGACCTTCGCGCCCTCGGCTTCGAGCTTCTTCTTCCACTCTTCGGCCTGAGACTTCGGCACGTCGCCCTTCACTTCTTTCGGCGCGCCTTCGACGAGGTCCTTGGCTTCCTTCAGCCCGAGACCCGTGAGTTCGCGCACGACCTTGATGACGTTGATCTTCTTGTCGCCCGCAGCTTCGAGGACGACGGAGAACTCCGTCTTCGCTTCGGCCGCCGGTGCCGCCGGACCGGCCGCAGCCGCCGCAACGGCAACCGGTGCCGCCGCAGAAACGCCCCACTTCTCTTCGAGAAGCTTGGAGAGTTCGGCCGCTTCCATGACGGTCAGCGTCGAGAGTTCTTCAACGATTTTTTCGAGTTTGGACATGTATGCGTTCCTTTGATGCTTTCAATCTTGAGACATTCGTCAGTGCGTCATGCGCTCTTCTTGGCGTAAGCGCCGACCACGCGGGCGAGCTGCCCGGCCGGTGCCTGCAGAATGCTGGCGACCTTCGTCGCCGGCTGTTTCAGCATGCCTGCGAGACGCGCCCTGAGTTCGTTGAGCGACGGCAGCGAGGCCAAAGCCTCCACGCCCTTCGCGTCCAAGAACTGGTTGCCCACGACACCGCCGAGAATGACGAACTTCGGGTTCGTCTTGGCGTATTCGTGTGCAGCCTTGGGCGCCGCAATCGGATCGGACGAAACGGCAATCCCGGTCGGACCCTTCAAGAGGTCCTGCATGGGTTTTGCCATCGTGCCTTCCGCAGCACGCTTTGCGAGACGGTTTTTGGAAACCTTGAAAGAGGCTCCCACCGCCCGCATCTGCGACCGTAGCTTCGACATGTCGGCCACGGTCATGCCTTGATAGCGCGCGACCACGACGACACCGGCCTTGCCGAACTCGTCGTTCAGCTGGCTGATGACTTCCGCTTTCTGCGCTCTATCCACCTTTAGCTCCTATTTGTTTTCGTTCCGGCCGGGATTGTCGCCCCGCCCTTCCCTTCTGCAAGAAATCCTGTCCCAAGAGTTCGAAGCAGTTACGCACTCAACTCCCGTCTATGCTGGCTTTCGCGTTTAAGGCCCTTGCGGGCCGCCTGCAGTCTCGGACAGGCGGAAGCGCATTCGCTCCCGTCCACCGGCGTTGCCGCCGGAATTCTTTTCTAGGCTCCCATCACCGTGGAAGTCTCGATGACCACGCCCGGTCCCTGCGTCGAGGAGATCGCCATCTTCTTCAGATAGTTCCCCTTCGCCGCCGCGGGCTTGGCCTTCATGACCGAGTCAAAAAGGGCGCGGATGTTCTCGATCAGCGCGGTCTCGCTGAACGAGGCCTTGCCGACGCCGGCGTGCACGATGCCTGCCTTCTCGGCGCGGAACTCGACCGCGCCGCCCTTCGCGTCTTTCACGGCCTTCGTCACGTCCATGGTGACGGTGCCGACTTTCGGGTTCGGCATCAGGCCGCGCGGGCCCAGCACCTTACCCAGACGGCCGACGAGGCCCATCATGTCGGGCGTTGCGATCAAACGGTCGAAGTCGATCTTGCCGCCGTTCACGACGTCGAACAGATCTTGCTCGCCCACGATGTCGGCGCCCGCGTTCTTGGCCTCCTCGGCCTTCGCGCCCTTCGCGAACACCGCGACGCGCAATTTCTTGCCCGTGCCGTTCGGCAGGTTCACAACGCCGCGCACCATCTGATCGGCGTGACGCGGATCGACACCGAGGTTGAGAGCAACCTCGATCGTCTCATCGAACTTCGCCTTGGCGCGCGCCTTGACCATCTTCACCGCATCGGCGAGCGGATATTGCTTGCGCGGATCGACGCCTTCTCGGGCGGCGGACAAACGCTTGCCTTCCTTCGGGGCCTTTTTCTTCTTCGCATCAGCCATGGCGCTTACCCCTTAACCTCGAGGCCCATCGAACGCGCGGAGCCTGCGATAATCTTCATCGCGGCATCGATGTCGTTCGCGTTCAGGTCCTTCATCTTCATCTCGGCGATCTTGCGAAGATCGGCTTGCGTGACCGAACCCTTCGGCTCGAGCCCCGGCTTCTTCGAACCGCCGTCGATCTTGGCCGCCTTCTTCAGCAGGAACGACGCCGGCGGCGTCTTCATTTCCAGCGAGAACGATTTGTCCTGGTAGTACGTGATGACCACCGGGATCGGCATGCCCTTCTCCATCTCCTGGGTGCGGGCATTGAACGTCTTGCAGAACTCCATGATGTTCAGACCGCGTTGACCGAGCGCGGGCCCGATCGGCGGCGACGGGTTTGCAGCCCCCGCCGGGACTTGGAGCTTGATCTGCCCCATCACTTTTTTCGCCACGAACTCATCTCCTCTTCTATGGCTTAGCGGTTCAAACGGTTTGGGCTTCCGCCCTCGCCTCCCGCAACTTCACGGCACGTCAAAAACGGGTCAGAGCTTTTCGACCTGACCGAAATCCAATTCCACGGGCGTCGCGCGGCCGAAGATCGACACGGCGACTTTGAGGCGCGAACGGTCCTCGTCGATTTCCTCGATGAGGCCGTTGAACGAGGCGAACGGACCATCGGCCACGCGCACCTGTTCGCCGATCTCGAAGGTGACGGCGGGCTTCGGGTGTTCGACGCCTTCCTTCACCTGATTCAAAATGCGGTCGACCTCGGCCTGGCTGACCGGGATCGGCTTGTTGCCGGTGCCGAGAAAGCCGGTCACCTTCGGCGTGTTCTTCACGAGGTGGTACGCCTCGTCCGTCAGATGCGCCTTCACCAGAACGTAGCCCGGGAAGAACTTGCGCTCGGCATTCACCTTCTGGCCACGGCGGATCTCGACGACCTCTTCGGTCGGGACCAACACCTCTTCGAACAGCTCCGACAGGCCGTGCTGCTGCGCCTGCTTCTTGATCTCCTCGGCCACCTTCTTCTCGAAATTCGAGTAGGCGTGGACGATGTACCAGCGGGCCGGCGTGTTTGCTTGCGTTTGCGCCATGGCGGCTACACCAGCCCGAGCACGAACTTGACGACGTTGCTCAGCGCGAAATCCACGAGCGCGAAGAACACGATCGACAACAAGATCATGATGAAGACCGCAATCGTCGTGACGCGCGTTTCGGCGATCGTCGGCCACGTGACCTTCGCGCCCTCCTGACGCACCTCCGCGAAGAACTGCGGCGCCTTCGTAATCCACGTCAGGAAACCCTGACGCGGCGGCGCTGGTTCGACGGCCTTGCCGCTGCCACCGCTTTCGTTCTTGTCCGCCATCGTCTTCATTCGCCTTCGTCGCTAATCGTCTTCTACGTCTTGGCAGGGGCGGAGGGACTCGAACCCACGACCCTCGGTTTTGGAGACCGATGCTCTACCAGCTGAGCTACACCCCTAGATCGTCCTGCCTTACTTCATGATCTTCGCGACGACGCCCGAGCCGACGGTGCGGCCGCCTTCGCGGATGGCGAAGCGAAGCTTCTCTTCCATCGCGATCGGCACGATCAGCTCGACTTCCATCGTCACGTTGTCGCCCGGCATCACCATCTCGG
>JAEUML010000052.1 GCA_016792785.1 Alphaproteobacteria bacterium
TGACGCACGAGTACAACAAACTGGCGAGGAACGGATGATGCGGACGTTGCGGGTCGTCGTGGGATTGGTTGCGGGTGCGATGCTCGGCGGCTGTCAGACGGTGAACGGTCTCGTCGGATCGGATTCGCCGCCGGCCGCGCCAGCCGCGCCGAGCGAGACGCGCCCTGCCCTAGCCCCCGCTACCGCACCGAACGCACCGCAGGCGTCGCTCGCCGGCATGAGCGCGGATCGTCTGCGTTCGCTCTGGGGCGAGCCGACGCTGAAGCGGACGGAGCCGGGCGCCGAGCTTTGGCAATACAGCGGCAGCGGCGGATGCACGCTGCTCGTCTTCGTCTATGCGGGCGCGGTGACGCGGGCCGAGGCGGTGCCGGGCGGCGCGGACGACGCCACCGTCGCAGCCTGCGCGCGCGCCGCGGGCAAGCCCGCGCTCACGCCGGTGAGTTGAGGGGCGCGGGTTCGCCTGAAGTGGAAGGAGAACACTACCGCCCCCTCTGTGGGGCGGTCGATCGTTCGAGCCCGTGAGGGCGAGAAGGATCGGGTGGGGGACACCATCGGACGTGGTCCCCCACCCGAACTTTCTCCGCTGCGCTATGAAAGTTCGACCGCCCCACAGGGGGGCGGTAGCGTTCTTACCTTCGGCCCGCGACTCCGGCTGAGACGAATGCGCTTGAGCGCTAAGCCTTGTTTCTCGTTCTTTCGTTCTCTTTTCGCGCAAATGGTCGTCATGGCCGGGCAAGCGAAGCGCGACCCGGCCACCCAGGGTTCGTAAAGCAGAGTGGCGGAGCGGTTTGCGCGTTGATCCTGGGTGGCCGGGTCAAGCCCGGCCATGACGACCATTTGTTGTGCGGTCGAACGTTCGCGGTGAAGCTGAAACGCCATCGCGTCCACCGGAAACGAGAACACTCTGCGACGGCGGCGTTCGTTTCAGACACGACGGGTCATTCCGCTTTGCCGGTGGCAAGCGGCGGGGTCTGCCGGGCGGGGCGTTCCTTCGTTCTCTTCGCTTCTCTTCTCAGGCGGCCGCGCGGGGCTTGTGTTTCCGCGGCGCGGGGGCCTTTCCGAGAACGATGGAACGTTTGGAACGCCTCTCTTGTCTTTGCGCGCTCAGGCGGGCGCGAACTTGCCGCGGCCGCATTTGCGGATGCGGCCGGCGGCGATCATGCGATAGAGGCGCTGCTTGACCGCTTCGTAGGCGCCGCCCGAGGCCGCCACCACGTCGGCGAGCGGCAGCGGCCGGTCGGACAAGGCAAGCGCATCGACGACGCGCCGCTCGATCTCGTCGCCGCGGAAATCGTCGGCCTCGCCCAGCACCGTCCACAGACCGCGCGTCTTGTCGAACGTCACGGCCTTTTCGAACTCCGGCAGATCGCGCCCGCGCCCGTAGAGGAAATCGGTCTTGCCTTCGCCGCGCTTCAAGACCAGCGCGCTGTCGGCCGCGCCCGTCAGGCCGGTCGTGCAACTGATCTCGTCGAACACGTCGTCGTCGGCCGCGGCCTTGCGGCAGTGGTGCACGACGACGAGCGCGAGACGGTGCTTCGAGGCGAATTTCTGCAACCCTTCGAGCGCGCCGTAATCGTCCGTGTACGGTGATTTTCGGTCGTTGCCGGCGGCGCGCACGGCGGCCAGCACGTCGATAAGAATGAGCCGCGGCTCGGCGCGCGCGGCGGCCCATGCTTCGAGCGCTTCGAGCGCGCCTTCGCCCAGGCGCGGCCAGGCGGTGTGGAACGTGAGCCGCGCAGGCCAGGCGCCGTTCGGCGCGAGCTGACGCAGGCGGTCCTGCAGACGGCGCGCGTTGTCTTCGAGCATGAGCGCAAGCACGTCGCCTTCGGCGCACTCGACCGCGCCCAAGGCGCGCCCGCCGCCCGCCACCGCCAGCGCGCAGTTGAGCGCGAACCACGACTTGCCCCGCTTCGGCTTGCCCGCCAGCAGCGTCAAACCTTCGACGACGATGCCGGGCACCACCCAACGGATGGGCGCGAAACGCTTGCCTTGAAGCTCGGCCGCGGTGATGCCTTGGCCAAGCACGCCGGCGGGCTCGGGGATGCGCGGCTGCGGCGCCTCGGGCTTCTTCCCGCGTGCGCCGGAGCGGGGTTCGCTCATGCCTTTCTTCAGGCCGCTTGCGATCGTGGCGCGGGCTTCGGCTTGGGTGAGCCCTATGGCGAGCGCTTCGTCGTTCAGCCACGTGCGTGCGTCCTGCTCGCCGATCTCGCCGCCGGCGACGAATTGGCCGAAGACCATCGCGGCGATGTTCAGCGTGGCGTTGCGCGTGCCTTCGCGCGCCGCGCGCAGACGCGCCACTTCGCGGTCGAGCGCGGCCTTCGCGTAAGGACCGGGTTCGCTGTGGCGCGGCGGCGCGGGTTCAGGCGCGGGCGCGGGGACCGTATCGGACGTCTTCGCCAGATAGTCCGCGTACTGATGTTTGCGCAGCTCGTTGATCAGCCAACCCGGCGCGGGCGCGACCGGCACTTGCGCGGGCGGCGGGTCCCAGCGATAGAGCGCGCCCGAAGGATGGATGCTGCCCGGCGCGCAGACATAGCCGCCGTCGCCGCGCACATCGACGCCGGGGGCGATGCGGCCGGCCGAGTTCTTCACCGGAAAACCGGGATGACGGAAATAGTGATGCCGCCCTTTGCCGGTGACGACGGAGGCCGTCGGCGGCAGCCCGCGCGCGGCGATCGCCGAAGCACCTTGCGACGTGTCGACGTCGACGACGAAGATGCCCGACACCGCGCCGGTGGCGATCGCCGCGTTCAGGCCGGGACGTGCGGCCCAGTCTTTCAGTTCCTCCGCGCTTGGGCGCGCGGTCTGATATTTCTCCCACGCGCCCAAGGGACGCTTCTCCTGCGGCTTCAGCGGAAACACCGAGAAGCCAAGTCCGGCCAACTCCGACCACGCGATCATGCGCACGCCTTTCTCGCCCACACCTGTTCGACGTATAGGAACAAATCGTGGACAGAAAAACCCAGACTCGGTTGCGCGCGAATTTCCCACCCAGCCTGACCCATCAACCTCTTTCGTCATGGCCGGGCGCGAAGCGCGACCCGGCCACCCAGGGTTCGTGGAGCAGAGCGGTGGAACCGCTTGCGCTTTGTCCCTGGGTGGCCGGCTCAAGGCCGGCCATGACGACTATTTGCTGTTGCGCGGCGACTTGGTGGCGGGGTCGCGCTTCGCCCGCCTACGCCAAGGCTTCGGCGGGCCATGTGTTGCATCGCTCGGCCGCCGTAGCTTTAGCGAAGGCTGGCTTGCCTGGCCACGTCGAACTTGGTTGGATGTTCGCGTCAGGTATCGCCTTACTTCTCGCTCCAGCGGTGGCGCAGTGACTTCTTCACTTCGGGGTCGAGGTCTTTGCGGGTGACGCCGATGAGCTTGGCCCAGGCGCGGTGGCGGCTGCGCAGGGCTTCGACGGAGAGCGCTGCAAAGGCCGGGCCGCCGGTCCGCTTCAGCTTGGCGCAGGCGGCGCGGACGGAAAGGTCCGGGTCGCGCTTGCGCAACAGCTCGACGCCGCGAAAGACCTCGCGATGAGGCGCGGTGCCGCGCTTCACGCGCCCAAGCGGGCGGCCGCGTTTGCGTTTCGGCTTCGCAGGCTTTGTCAGGCGAAACCCCGGCACATGCGCGCGGGCGAGCGCGAGCAGCAGATCCCAAACGGCATCGCGGCCGGCGGCGGGCGGGGCCTTGGGTGCAAGACCATAGTGACGGAACAGCGCTTCGATGCGCGCGGCGCGTTCCTTTGCGTAGTGCGCGTCGACAGCCGGATTCGCACCGCCCAGCAGCGTCGCGCCCGGGCTTGAGGGTTCGCCCACCCACTTGATGCCGCGCGCCAGCACGCCGCGATACCTCATCGCATCAACGCGGGTTGTCGAACGGGGGGAAGTCGTCGCGGCCTTCGACGCCGCGGTGGTGCGTGAGCGCCCAATGGACGCTCGGGAAGGCGAGCTCGTCCCAAGGAATCTCCTCCCACGCGAAGAGTTTCGTCTCGAGGCTCTCGGCGCCCGGCGCGAACGCGCCGCCGGCGAGCGCCGCGCGGAAGATCAGCTGCACCTGCGATATGCGGGGTACGGAATAAACGGCGAGCAGGCGGTCGATCGCGATTTTCGCCGTCGCCTCTTCCCAGGCCTCGCGCGCGGCGCCTTCGGCCGGCGTCTCGCGCTCTTCCATGTAGCCTGCGGGAATCGTCCAGAATCCGTGGCGCGGCTCGATCGCGCGGCGGCAGAGCAGAATTCGTCCGTGCCAGGAACAAACGGCGCCCACCACGATCTTGGGGTTCACGTAATGGACGTGACCGCATCTGGCGCAGACGTCGCGTTCGAGGTTGTCGCCTTGCGGCACGCGGCGAACGAACTCGCAACACGTCTTCGGCGCGAGCGGGGAGGGCTTTTCGGACATGACGCCTCTTTACGCGTTTTCATGCGGGCCGCTCACGCAAGCGGCCGGTGCGCCCGTTCGGCAACTTCCGCACCTCCAAGGGATGTGGTACGGACACGGAGCAATTTCTCACGGCGCCTTCCCGCCGATTATTCCACCGGACAATCGAAATGGCAAAGAGCTTCGACCTGGACACGTCGCCCGGCCATCTGCTGCGCCGCGCGAACCAGTACGCGAATGATCTGTACACGAACGAACAAGACTCCGCGATCCTGACGCAGCGCCAGTTCGCCGTTCTCTATGCCGTCGATCAGCAGGAAGGGATGAGCCAAACCGACCTCGTGAAGGCGACGGGCATCGACCGCTCGACGCTCGCCGACATGATCGTGCGGCTGACGGGCAAGGAATTCCTCGCGCGCAAGCGGACGGAGGAGGACGCGCGCGCAAATTCGGTGCGCATCACGGCGGCGGGACGGCGGGCGCTGAAAGCCGCGATGCCGGCGGTGCTGAAGTCGGAGGCGAAGATCCTGGAAGCGCTGCCCCAGCGCATGCGGGCCGATTTCATCAAAGCGCTGACGATCATCGCGAAGGCCGCGGAGGCGGCGCTGGCGGAGGAAGAGAATTCCAAGCCGAA
>JAEUML010000061.1 GCA_016792785.1 Alphaproteobacteria bacterium
TCGCGGAAGAAGGCGCGGCGTTCGTCGATGGCGATCGCGTGGCGGCCGACCTCGATCGACGGGTTGTGCGTCGTGAACGGCAGGCGCAGCGGGTTCTCGATCCAGCCGACGGAGTTCACTGTGTCCCAGACGCCGACGAAATGCGGGCGGCAGGCGACGGAAGAGAACGTCAGCTTGAACTGCTGGGCGACGACGATGGCGCGGGCGAGCGCCTTGCCGTTGTCGCTGGCGCCGGCCTTCTTCATCAGGCGGATCGCATAAGGCACCAGCTGTTCGTTGCCGGGGCGGATCAGGCCCACCATGTGAAGCAACGAGGCGACGGCGCGCGCCGTGTAGGCGCCGCGCGAAAAGCCGATGAGGAAGACCTTGTCGCCCTTTTCGTAGTGGTTCATCAGAAAGACATAGGCGTCGCGGATGTCGTTCGTGAGGCCGTAGCCGAACGCGAAACCGGCAAGCCGCGTCCACCAGCGCGAGAAGCCGGTCAGCGCGCCCGCGGCCTCCTGCGTGCCGAGGCCCGGGTGGTAATATGTCACCTGAACTTTCGGGTCGTGGACCAGCGTTTGGTAGAGCTTGACCACGTTCGTGCGGTCGCCGTCGAACTCGTTCGACGTGCCGTCGCAACAGATGACGATGTTCTTCGGCATGGGCCCCCGCCGCCCCGCGAGCGATTCGCTTGCCGGGCAAGCGTGTCACGGGGGCGTGCGATCCGCCAAACGCCGCCGCTGCGCCTAGCGCTTCAACAACAACTCGGCGATTTGAACGGCGTTCAGGGCGGCGCCTTTGAGGAGTTGGTCGCCGGCGACGAGCATGGCGAGCGTGTGGCCGGTCGGGTCGCTCACGTCCGGGCGCAGACGGCCGACGAGGACCTCGTTCTTGCCGGAAGCGTCGCGCGGCATCGGGAAGTAGTTGCGCGCGCGGTCGTCGACGATCTTCACGCCCGGCGCGTCGCGCAGGATCTCGCGCGCGGCGTCGTGCGTGATCGGACGCTCGAACTCCACCGAGAGCGCGATCGTGTGGGCGCGCAACACGGGCACACGGACGCAGGTGATGCCGATGCGCAGCTCGGGCGCGTCCATGATCTTGCGCAGTTCGCGCGCGACCTTGATCTCCTCGCCGTTCTGGCCGCTTTCAATGTCGACCTTGTCGTTGTGGCTGAAGACGTTGAACGCATACGGATGGGGCAGGACGCGCGGCTCGTAGGCGCGGTTTTCGAGATAGGCTTGCGTCGAGGCGCGCAGTTCTTCCATCGCCGCTGCACCGGCACCGGAGGCCGCCTGATAGGTCGCAGCGATCACGCGGCGGATCTTCGCCTCGCGGTGCAAGGGCCAGAGCGCCATGCCCGAGATGATCGCGGTGCAGTTCGGGTTCGCGATGACGCCGCGGTGTTCGAAGGCCGCTTTGCCGTTGATCTCCGGCACGACGAGCGGCACGTCGGCGTCCATGCGGAAGGCCGACGAGTTGTCGATGACGACGGTCTTGCGCGGCGCGTTCCTGGCGAAATCTTTGGAGATCGCGCTGCCGGCGGAGAAGAGCGCGATGTCGACGTCTTCGAGGCTGGCGCCGTCCATCGCGTCGATGCGCACGTCGCGGCCCTGGAACGTCGCGTGCTTGCCGGCGGAGCGGGGCGAGGCCAGAAGCTTCAGCCGCGAGAGCGGGAATTTGCGCGCCTCCAAGCAGGCGATCATCTCCGTGCCCACTGCGCCGGTCGCGCCGACCACGGCGACGGAGGGCGAGGGCGGCAGCGGCAGGCGGCCGTTGCGGGCGGACAGTGTCTCGGAAAGGGACATCGGACTTTCTCTCTGGTTCAAGCCGGAGACGGTGCCGATGGTTTCAGCCCCGTCCGATCCGGCGGGGCTTTGCAACTTTCGCGCCTAAGCTTCGCGCGCACGTTCCAAAGCCGCCGCGGTGGGCGTCTTCGTCGTCTTCGTGCGCTTCGACATGGGCAACATGATGGCGCGCTGATAGCGCGAGTTGGGCGAGGCGGTCAAGGCGCGCCCGCGGGTCCGCGGAGGAGGCGGAAGGCCAGAGCCGCGATGGCGCCATAAAGCGCTCCGAGGCCGACGACCAGGGCATCGAGCGCCGTCGGCCGAGGGACTCCCGCCGCATAGATCACAAAGGCAAGCGTGCAGAAGATGCCGCCGGCGGCCCCGGCCGTCGCGTAGGCGAGCAATGATGTCACGCCGCGCCGTTCAAAAATGATCGACGTTGGCACGCCGACGATCAGCATAGGTCCGGCGGTCAGTGCGGCGACGCCGATGGCGAAGTCCATGAAGTGTGTGCTGGCGAACGTCGCCAGCAACCTCTCGAGGTTGACCCCGCGGCCTGTGAGGCCGATGGCCTCGACGAATGCGATCAACGGAAAGACGATGAAAGGCGTGATCACCGGCGTGAGAAGCCAGGCCACAAGCCAACGTTCCGTCGAGGGCGTCATGCGCATTCTTTTTGCACGCGCTGCGGGGAGAGGACGTGATCAGCGTCACGCGGTCGTGCGAAATTTCGTCGACGCTTGCGGCCGCGCCCTTTGCCGTTCATGGTCGACGCATGAACGCGGCGGCCATCATGCGCAGTCTCGAGCTCGTCGGCGAGCGGGGCGATCCTGCGCCCGCCGTTTATGCACGGCTGTTCGCGCGGCACCCTGCGATGGAGGCGCTGTTCGTGCGCGACACGAACGGGCTGGTGCGTGGCAACATGCTGGCCGAGGCGATCGGCGCGATCCTCGACTTCATCGATCGCGACGCCTATGGCGGCAATTTGATGCGCATCGAGGTCGTCAATCACGAGAATTTGGGCGTGCCGAAAGAGGTGTTCCCCGCGTTCTTCACCGTCATGCGCGACAGTTTCGCCGAGACGTTGGGAGAGGCGTGGACGACGGAGATCGATCAGGCTTGGGGCGATCTGCTTGCGCGGATCGAGCGAGAGGTGATGCAAAGCTAAAGGCGCGGGCCGTTCGGCGCCGCGCCTTTCGCAAATGCAGGACTGTGGTCGTTATCAATCCCCGTCGTAGCAGCAGCCTTCGGAGAAGATGCCGCCTTGGGTGCCGCAGTTCGAGGGGTGGCACTCGCGGTTGTTGCCGCCGCCGTGGCGCGGGTGGCGCCAGGGTTTGCCTTTGTTGATGGCGACGGAGAGCTCGTTGAACTTTTCCTGGCTTTCGACCCAGGCCGCGCGCGTCTGGGCGCAAGCTTGTTCGCTATAGTTATTGTTCTCCATGCACAGGTTGTAGGAGTTGCAGTTCGCGGTGACGAAGCGATAGCTCGCGTCGACTTCGGCGCGGTAGGCCAGCATCTTCTCCTTCACGATCGTCCAGCGGTGCTCCTTCGTGGTGTCGCCGGCCTCCGGCGCGTCGCTGTCGATCGCTGTGATCATCACGTCGCGTTCTTCGGCGAGTGCGGTGACCTCACAGGCTTGCTTGGCGACGGCGACGGGTGTCGCGACCGAGGCTACGGCCGGGTCCTTGCCGGTCTTGCAGCCGGCGAGCGCCAACAGGCCCGCCATCACGCTCATACTCAGAGCCATCGACAGTCGTTTCATCAGGTCATACTCCCCGCATTCTCATGTCACGTCGGCGACGCGGCGCCGTAGCCGCCATCGGCCGGTTTGCAATCCTTGCCCAAGGGCGGAAGCTCTTCCTTCGTCTTCTTGAAGACGCCGCGCTCGTCGTACTTCGTCAGATCGGCCTCGATCGCTTTCCAGCGGTCGGCCGGCGACTTGCCCGCGTGCCGGCGCCACATTTCGGCGGCGACCGGATGATTTTGGTGGGCCGCCTCGCGCAGATATTGATCGGCTTGCTCGATGTCTTGCGGGATGTCGCAGAGACGGTACGAGTTCAGCACGATGCCGGTGCCGTAGATCAGCGCCAGGTTGAACGTCGCGTCGGGATAGCGGCGCGTCGAGGCCGAGCGCAGCCACTCGAGCGCGAGGTCGACGTTGCGTTCGACGCCCAGGCCCGTGACGTACATGATGCCGAGCGCGTTCGTCGACGATAGGTCGCGCGCAGTCTCGGCCGCGTTGCAGATGACGTAGACGGTCTGCAGCGGCGTCAGCGTATCGGTTTCGTCGAATGCCATCTCGCGCTGGAACTTGCGGATCGCGGCGCGCGTCTGCACCGAAAGCACGCCATTGACCGGGCCGTCATAGTGGCCGAGCGCGTGCAGCGCCTCTTGGATCACGCGCAGGTGGATCAGGTCACCCGAGCGTTCCTTGTAGTCGCGCGATATCGCCTTCACGCTTTCGCCGGTGAAATGACACGTTAGCGTGTGCGTCTGGATGCGCTTTTGCGCGGTGATCGAGGCCTGCGCGCCGACACGCTTGCCGGCTTCGATCGACTTCAGCCACCAGCGGCGGGCGCGGTTCAGACGCCCTTCGGCGAGTGCCGCGTCGCCCAGGTTCAAGAGCTGGCGCGCATGGGCGGCGGAGATTTCATCGTCGCTGGGCGGCGCGCCGCCTTGCGTGCCGCGGATCGCGGCGGCCGAGGGGGGCGGCGGCGCATCGACGGGTTCGCTGTCGTCGTAGTCGCCGGCGCCGGGTTGGGGCGGCGGTTGATCGGCAAGTTGCACCGCACAGGCTTGCGGCTCGGCTGCCAGGTAGTTCGCGGCCTCGTTTTGCATCGCCGCGATCTGTTCGGCGTCGAAGTTTTCGTGATCGGCAACCGCGCTCAGCCAATCGTTCGCGCGCGTGGCGCCAGCCGTGTCGCAATAGCTCGCGATCGCGAAGTTCACATAGGCTTGACGCTTGTCGACATTGGCGAAATCGTTCGGACGGCAGAACGGCACTGTCATCTTTTCCGACTGCGCGATGTCGTAAACGTCGGCGCCGAGCTGCGCGATCCCTAAACGGATGAAACCGAGGCGTCCGTCCTGGCGGCTGCGGTCGGCGAATTTCTGGCGCGCGACGCCGAGCTCGACGTGGCTGAGGCCGATCATGTTGCGCTCATAGCGCGCGTCTTGCGAACCGTCGGCGGCGCGGATGCTGACATAGACATAATAGGCAATGCGCTCGCGCGCCGAAGCACCGCCCGCTTGCACGCCTGACGCGATCGACGGGATTCCGATCTGCGGCGTGATCGACGGAACCAGCGGGCTTCCGCCCTTCGGAATGGCTGACTCGTAACCGTCGCCGGTTGTGGCGCGCGGCGCGGGCGAATAGCCGGCCATGCTGCCGGGGTAGCACCACGAGGGCTCTGCGGTCTGCGTCGGCTCGGGCGGTGTGCTCCATCCCGTGTAGTACTTGTACGCGCCGAATCCGATGATGCCGAGCAAGCCGAAGATGATCGCCGGGTAGACGAGATACAGGATCACGAACAGACGGAACTTCTGCCTCGCCTTCTTGTCCGCTTCATCGTCCATCTTGCGACGCGTGTCCTCATTTGCCTGACAGGTGGGGCACGATGCGTGGGCGGCGGCGTCGTTTGCGTGCGCGTGGGTGGTCATGACGCTGCCGCTCTTTCGGACCACATGTGGTGGTGTGGCGTCGGCATGCTGTTCCCCCTCAACGCCAGCCCTGTGCCCCGATTGGGCCCGACCAACGACACCGGACCGTCCAACAATGCGTGCCGAAGCCGCCCCCCGACGGCTTCGTTCCGGCCAGTTGACATATTCTTCTTAGGCGGGAGCTACGGGGTCAACTATCGCGTGTATCGATGACACGGTTCGATCAACGGTAGTTGCCGCACGGCCACCCAGAGCTAGGCGTGGGTGACTATCCCGACGCCTTAGATGTCGCGCCGATGCCGCTATCCGATGAATCCAGCGCTTCGCACTCTTCCGGCGATTGTGCGCTGCTCGCGCTTGCGGCAATTGACCTGACATGGTCACGCCATGATTGGTTGCAAAGTTGGGGGTGGCGTTCGGCCTATCGGAGAAAAGAATGGCGCAGCGTTCGGGTGGGGGCGGATTGGGCTGGTTTATCATCGGCGTCGTCGTCGGCGCGTGCGGTGTCTATTTCGGACCGACGGCCTATCAGAAGTACTCGCAAGAGATCCCGGCCGGCCAAGTGCGCGTCGAAGTCGCGCCCGAATACACACCGGGCGAATGGAAGCGGATGGCGCGTCTCGACATCGAGTTCAGCCGCTACAAGGCGAACGGTCAGAATTGGGACTGGCCGATGGTCGATCCGGAATTGCAGATTTGTATCCGCGAAGGCAGCGAGTTCCGCAAATGCTACGGACCGCTCGATCCCGAACTCGCGGCGTGCAAGGGCAAGTTCCGCTGCACGACGGCGGCGATCGCGGTGCCCAGCGCCGCGTTCACGATCGAACTCAACGAATGGGACGACTACAACAAGCCCGATCCGATCGGCACGCTGAGTTGCGACATGGGCCAGACGTGCCGCTTTCCCCTCGGCATCATCACGGTGCGCGACGCGAGCGGCGTGTGAGAGCCGCACTGCTGCATAAGAACTAGAGTTGGGGTTTTCAGTGTTTCTTCGGATCGGCTTGATGCTCGCGGTGAGCGCGGTCGGCGTTGCGTCGGCGGCGCCGGTGGCCGGCGTCAGCGGGCGTTGGTACGGCGAGGGCGTCGAGGTCGACGGCGTCTTCACGCAGATTTTGATCGAGCGGCGCGACGACGGCACGTTCAAAGTCGAGAGCCGCACGCCGCAAGTTTGCTTGGCGGGAACGCGCGTCTTCGTCGACACCGGACGCTGGCGGTTCGAGAACGGCATGCTGACCACGCGAACGGAGACGATGGACGGCGACAAAGTCGACGCGCTCGATCCCGAGTTCGACGGGCGCTATCGCGTCACGGTCGTCGATGCCGACAACGCGACGCTGATCGACGAGGACACGGCCATCGCTTGGCCGATGAAGCGTGTGGCGAGGGACTTCACGTTTCCGCCGGCCGAACCCTGCGTTCCCTGATCTGCCGGCAATGGTAAACGCAGGCGCCGTCTTGCGCCGCGCGGCGGGATTGGGTTTCGATCATCGTTTCGAGGGATGAGGCGTTTGATGAGACTCGAATTTGCGGCGGTGTTTGCGGCTGTCCTGGTCCCTGCAACGGCTGCGGAGACGGTGGCGATCAAGGCCGGACGCTTGATCGACGTGATCGACGAGCGGGTGCTGGCCGATCAGGTGATCCTGATCGAGGACGCGCGTATCACCGCCGTCGGGCGCAACGTCGCGATCCCTGCGGGCGCGAAGGTGATCGACCTTTCCGGCCACACGGTGATGCCGGGTTTTGTCGACACGCATACGCATCTGACGAGCGATCCGACCGTCTCGTACTACGAGAGCTACAACGTGTCGGTGCCGCGCGAGGCGGTGTTCGGCGTGATGAACGCGCGGCGCACGTTGCTTGCAGGCTTTACGGTGGCGCGCAACGTGGGCGCGTCCGGCTATGCCGATGTCGCGTTGCGCGAGGGGATCGAGCGCGGCGACGTGATGGGGCCGCGTGTGTTCGCCTCCGGCCCCGCGCTCGGCATCACGGGCGGGCATTGCGATGAGAACAATCTTGCGCCCGAGTACGACTATAGCGCGGGCGGCGTCGCCGACGGCGTGGACGCCGTGCGCAAGATGGTGCGCAAGAACATCAAGTATGGCGCCGACCTGATCAAATACTGCGGCACGGGCGGCGTGTTCTCTAAGGGCACGAAGCCGGGCTTGCCGCAATACAGCCTCGAGGAGGCGAAGGCGATCGTCGAAGAGGCGCACTTCCAAGGGCGCAGCGTTGCCGTGCATGCGCACGGCGCAGAGGGCATCAAGATCGGCATTGAGGCGGGCGTCGATTCCGTCGAGCACGCAAGTCTTGTCGATGACGAAGGCATCGCGATGGCGGCACGGCGCGGCACGATTTTCTCCATGGACATCTACAACACCGACTACACGCAGGCCGAAGGTAAGAAGAACGGCGTGCCGGAAGAGAACCTGCAGAAGGACCGCGACATCGGCGAGATACAGCGAGAGAACTTCCGCAAGGCACTGAAGGCGGGCGTGCGCATGAGCTACGGCACCGATTCCGGCATCTACCCGCACGGCGACAACGCCAAACAGTTCGCGGTCATGGTGCGTTACGGCATGACGCCGATGCAGGCGATCGTGTCAGCGAGCGAGACCGGGGCGAAGTTGCTGAGGCGCGAGAAGGACTTCGGCGCGATCGCGACCGGGCGCTTTGCCGATATCATCGCGGTCCAGGCCGATCCGCTCACCGATGTGACCGCGCTCGAGCGCATGCAGTTCGTGATGAAGGAGGGTCGCGTCTATCGCGGCACGGCCGAGCAGTGCGCCGCCGCACCCGCCGCTTGGCCATGCGAAAGGCCGGCGGAGTAGTCCGCGAATCGTTGTTTGAACGGCGTTCAATTGCTTAACAAATCGTTACCAAGAATCCCGCGGCAACACTTCGTGTGCTGATCGTCCGCTTAGGTCGGCCGTTCGTTGACCCCGGCGCGCGCGGGCGCGCAGGTTGGACGGATGACGGGGGATTCGCAGAGCAGGCGGGAGCTCGGGCGAGGGCGTGCGCTTGGCGCCGCGCCTGTGCTTGCGCTCGCGCTTTGCGGGTGTGCGGTCAGTTTCGAGCGAGACGACGGGCGGCGCGATGTTGTCGGCTTTTTCTCCGTTGAGCACGAAGCGGCGGCGCTATCGGCCGCGTCGGGTACCGTGCGGCGCTTTGCGTTCTACGGCGTGTGGCTGGACGACGCGTTTCGCGGCACGTCGCTCACCGTTGGCGAAGTGCAGCTGACCGTCGCCGATTTGCGCAACCAGTGGCATGGCGCGGAGGGCGCGCTCCCGGCCGCGACGGATGAAGGCGACTGCACCGCGGGGTTCGCTTTGCAATGGTGCAGCTTGCCCGCGGCCGATCCGCAGCGGGCAGGCGAACTATTTGAGATCGCGGTCGCCGGTGTGACGGCGGGCGTGGGTGCCGAGGGGCGGCATTTCGGTATCGGCTATCACCGGCAGACATTGATCGAGGTGACGAACGCGAACGCACTGGTGGCGTGGCCCGCGGGCGGCACGGTGTCTGCCGGCATGCCCGCCGTGTTCGGAGGGACTTCGGAACAGGCGGGCGTGCAGTCCTTGCTGCGCGGCTCGTTCAACGGATGAGAGGGACACTATGAAGGCGAAGATCGTTGCGGCGTTGTTGGGCGCGAGCCTTGCAGCCGGATGCGCGGACCCGAACGCTGTCTTCGTCGAGACGGCGGGCGGCATCTCGATCGGCGCCGAGCCGAAGGATGCGCGGGTGCAGATCGGCTACAAACGGCGCGAGCGTTATGTGGCGCCTGCCTACACGGACACGGGCGCTGTGCCGCCGGTGATCGCAGGGTTCGTCGCGGGCGGCGACGTGTTCGCGCCGGAGATCAACCAGACGTTGGCCACCGGATCGGCGGCGATGTATCTCGCCGGCAAGAAGAACGTGGGCATCAAGGATCTGCAGGATCAGATCTGCGGTATGGAGACAGAGCCGCAGAAGAGCGAGTGCCTGAGCGCGATCGCGGCGCAGTGGACGCGCTATCGCGACAAGATGATGTGCGAGGCCAATCTCGGTTGCTCGGGGGAACGGCGGCTCGCGGTTGTGGGGACACAGACGGATTGGGGCTTGCGCGTCGAATCCGGCATCACGACGCAGAATTGGCCGCAGCTGCATTTCGGCTATCAGCGGCGCGAGATGACGTATTTCCCGGTTCAGAACCAGATGGACCCGAACGATCCGAAGGCGGGCGACCATTTCCCGTCGGCGCTCGCAATGGTGTCGACCGGCTACAATGTGCCGACGACGCGGCTGCCGACGGACGGCGGCGCGCCCAATCCGGGCTTCGGTACGGCGCAGATGATCGCGACGGGGGCGGCGGCCGACTATCTGGCCGAGCGGGCGGAGATCGGCAACGCGGTGCGCGGGCAGATGCAGGCGGCGGCGAATTTGAGCGAGGCGCGGTTGCGCAGTGCGGCGAGCCAGGCCTCCAGCGTCGCGGCGCAACAGCAGAATGCCGCGGCGGGGCAGGAGAAGCAGCTTGCCGAAACGCGTGCGGCGGCGGCGAACGCTTCGGCGGAAGCGGCGACGGCCGGCGTCAACGCGGAACGCGCGCGGCTGGCGGCAGCCGTCTCACAGGTCGAGATGGAGGTCGCCGCGCTCGTGCGCACGCTCGGGCTTGCTGATGCGGGCGATGCGGTCAAGATTCGCGAGCGTGCGCCTTCCGCAGTTGAGACCGTGAATACGCACGTCATGGCGCTCGGCGGCAACGACACGATCGACGCACATGCAACCGTCGGGCAGCTGCGCCAGCGATTGAAGGCGGACGCGGCCCTGCGCGGGGCCCTGCTCAGCAGCGCCGGGGTGGACGTGACTGGGTAGCGGGCAAACATTGGCTGTGCGGTAGAAACAACAGTTGGGTTGAGGTGCTTGTCCTTACGCCGCGCGCTTGGCCGCGGTGGTGCGGGCTGTAGTGATCCAGGATTGGACCTTCTCGCGGCTGGGCGGCGGGGCGTCGCGTAGGACGCGCAGGCCGTCGGCGCTTTCGCAGAACTCCTCGATCATATTGACGAGCATGTCCGGCTCGGCGTTCGCGAGGTCGTTTGCATCGCGCACGCCGACGGCGACGAGCAGTTGAGCGGCGACACTCGTGATATCGGGGACGGAGCTCGCGAGTTCGGCTTGCGCCTGCCAGTCGCGGATCACGCTCGCGCTGATGTGACGGAACTTGATCTGCGCCGCTGCGCCATCGGGCGAAACCGCGAGCAAGTCTTTGACGGTGTTGATGCCGATCGCAGTCAGGCGGCTTGCGGTCTTCGCGCCGATCGAGGGCGCCTCTTCGACGGGGGCGTCGAGGCTCAAGCGGACGCGCGCGTTCTGCGGTGGTGCTTCGGGTTTGGTAGGTGCCGCCTTCGCGGGCGGCGGGGGCGGGGCCTTCGCCTTCACCGGCGCCGGCTTTGCTTCGCGTTTCGGCTTTTCGGGACGCGCTTTCTTTGCGCCCTTCAACGCGCGAGCGGGCGTGCCGGTGCCGTATGCGGTGCCGGTTTCGCGCGGCCACTGCGCGTCGAGCGTCGAGAGCGGCTTTTTCAACACTTCGGTCGCGTGCAATTCGCGCACGATCTTGTCGTCCTCGCTCAGCGTGTCGCGCAGCTTGCCTGTCTTGCGGAACTCTTCGTACTGGCGCGCGACGAGCGTACGTTCGCCGGCGTTCGCAATCGTCTTCAGCACGGCGCGGATCGGCAGCGCGAGTGTCGCGAAGATCGTGTCGAGCGTCAGGCTGACCTTCGGCGGCGCGACCGCGGCCTCCGCAAACGCGCGTTCGAGCACGCGGGCGAGCAGCACGGCGGCGTAACCGATCTGCTTGGCGATCAGGTCCTTCAGTTCCTGGTCGAGGCCGGCCTTCGGGTTCTTGACGGAGGCGGCAAAGTTGAAGTGGTCGACGACCTTCTCGTAGTGCTGGTTCGCGTTGCGCGCACCGGCGCGTATCGTTTGCTCGAGCCAGTCGTTGCCGGGCGAAACCGCAACGTCCACATATCCGCCGAGATCGTTCTCCAGGATGTGTTGCAGATCGGCATAGGACTTGGAAAAACTCCACTCGACGGCGCGGTGGATGACGTTCTCTTCCTCCGTCTGGCCGGTGTGGAGCGGTTGAATCGGGTCGACGACGTAATGGCTCATCACGCCCGCGCAATAGACGGCGTGCGGCCAATCCTTCTGAGCGAGTGCGCGTACTGTGCGGCGGTACCACTCGCGCGCGGCCATCGGCGCGCCGCCCCAATCGCCGTCGCGCGGGTGCAGAACGTGGTTCTTGAAGTCCTTGAAGACCTCGTCCGGCGCTTTCGTGCCTTCGAGGTAGCGTTTGTGGTGGTGCAGGAAGAGGTCGCGCCAGGCGCCGGCCTGTTCGCCCCGCAAGTGCCGCAACGCATCGACGGCCAGGCGGTGATGGTTGGAACGGCAGACGGAATTCATCACCAGCCGATAAAACGTACTCATTACACAACGCCCCCAGAATCAAAGGATTAATGCTGGTTAAGCGCGGTTAACGAGACGTTAAGAGATGGTGCGTTGCGCTGTCACGGCCTTATGCCGAGTGCGGCGAACTCGCGGTCGATGCCGGGCACTTGAGCGCGCGCCAGCTTGAGATCGGAATCGGCGCCGACCGTATTGCCCAAACGCTTCAGGGCGACAGCGCGTCCGAAGCGCGCGTACGGATTTTCAGGCAGGCCGTAGCGGGCGTCTTCGCGCAACACCAAATCGTAGTCTGCGAGCGCACGCGCGTACTCGCCAGCGCGCAACAGGACGGGCGCGCGGCGGACGCCGAACCTCTCGGGTTGACCCGACAATGCGATGGCGCGGTCGCAATCGGCGACGGCCGCTTTCAACTCGCCAAGCTCGGCCAACATCTCGCAGCGTCCGAACACGGCGTGGAAAGACTTCGGGCTCACGGTGGCGGCCCGGTCGAAGAGATCGCGCGCCTCAGCGAATTTTCTGGCTCCCGCCGCGACCGAAGCCTTCGCAATCAACGCGTCGACGTTGTTCGGGTCAAGCGTCAGCGCTGCGGCAAGGTCTTCCGCGGCGCGCGTGCGATCGCCGCCCATGGCGCGCCACTTTGCACGGTTCACGTAGGCCATTGCGCGCGCTTCCTTCGGCAGTTGCGACCGCGCAACGCGCGTGCAGGCGCCGGTGATGGGCGCCACGTCGATCTCGCCGCCGGGCCCTTGCGCCAAGTCGTTGCCGTTCTGGCACATCGCGACATCGCGTTCGATGCCGGCGTCGGGCGGCGGTTCGATGATGACCGAGCGGATCGCGGGCACGGGCTCGATGCCGGCGTTGGCGTACACCCGGTCGGCATCGACCCCGATCAAACGAGCGCGGGCAAAGTCATCTTTCGCACCTTCGACGTCGCCCGCCTCGAATTTCAACACACCGAGGCCGTAGTGTGCCACGCTCGCATCCTTCGAAGTGCCGAGTGCGGCGGCGAAGATCTGCGCGGCTTGAGGTTTGTTGCCCCGCTTGAACGCCAATATGCCCATGTGCGCGTCGGCGTCGGCGATGCGACGGTTTTGGTCGAGCTTCTCCGCCGACGGCGCCACAGCCAGCAAAAGGCGTGCGAGCGACGACCCTCTTCGCGAGAAACACAGGGTGCGGCAGAGGACCCGCATGAATTCTTGCAAACTCGGCTTGCCACGTCGCAACTGCGCGGCTCTTGCGAAGTCCGCTTCGGCGCGTGTTAAAGCCGGCTCGCCACCGCGACGCAGATAGGCAAGGCCGCGATCGAGATGGTCGCTCACGTTGACGTACTCTGCGACGGCAAAGAGCGCTTCGGCGTCGGCGATCGCGCGCGACGCATTGCCCATCCAAAGATACACCGTGCGCCGCGTGCGCAGCGCGTCGAGGTCTTTCGGTCTTGCGGCGAGCACGCGGGAGAGATCGGCGAGCGCGGCGTCGTATTTGTTCTGAAGAATGTAGGCGTTCGCGCGCTCACGGTAGGCTTCGAGTTCGTTCGGATCGCGCGCGATCGCGGCCGAGAAGTCGCAGACTGCTTGGGTCAAGCGCATCTCTTTGGCGAAGAAGCGGCCGCGGGCGAGGTAGACGAATGCTGCGTCGGGCGCCGCGTCGACCGCGCGGTCGTGGTCGTCGCGAGCCAAGGCGTTTTTATTCAACACCTCTTTGACCTCAGCGTCGCTGAGGAGACCCGAGACGTGGTGACGTTGGTTGTCGTGCGTCTCCCACAGGCCGGCGCGCATGACATAAAGTTCCGCGCTTGGGTCGAGCGCAATTGCGCGGTCGAGGTCTTCGAGGGCGCGAGAGCGATTGCCCATGATTTCGTGGGCGATCGCGCGCAGTTTCAGTGCCACCATGTGCTTCGGATCGAGGGCGAGCGCCTTGTCGAGGTCGGCGAGCGCCTCGTGCCAGCGCGCGTAACTGTCGTATGCGGTGGCGCGATCGACGTAGGCTTCGGCCGTTTTGTTCGCCTCAAGCGCGCTAGTGCAAGCGGCGATGCGCGCCTCGGCTTCGGCCTCAACGTCGAGACAGGACACAGGCTTCGCCGCGAACGCGGGTTCGAAAAGCGCAAGCAGAACAACGGCGGCCAACAGCCAGCGCATCGGCGCAACTCCCCCTGATGGGTCCGACGGCCCAGAGCCTAACCGGGTCACAGTGAAGAGGCGGTTGAAGTTTGCCCGCGCGCGTTGCCGATATTGGCGCGCAATTGAAGCGAATTTTCTACAATCGCTTCTCCAGGAACACGCTGCGTTCGATCGTGTGGGGTGGGAGTGTGCGGTAGTGACCGAAGGGGGCGCAGCGGGTGAAGCCTGCGCGTTCGTAGGGGGCGAGTGCGGCGTTCAGCACGTCGCCGGTTTCGAGGGTGAGGCGGGTTGCACCTTTCGCGCGCGCTTCCTGTTCGAGGCGGGCGAGGATGGCTTGGGCGATGCCTCGGCCGCGCGCGGTGCGGCGGACATACATGCGCTTCAGTTCGGCGAAGCCGTCTTCGAACGCGAGGCCGCCACATCCGACGGCGCTTGCGTCCTCGCGGGCGATGAAGAAGGCGATGTGCGGTTGAAAGACCTTGTCGATGGACAAGCCGTGGCGCTGGTGCGGTTCGTAGTCGCCGCTGAGCTCGGCTTCGAGTTCTTCGATCAGCGCGCGTGCGTCGGCCGTCGGCGTCAGGGTGCGTTCGAGGGTCAGGGTCATGCGCGCGATTTTAGCCCGCGCGCATGCTGGTTGTCTCGCCGCTTAGGCCTTCTTTCCGCAATAGGCTTCCAGGCGATAGCCGTCGGGGTCGATGACGAAGGCGGCGTAGTAGTTCTCGCCGTAGTCGGCGCGCAAGCCGGGCTTGCCGTTGTTTTTGCCGCCAGCGCCGAGGGCGGCCTTGTGGAATGCGTCAACGCTCTTGCGCGTGGGCGCGTCGAAGCAGAAGTGCAGGCCTGAGCCCATGTCGGCGGGCACGGGTCTTTCGCTTTTGCCGATCCACAACACGACGGCATCGGCACCGTAGCCCAGCGAGTCCGCACCGTCGCTCAGGCACTTGTAGCCCAGCGGTTTCAGAGCCTCGTCGTAGAACTTCTTCGTCTTGGCGATGTTGCGCACGCCGATGGACACGTGATTCAACACAGATGCCGCTCCCTTGTTTGTGAGCGCAATCTGGACCGGCGCGGCTTTCGCGGGCTTGGGAAAAATTGCTATTGTTGCGTTCATGAAGGCCAACGCTGCCGCGAATCCGATCATTACGTCCCGCGCGATCGCGGCCGGGCGCGATTGGTCGATGGCGGAGGTCGTGTGCCGGGCGGGCCCGCGCGACGCGCCCTACGAAGAGCTTCATTCGCACGTGTCGATCGCGGCGGTGGTTTCGGGCACGTTCAGCTATCGCTGCGACGCGGGGCGGGCGTTGATGTATCCGGGCGCCTTGATGCTGGGTAATGCGGGGGCATGTTTCGAGTGCGGGCATGAGCACGGCGCCGGCGACCGCTGCATCGCCTTCCACATGTCGCGGCCGCTTTTCGAGGAGGTCGCGGCGAGTGCCGCCGGCACGGGGCGCTTTTGCTTTGCCGCCGCGACGCTGCCCGCGATGCCGGCGTTGATGCCAGCGCTCGTCGAGATCGAGGCGTTGGCGAACGGGACGAAGCGCCTTGGTGCGGAACAACTGACCCTTCGCCTTGCCGAACAGGTCGCAGAGACGTTCGCTGGGCAGCGGGCGCAAGCGCCTGCACCTGCCCGCGGCGACGAGAGACGGATCAGCACGGCGCTCCGCCACATCGAGGACAACGCCGACCGCACCATCGACCTCGACGAACTCGCGGCACTTGCGCACATGAGCAAGTATCACTTTCTGCGCGTGTTTCGCCGGGTCACGGGGACGACGCCCTACAAGTACTTGATCGACGTACGGATGCGGCGGGCGGCGGTGAAGCTTGCGACGACGCGCGAGGCTGTTGCGGCAATCGCGTTCGACGCCGGGTTCGGCGATCTTTCAACGTTCAACAGCCGCTTTCGCGCCGTGTTCGGCCAAACACCGACGCAGTTTCGCGCAGGCTATTGAGCGGCGACTGGGCCCAAGACCTCGTCGAAGAAACGACGCATCGCCGCCCAGGAGTGACGATCGGCGTGCTCGTCGTAGGCGAAGCCTTCAAACTTGAAGGCGTCGATTTCCGGATTCGTGAAGCTGTGGCCGACGCCACCGTAGAGTTCCATGCGCCAGTCGACATTGGCAGCGTCCATTTCCTTTTCGAACGCCAGGCGCTGATCGGCTGTGACGATTGGGTCGGCGGTGCCGGTGCAAATCAGAATTTTGCCCTTGATGTTGCGCGCGTCTTCGGAAGAGGCGGTGGCGAGGCGCGCATGGAAGCCAACGACTGCGGCGACGTCGGCGCCCGAACGCGCGAGTTCAAGCACAGCCGCGCCGCCGAAGCAGAATCCGATTGCAGCGGTGCGGTTTGCATCGACGCCGGCCTGGCGCTTCAAGCAGTCGAGCGCCGCATGCGTGCGGCCGCGCAGCAAGGCAGGATCGGCTATCAGTTCGCGCACCAAAAGCCTCGCGCGCTCCATCGGCGGCGGCGGTTCGCCGTAGAGATCGAGCGCGAAGGCGACGTAACCCAACTCTGCGAGCATTCGGGCGCGCGCTCTTGGATGCTCGGTCAGGCCAGGCCCCTCGTGTGCGACCAGAATGCCCGGCGCCTTGCGGCCCTTCGCTCCGTCGGCGAGATATCCTTCAAAGGTCTTTCCGTTGTGGTCATAGGCGACCGTGCGGGTTTCCGTCATCGGCTGCGTCCTACAACGTGGCGCCGATCTTCGGCGTGCGCCGTGCGCCCGCCATGCCGATCAGCATTGCGGGCACGAAGATGAGCGTTCCCGGTGCGAGGAGCGGCAGAGCGGTGAAGGCGGGGCCGGGACAGAAGCCCGCCAGTCCCCAACCGATGCCGAAGATCGCGGCGCCCGCCAGCAGCGTCGGGTCGATGTCCCTTGTTGTGGGGACATGAAAGGTCGCGTCGAACAGCGGGCGCGATCGGGCGAGGACGAGGCGGTAGCCTACGAACGTCACGGCGACGGCGCCGCCCATGACGAAGGCGAGGCTCGGGTCCCAGGTGCCGAAGAGGTCGAGGAAGTTCATCACCTTCGCCGGGTCCGACATGCCGGAGACGACGAGGCCCAGACCGAACAGAAGACCGGCGGCGAAGCCGGCTGCTATGCGCTTGGTGTCGTCGTTCACAGCACGTGCCTCGCGATCAAAACCGTCAGAAACGCGGTGCCCATGAATGTCGCGGTCGCTGCCAGCGAGCGTTTCGACAGGCGTGCGAGGCCGCAGACGCCGTGGCCGCTGGTGCAGCCTGCGCCATAGACGCTGCCGAAACCGACGAGCAGGCCTGCGGCCGCCATGAGCACGACGTTCGTTCCGACAGATTGGACGACCGCGCCGCCTGCGGCCATGACGACGAGCGGTGCCGCGATCAGTCCGACGACGAACGCCGCGCGCATCGGTGTGTCTTTGTCGTCGAGCGGCGGCCACAGACGGCTCGCGATGCCGCTGATGCCGGCGATGCGGCCGTTCGCGGCCATGAACAAGACGGCGGCGAGCCCGATGAGGACACCGCCGAGGAGCGAGGCAAGAGGAGTGAATTCGGTCATGCGCCGAATCTTAGCGCGCGTCGCGCGGTCTGTCCTCTTTGTTTTACCCGGGTGATATTGACACGGCTATTTTGCCCGGGTAAAACCTGGGTATGAGCGATGCGATCTCCAAACCCTGCACGGTGTTCGACGGCACGCGGCGACTGGCCTCCGGGCCCCTCTCTGAAGTGGCCGTCCATTTCAAGAAAGCGGTCGAGAAGGGCGGCGGGTCCGCCTTTCTGTTCGACGACACGACGGGGCGCGCGTTCGACATCGACATTCGCGGGACGGCGGGCGAGATGCTGGCGCGCCTGCAGCGGATGTTTTCGAACGCCCGCGCGGGCGAGGAGCGCGGGCCGGGCAGGCCGAAGCTCGGCGTCGTCGCGCGCGAGGTAACGCTGTTGCCCAAGCAATGGGAGTGGCTCGCGGCGCAGCCAGGTGGCGCTTCGGTGACGTTGCGCAAGCTCGTCGACGAGGCGCGGCGCGGTCCCAAGGCGCGTTCGCGGGCGGCACGCGACGCGGCCTATCACTTCATGTCGGCGATGGCGGGCGACCGCGAAGGATTCGAGGAAGCCTCGCGTGCGCTGTTTGCGGACGACCGCGGGCGGCTGGCAACGCTGATCGCGCCGTGGCCCAAGGACATTCGCGAGCATGTGATGCGGCTGCTGTCGGGCGAGATGGTCCGCGCTGGCGAGGCCGCGATGCGCCCCGCGTGACGTTTGTTTCGTGTCCTACCAAATAACGCAATGTTGTTCGCTTCTCGCGTCTGCGAAAGGCTGTTCGTTGCGGGGCCGCGTTAACGTGCGGATGTTCGCGGACGCGCAATCAGTCTGATAGTGTCGGGGCGAGCACCTGACGGAGAGACGGCTTGTCGAAGAACTGCATTCTTGTCGGAGCGCCGGTGGAGTCGGGGCAGCGCGTGCCGGGATGCACGATGGGGCCTGCGGCCTATCGTGTGGCGGGGCTTGCCCAGATGTTGGGTGAGCTTGGTCATCATGTCACCGATTGGGGCGATGCGGTGATGGACGAGAGCTTGACACCGCCCGGGCATTCGGCGCGCGAAGTGCATGCCGAAGCTGAAACCTTCCGCTGGACCGTTGCGCTCGGCGCTCAGGCGCGTCGCGCGGCGGATGCCGGGTTTCCGATTTTCATGGGCGGCGATCATGCGATGTCGCTCGGCACGGTTTCGGGGATCGCCACGCATGCCAAGGCGAAGAACCGGCCGCTCTTCGTGCTTTGGCTTGATGCGCATTCCGACTTCCACACGCCTGCGACGACGTCGAGCGGCAACTATCACGGCATGCCGGTCGCCTATCTGACGGGGCGCGAAGGGTTTGACGCGCTGCCGAGATTTCCGGCACCGATTCCCGACGGCAATGTCTGCCTTTTCGGCATCCGTTCGGTCGACGAGGGCGAGGCGGCCGCCTTGCAGCGGCGCGCCATCACGGTCAACGACATGCGCGTGCTCGATGAGCGCGGGATCATCGCGCCCTTGCGCGAGTTTCTGCAGAAGGTCGAGCACGCCAAAGGTCTGTTGCATGTGTCGCTCGACGTCGATTTTCTCGATCCGGGCATTGCGCCGGGCGTGGGTACGACGGTGCCGGGCGGCGCAACGTTTCGCGAGGCGCATCTCGTGATGGAGTTCCTGCACGAGAGCAATCTCGTCACCTCGCTCGATCTTGCGGAGTTGAACCCGTTTCTCGACGAGCGCGGGCGCACGGCACGATTGATGGTCGATCTGGTCGCGAGCCTCATGGGGCGCAAGGTGTTCGACCGCCCGACGCGCACCCACGGATAGGCCCCATGCCCGCACCATCCACGCTCGCCCTCGTGCCGTTCATCAGCGTCGAGAACATGATGCGCTTCGTGCTGCATGTGGGGCTCGAACGTGTGCTCGTCGAACTGGCGGGCGAGATCGAGGCCGACTTCCGCCGCTGGGAGCAGTTCGACAAGACGCCGCGCGTGGCAAGCCACTCCGCTGTCGGCGTGATCGAGCTCATGCCGACGTCGGACGGCGAGTTCTACGGTTTCAAGTACGTGAACGGCCATCCGAAGAATATGGCGGCAGGCCTGCAGACGGTGACGGCGTTCGGCGTGCTGGCCGACGTGTCGACGGGTTATCCGCTGCTGCTGTCCGAGATGACGTTCTTGACGGCGCTGCGGACGGCTGCGACCTCGGCGATGGCGGCGAAGCACCTGGCGCCCAAGAACGCGCACACCATGGCGATGATCGGCAACGGCGCGCAGTCGGAGTTTCAGGCGCTCGCGTTTCGTGCGCTCTGCGGCGTCGATCACGTGCGGCTTTACGACATCGATCCGGCGGCGACGCGCAAAGCGGCGGCGAATCTTGCGGGCACGGGCTTGCGCGTGACGTCCTGCACGAGTGCCGAGGCTGCGATGGAAGGGGCGCAGATCATCACGACATGCACGGCCGACAAGCAGTTCGCGACGATCCTGACCGACAACATGGTGGGCTCGGGCGTGCACATCAATGCGATCGGCGGCGACTGTCCGGGCAAGACGGAGTTGCACCGCGACATTCTGTTGCGCTCCGACATCTTCGTCGAATACACGCCCCAGACGCGCATCGAGGGTGAGATCCAGCAGCTTTCCCCCGATCATCCGGTGACGGAGCTTTGGCAGGTGATCGGGGGGCAGGCGACCGGGCGCACGAGCGCTAAGCAGATCACGCTGTTCGACGGCGTGGGGTTTGCGATCGAGGATTTCGCGGCGCTGCGCTATGTGCATGCGCGGGTGAAAGGCACGTCGTTCGTGCAGAACCTCGACATGATCGCCGACCCGGACGATCCGCGCGATCTTTACGGGATGCTGATGCGGGCGAAGGGGTAGCCCACGGCGCGCCTACCCTGTTGGTGTCGTGGTCCGCGAAGGCGGACCATCCACGACTTGACGCGATGACGTGGTTGAAGTCGTGGGTGGTCGGCCTTCGCCGACCATGACAGTTGGAGGCGCGTGTGGGGCGCGTCACTCCATCGTCGTCATCAGCGTCAGGTAGTAGTCTGCGATCCGGCGCATGCTTTCGACGCTGATGCGTTCGTCGGTGCCGTGGAAGCGTTCGAGGTCTTGCGGCGTGACGTCGTTCGGGATCATGCGGAAGACGTTCTTCGTCAGGCCGAAATAGTGCCGGGAGTCCGTGCCGCCGCCGACAAGATGCGGCACGACGATGACGCCTGGCCTCACCGCTTCGACCGCGCGTTTGATGAGTGCGAATTGCGGGCCTTCGACGTCGGAGATCGGCGACGGGTCGCGCCCGCCCTGGGTTGCCTTGACTTCGATGTCGAGATCGGCGAGCGCGGTGCGCACTTTTGCCTCGACGCCTTGCACCGTGTCGCGCGGGTGAATGCGGAAGTTGATGCGCGCCTTCGCTTCCGGCGGCAGTACGTTGTCCTTGACACCGCCCGCGATCACGGTCGGCGCGATCGTGGTGTGGACGAGCGCGGCGCTTCCTGCGTTCGCCGTCATTGCGCGCACGACGATGGGCTCGAGCAGCCATAAGTTCGCGGCGGCAAGGCGCTGCAGGAACGGCATTGCAGGCGCGATCAGTTCGATTTCGCGGCGCGTGGTGTCGTCGAAGCCGCTTTCGAACGGCGAGCTCTCCAAGCGCACGATCGCGCGTGCGAGGCGCCCGATCGCCGTATCACCGACGGGCACGGGAGCGGACGAGTGGCCGCCCGCACTTTTCGCGGTGAGTTCGAGCGTGACCGAGCCCTTTTCGGCGACGCCCAACAGCGCCACCGGCGCCGTGATGCCCGCCATGACGCCGGTCGTGATCATGCCGCCTTCGTCGTTGACGAATTCGAGCTCGACCTTTCTATCGGCGAGCAGGGCTGCGATCGTCGCGTTGCCTTCGCGGCCGCCGATTTCTTCGTCGTGGCCGAAGGCGAACATGATCGTGCGCTTCGGCTGATGGCCCTTGGCGATCAGGTGTTCGGCGGCCTCGAGCATGCCGACGATGCCGCTCTTCACGTCCATCGTGCCGCGGCCCCAGATGTGACCGTCCTTCACGACGCCGGCGAACGGCGGATGCGTCCACTTGTCTTCACTGCCGGGGACGACGGGCACCACATCGGAGTGCGCCATCAGTAGCGCGGGCTTGAGCGTGGGGTCGCTGCCCGTCCACGTGAAGAGCAGGCTGTGCTCGGCCACGATCTCGCGTGTCATGGTCTTCGCGACATTCGGATAGGTCGTGGCGATCCAGTCGCGGAGCGCCGCGAAGGCCGCGTGGCTCGCCGCGATGTCCTCAGCGGGCGCGCCGTCCTGCCAGGAGATTGTGCGGATGCGGACGGTCTCGGCGAGGTGGTTCGCGATCGCGTCGGCGTCGAAGGCGGAGGAGGGCGCAGCATCAGCCGGCGGTGGCTGATACGGGGCCAGCATGAGCGTGCGGCCGACGAGCACGGCGGCGAGCGCCGCGGCGGCAACGACGAGTGCGATCAGAACGGTGCGCATCGCGGGTTCCCCGTGTTTCCCGAGAGGACATCTATACCCGATAGCGCGGTCGTGTCATCCGCCGGGTCAGACGCGCTCGAGGCAGGAGGAAGCCGCTGTTCGACTCAGAAATCCGTCTTGCCGAAGCGGGCGAAGCCTTGGTTCACGCCGGGCGGATCGAGGACGGTCAGATCGAGGTCGACCGGCGTCCCGATCCAACGTCCCAGACGTGTGTGATCGCCAAGGTCGTCGATCGTCAGCGGGTGGATCAGGACGCGCAGACCGGATCCGGCAAGCACGGGCTCCACGACCGGCAACAGGCGGGCGTCGAAGTGGATTTCGAATTGGGACACCGTGTGCGGCCCCACCTTGCCATCTCTGAGTGCCCCGACGAAGCGGATCTCCGAAAGCGGATCACCCGGCTGCGCAGCCCTCAAGCGCTCGCGCAATGCGGCAGCGACGGACCGCTCGTCCGCCGCGTAGTAGATGTGCGCGTGATATGGGGCGTCGCCGGCCGTCTTGCCGATCATGCGAGGTACCTCGGGAAGCGACTACTTCGCCGCGACGCCTGTGAGGGCGGTGCAGTCGGCGGTGAACTTCTCAAACTCCTGTCCCCGGTCAATGCCGGATTCTGCGAACGCGTAGGCGTCGTTGACGGAGATGCGCGCGGTGGTGCCGTCGCGCACGGCGGTCAGCATCTCGCCCGTCAGCGGCGCGGTCACGGCGAATGTCGGTCCGCCGTCTTGGCCCGGCACCAACGTCGCGTCGAAGGACGCGCCCGACAGCGTCATGGCGAACGGCGGCGCCATGTTGGCCATGCCGACTTGCTGGACGGCGGCGCTGAGCGTCAGTGTGGGTCCTGCCTTCGCGCAGACGAGGCGAAATGCTTCCGCGTCGGACGCTTCCTTGATGGAAAGCGTCACTTCGTCGGCGCTCTTCGTGTGC
>JAEUML010000063.1 GCA_016792785.1 Alphaproteobacteria bacterium
GACCGCCGCAGGCTTCGTGTTCATCGCTGGCCTGCACATCGTCGCCGCCTTCGTCCAAGGAGCCCGCGACCGCAAGGCGACAACCGCCGACCCCGGCGAATGGATCGACGCCTGCGCCGTCGCCGACATCCCCGAAAAACGTGCACGCCGCGTCGCGACGCCAAAAGGCGACCAGATCGCAATCTTCCGCTACGACGGAAAAGTCTCCGCGATCTCGAACGTCTGTGCGCATCAGATGGGCCCGCTCGCCGAGGGCTGCATCATCGACGGCCTCGTCACCTGCCCGTGGCACGGTTGGCAATACGACCCCACGACTGGCCGCTCGCCAGCACCCTACACCGAGAAGGTGGAGACCTTCGCCGTGCGCGTGAAAGACGGCCGCGTGTTCGTCAACGCAAAGCCGAATCCGAAGGGCGCAGCCGTCACGCCTGCCGTCATCGGGTGAAGCGATGAGCGACAAACCGGAGTTCTATGTTGGCTACCTCGCGATGCCGCCGCGCCTGAAGTGGATCATCCGCGGTCTCATCGTCGTGCTCTTGGGCCTGGTCGCGCTCGACGCCTGGCTCATCGCTCAACTTCAACAACAGCCGGGCGATGGCCGCTGGGCCGAGACGCCGCAGGAGTTCGTCGGCACGCTCACCCGCGCACCCTACCCCACGCTTCGCTCGATCGAGAACGGCGCCCCGCGCACCTACATCGTCATCTCGGATGAAAAGCGCGGCGCCGAACCGATGCTCGCTGGCATCGAAGACGGCGCCTCGGTCAAGATCCAAGGCTATCTGATCGAGCGCGCGGCGGTCGGCATGATCCAACTCGCGGCCACCGGCAACGACGTCGCAAAGACCGACGCCCCGCCCGTCGCCGACGCCGACCGCGAAATCCACGGCGCGGTGACCATCGAAGGCGAGATCGTCGATTCGAAATGCTGGCTCGGCGTCATGCGGCCGGGCGATGGCCACATCCACAAAGCCTGCGCGAGCCTCTGCATCCGCGGCGGTATCCCGCCAATGTTCGTGAGCCGCGGCGGCGACGCCCCGCCGGTGATGCTGATGACGCTGCCCGACGGCCGTGCCATCCCGCCCGACGATATCCTCGACCACGTCGCCGACCGCGTCAGCCTGACCGGCATCATCGAAAAGCGCGGCGACGTCACGGTTTTCAAGGTCGACCTCGCCTCGCTGAAGCGCACCCATAGCGGCCATTGACGCGGCTACACAAAACCCCGAAATACCGCCGCATGATCAAAAGAAGCGTCTTAGTCCTCGCCCTCGCGACCCTCGCCGCCTGCGGCGAACAAGCGCCCAAACAGTCGAGCCCGCCGGTGCGCCTGGCCTGCACCACGCCCGAACAAGCGGGCCTCAAGGCGCAAGACATCACGCACAAGCTCGTGGAAGCGCGGAAGGCCGGCAAAATCACGCCCGAAGAATACGCCGCCCTGAACAACACGATGAGCAACGGTTTTCGCGACTGGGCTGACCGCCAAGACCTGAAAGCCTACTGCGCCACCCTCGACCGCGTCACGAAGGACGCAGGTCTCTAGAAGTTCGACGTCAGAAAGCGGAATGCCCGAACGCGCGCCGCAGCTCATGTTCGCTCTCACACAAACGGGACCACGAACATGACCTTCCGCATCACCGGCCTGAGCGCGAAACCGTTCGAGCATCTCTTCGGCCTGAACGACGCCGACCTCGCACGCCACAACGCCAAGCGCTACGTCGCGAACGAAAAGCCCGGCTTCCCCTGCCGCATCACGCTCGAAGACGCCGAACCCGGCGAAACGCTGTTGCTCGTCCCCCACGCGCATCAAACCTCGCAAACCGCCTATGCCTCGAAAGGGCCGATCTTCATCCGCGAACGCACCGCCCCGCGGGCCGAATTCCGCAACGAAGTCCCGGCGCAACTGAAAGCGCGCCTCATTTCGCTCCGCGCCTACGCGAAAGACGGCATGATGCTCGACGCCGATGTCGTCGATGGCCGTGACCTCGAACCGCTGATCGACCGCTTGCTCGCAAACGAGACCGTCGACTACCTTCACGCCCACTTCGCCCGCCGCGGCTGCTACGCTGCGCTGATCGAACGCGCGTAAGCGTTACGCGAAGTTCTTCTCCATCCACGAGGCGCCGAACGCCGCGAACGAGGCCGCATCCATCAATTCGGACGCCGCGCGTCCGACAACGCCTTGCCGCGCGGCCCCCGTCGCCACATACGCATTGGTGATCATCGCGAAGTAGTCCTCGCCGCCCCAATCCGCGATCCCCTCGGCGTCGTCGAGGCACTCGACCCACACATGCTGCGGCCCCGCCGCACCGGGTACCACGTAGTCCCACCGCGTTCGCCGCTTCTCCGGCAAACGCGCGAGATACTCCGCATAGTGAAGCACGGTCACGGTGTTCGGGTCCGCGCCGAGCCGCAGCACCTTACCCCCCGCGTCGCAGAGCTTTTGCAATGGCGAACCCGGCCCGTAGTAATCGTTCCAAGGCTGATCGCACAGCAACTCCGCCGCGCGAGCCCCGCGCGCCGCGAACCGCCCGCTTGGATTGTCGCTCAACATCGTGCCGGGCGCGCGGCGAAACACCTCTGCGAACCAACCGACTTCCGGCAGCACGGCCGCTGTCAGCCGATCGAAGGGTGGCGTGCCCGCGAGCAATTGCGCACGCTCCTCAATCGGCTTGGAGTTGACCCAGTCATAGGCGTACTCGCTGCCCAGAATCATCAACAGCGTACCGTCCGCACCGACGGCCGCCTCCAGCGCGTGAAGCAACAGCTCCGGCCCACCCGCACCGAACTGGCTGCGCGCAAGCCCCATCTTCCGCAGCGAAACATGCACCATCAAGACGTCGCCGGCGCGAACACCCAACGCGGCCAACTCGCGCTGCAGGCTCGCCAGGTCGATCACGCGCACCTCCCGCTAGGCGGCATCGTGAAGGATGACGCCGAGCGTCATTCGAGCGCCGCGCCGAACCGTACTCACACCGTGGCGCATTGCGACACGCGAACACCCTTTAGCCAATTTCTGCGGCCGGTTGTTGACCGCAAAGATGACCATGTCGCCCTGGCGAAGCGGCACCACCTCGGCGCGCGTCTGCTTCCGCGGCGCCGCCTCGGTCAGCACGAACTCGCCGCCCTCGAAGTCCGCGTCGGGAGCACTCAGCAACAACGCGGCCTGCAACGGGAACTGCACGCCACCATAGAGATCCTGATGCAACCGATTGTAGTCCCCGGCGCCGTATTTCAGCAGCAATGGCGTTGGTCGCACCTGTCCTTGCGCATGACAGTGCTTCAGAAACGCATCCAACGTGGCCGGATACCGCTCGCCCGGGCCAAGCGCCTCGCTCCACGCGTTCGCAACCGGCGCAAGGCGCGAATAGAGAACGCGCCTGAGCGGCGCAACCGGCGCCGGCAACGGATAGGCAAAGTACTGATACTCCCCCTGCCCGAACCCGTGCCGCGCCATCACGATACGGCTGCGGAACAAACCCGCCTGTTCATAGAGCGCCCGAACATCGGCACACTCTGTGGCCGTCATCGCATCGGATACGACCGCAAAGCCGCGTGCATGAAGCGCCTCGACAACCGGCACCCAATCCAACGCGTCAAGGCGCTCCGCCGCATCAGAAGTGCGCTCCGCAATCTTTCGCGCGGCGTTCACTCCGCAGCTTCCTTCGCAAGAAGAACCTTCTTGCGTTTCACGCCGAACGCATAACCGCCGATGCCGCCGTCACTGGCGACCACGCGATGACACGGGATTGCAACGGCGATCTTGTTCGCCCCGCACGCCTGCGCGACGGCGCGTTGCGCGGTCGGTTCGCCGATCGCGCGCGCGATGGCGCTATAGCTTCGCGTCTCGCCCGCTGGAATCTTGCGCAGCGCCTGCCACACGCGTTCCTGAAACGCCGTGCCACGGATGTCGAGCGGCAAGTCGAGAGCGCCCGCCGGCTCTTCGACCAATGCGACGACGCGCTTGAGCGCATCCGCAAGATCGCCTTCGGCCTCGACAAGCCGCGCCTTCGGAAAGCGCGACTGCACGCCTTCACGCGCCGCCTTCGCACTGTCGCCGAACGCGAGCGCACACAAGCCGCGCTCGCTCATCGCAATGCCGACAAACCCAAGCGAACAGCGCGCAACCGACGCTTTCAACGTCAGCGCAGCCCCGCCCGATTTCACATCGCGCGGCCGCGCGCCCAAACGCCGGCTCGCCTCATAAGCCCGGCTCGACGCGTTGAACCCCGCATCATAGAGCGCCGCCGTCACCGTCTCGCCGCCCTTGAGCCGCTCACGAAACTTCTCGACCCGCTTGGCGAGCGCATACTGCTTCGGCGACAAGCCGGTCGCTTGCTTGAACAGTTTGTGAAACCGCCCCTCGCTGAAGCCTGCCGCCTTCGCGAGCGATGCGACGCTCGGGACCTTCTCGTCCCGCTCCAATTTGCGGCAAGCCTCGGTCACCAGCTTCGCGATCCGCGCACCCTGCGCCGGCTCATCCGGCTTGCAGCGCAGACACGCGCGATAGCCCGCGCGCTTGGCCTCCGCGATCGTGCCGAAGAACTCGACATTCTCCCGCTTCGGCGGCCGCGCCGGACACCCCGGCCGGCAGTAGATGCCGGTCGTCTTCACCGCAATGATGAAGTGCCCTTCCGCAGCCACGTCGCGTGTCTCGAACGCGCGATAGCGCGCGGCGTCTGTCTCATATCGTCCGCTCATCTCAAGCATATCAATCGGCCCATGTTGCGGACGCAAGATGGGCGTTCGGCGCCCAGGCGGCACCCCGCATCCTGACGTCAAACCTCGGCTTTGAGCGCCGCTTCGACCGCCTTCAGCCGCGCCAAATCCACCGCCCGCCGCTGTTGGTAGACGATCGTTCCCGCAAGGACGAGAGCAAGCCAGAAAAGCGCGACTGCAATCGCAACGTACCCCCTTGGATATTCGGCCGCGCCCCCCACAAGGTGAACCGACGCCGCCAACACCGCAAGCCAAACAAGCCCCGCACACACGGACCACAACGTCGCGCGCGCGAGACGAAGACCCGTCTCCACGCGCTGGATCGCAGACGCCACCGTTTGCATCACCGGATCGTCGACGCGCTCGCCTCTCAGCGAACGTGCCCAGTAGGACGCGGTCGAAACCGCCGCCACGAACACGATGGTCGAAGCACCCATCACGATCGAGAACGTATCGCCGCGCGAGAGCAGCCAACCGCCGGCCAAGAACCCGCAGATGGCCGTCACAACCTCTCCCCACAGATAGGCGACCGACCACCATTGCCAGCGCCGCGCCCGCTGCATTTCCGCGACCGCGGGCGTCGCCGTGCTAGGCAAACTCTGCCACGCACGCTCGAGTTCGTTCCAATCGGTTCCGCTCATGTCACCGACCCTTTCAGCATCTCTTTCAACCGTTCTTTCGCCCGGTGCAGCCGCACCGAAGCGGCCGACACGCCAATGCCGAGCACCTCGGCCACTTCCTCAGGCGCGAATCCTTCGAGCGCGAGTGTCGCCGCGACTTTCAAATTCGCCGGCAATTGCTGCACAGCCGCTTCGAGCTTTGCGCGCAGATCGCCGCGCGCCACGACATCCTCCGGCGAGGTATCGTGTGCGGGAATGTGCTCCCCGAGTTCAACCGCCCGCGGCTCGCGTGCCTCGCGCGCCACATGACTGATCGCCCTGTTGTGCGCGACCCGCGCAACGAACGTCTTGACCAATGCCTCCCCGCGATAGCGCGGCAGCGCCTGCCACAGCGCCAGATGAATGTCCTGCACAAGCTCGTCGGCGCGCGCGCCGTTCGCCTCGTAGGAGCGCGCGATACGCCGGATCAAGGGCCCGTAGGCTCGCGCGATCTCGTCATAGCTCGTCATCAGCGCGACAATATCGCCTCGCTCCTCAGTCGAAACGCGCAAACGACAAGCACCGTGAACGTGAGCGCAAGCTCAATCGCTACAACCATCGCAAACGGCGCCGAGGGCGTGGTCGACTTGAGCAGGGGTCCGGAAAGCGCCGCCAACTCCCACGCCAACGGCCACAGCCCCGCCTGCGCCAACCGCTCGCCCGTCATGACGAAACCCAGCACCGCCGGCGCGAACGACATCAACATCAGATAGCTCTGCGCATCCTTGAAGTTCTTCGACCACAAGCCCACCGCGATCTGCAGCGCCGTGACCAGCAAAGTCAGCGGCACCAAATAGAGCGTGACCGTCAACCCCGCCTCAAGTCCCGTTTCAAGCCGGATGCCCAACTCCGCCAGCGACGAGTGCTCCAACAGCGCAAGCCCGCCGATAATACACGCGGCCGTCCCTGCAACGCCGAGCGTCGCAGCCGCAAGCCACTTGCCCATGACGATGCTGAACGCGCCGACCGGATGCGCGAGCAAAGGCTCTAGCGATCGCCGCTCGCGCTCGCCGGCCGTCATGTCGGCAGCCGCGGCGACGGCAACGAAGAACGGCGCCATCACGAAAAGGATGATCAGCACCCGCGCGATAATGTCGGCCTGGCGCGAGAAACTGTTCGTGGTTTGCGTATCGACGGTGAGCGGGCTTGCCACAGAAGACGACACCCCGCGCGCCAGCAACCGTTGCCCGCCCAATGTCGACGAAAAGCGTGCCAGTGTGCTTTCCACTTTTCGGATCGTGGATGCCTGCGCCGTCAAGTCGCCCCGCACGTGCACCCGCGCACTGCGCCCTTCGGCAAGCCGCGCCTCCAGATCGTCGGGGACGTTCACGCATATCGAAGCTTTGGGATCGAACGAGAGCCCAGCCGCCGTCAACTCCTGCGCCAGCAGCGCCGATTGCGCGCCGCAGAACTTGATCGGCGCATACGAAGTCTCGCGCGTCTGCGCCGCGAGCATGTTCACCGTAAGCAACACCGCCGCAGGCCCGAAGGCGACATAGGCAAGCCCCGAGAACAATGCCCGCCGGTCCCGCAGGAGATCGATGAATTCCTTGAGGAAGATCGTCAGCGCGCTCATGCCGCAACTCCCGTCAAATTCAGAAACGCAGCCTCAAGATCGCCGCCCCCGCCCCGCGCAATGATTTCCGCCGGCGCCCCCTCGGCGACTAGACGCCCCTTGTCGATCACGATCAGGCGGTCGGACAGTTCCATCACCTCGGCCATCGCGTGGCTGGACATCAGCAAGCAGACGCCGTCGGCTCTGAACCGTTTCAGCAGTTCGCGCAACACACGCACCGAAAATACGTCGAGCCCGCGAGTCGGCTCGTCCAGCACCAAGTTGCGAGGGCCGTGTATGATCGTGCGCGCCAGCGCCGTCTTCATGCGCTGCCCGTGACTCAAACCCGCGGCGAACCGGTTGCGAATGTCGTGCAGCCCGAGCGCGTCAACGGCGCCCTCGACGGCAGTTGACAGCTTGCGGCCGCTCAATCCGTAAAGCTGTCCGGCAAACCGCACATGCTCGACCACCGTAAGCCGCGGATAGAGCCCGAACTCATCATGTAGCATCCCAAGCCGCGACAGCGCTCGCCGCCGCGCTTGGCTCACATCGGCGCCGTCGATCACAACGCTTCCCGCGTCGGGTTTAATCAACCCGCCGATCATCCGAAGCGTTGTCGTCTTCCCCGACCCGTTGCCGCCCAGAAGCGTCGTGATCGCGCCGTCTTGCGCTGCAAACGAAAACCCGTCGACCGCCGTCACCGCGCCGAACCGCTTGCGCAAACCTTCACCCGTAATCATGGAGCCCTCCCCTACAGCGTCGGCGAAACAATGAAGCGCGGCGGCGCTATCCTCGCGACGCACGTATGATCGCGCCCGCCCTTCGCCGGATCGTGCAGGAACGAGCCGATCAAATCGGCGAGGCACTTCGACGAACTGTTCGTATGAAACCCGTTCGGGATCACGACATGCACGCGCGCGCCGAACATCTTCAACGCCCCTTCGCCAGCCGTCGGCGGCGTGACGGGATCGGCGGCGCCGGAGATCGCCATCGCCGGCACATTCGAACGAAAGGCGCGGAACATCTCGGGCGGCAGCGCACGATACGGCCACACCGTGCAAGCCCCCGCAAAGATACGAATGTAGCTATCGCGCATGAAGCCGAACGAATGTCCGGCCGACTTCTCGCCCAAATCACGTGCTTGATCCTCGCCGCACAGAATGCCGAGCATAGAGCCCAGCGACATCGTCTCGACCGACCATTCGCCCGTCATGGAGCCGAGCGCCGCCAGCGGGCCGAAATCGCCGCGCGCGCCTTGCGCGATCGCATATGGCGTGACGCTTCGCGTAAATCCGGCATAGAGCGCGCCGCGCACGAATCCCGCCGCGGCATCGCGGTCGATGTCGATGCGCTGCACGCGGCCCGTGCGCGGATCCACGATGTCGGTTGAGATCGGCCCTGCGTCCGCAAGCTTCAAGATCGCATCGAAATCGGCGCGCAAGTTGGGAAACGCGGTCGCACACGCCTTGTCACTTGCGCAATCGTCGAACATTCGCTCGAGCGCCGCCTGTCCATAGCGCGGCGCGCTGACGAAGATGGAGTCGTCGACTGGCGTCGCCGCGTCGAGCACGACTGCGCGCACCCGTGCGCCGTAGCGGCGCGTATAGTGCTGCGCCACCCGCGTCCCGAACGACCCGCCCCACAT
>JAEUML010000081.1 GCA_016792785.1 Alphaproteobacteria bacterium
CGCGAAGAGGTGGGCGAGGGGATCTTGAAATTCGGAACCTCGCTGCAGGCATCGATGACCGACGGCCGCACGTCCGTCGACAAGCGCTTCGAGGAATTCGCCCGCACCCACGCCGAATTCGCGAACGCGCTGCGCGACGAAGTGCGCCGCACGATCAACACGTTCGGCGAAGGCCTCAAAACCGATGTCAAAGCGCTCGCCGACGCGAACGCCGTGACGCAAGAGGCGCTGCGCCAGACCGTGACCGAACGCCTCGACAAGCTGCGTGCCGACAACGAGCAGAAGCTCGAAGCGATGCGCGCGACCGTCGAAGAAAAACTGCAAGGCACGCTCGAGAAACGCCTCGGCGAAAGCTTCGCGCTGGTCTCCGATCGTCTGGAGATGGTGCACAAGGGCCTCGGCGAAATGCAGACGCTCGCGATCGGCGTCGGCGACCTGAAGCGCGTGATGTCGAACGTGAAGGACCGTGGCGGCTGGGCCGAGGTGCAGCTCGGCGCGATGCTCGAACAAGTTCTCGCCCGCGACCAGTACGTCACGAACGCGAAGGTCGAACAAGGTTCGAGCGAGATGGTCGAATATGCCGTGCGCATGCCCGGCCAATCGGACGGCGCCGACGTGCTGCTGCCCATCGACGCCAAGTTCCCGAAGGAGGCTTACGAGCGCCTGATGGCCGCCTGGGACGGCAGCGACACGGATGCGATACGCGCCGCGGCCGAAGAACTCGCCGCCGTCATCGAGAACGAGGCCAAGCGCATCTCGTCGAAGTACGTCCGCCCTCCCGCAACGACCGACTTCGCGGTCATGTATCTGCCGACCGAAGGTCTGTTCGCCGAGGCGATGCGCGCGCCGGGCCTCGTCCAGCGCCTGCAGTCGAAACACCGCGTCACCGTCGCGGGGCCAACCACGCTGCATGCGCTGTTGAACAGTCTGCAAATGGGCTTCCGCACGCTCGCGATTCAGAAGCGTTCAAGCGAAGTCTGGCGCGTCCTCGGCGAAGCGAAGGCGGAGTTCCAGCGCTATGCCGAGGTCTGGGACAAGCTCGACAAGCAACTCCAGTCCGCGCAGAAGACGATTCACGACGTCGGCGTGCGCACGCGCGCGGTCGAACGCAAACTGCGCCAAGTCGAAGTCCGCGACCTGCCGGCGGGCGCGCAACCGACGCTCGATCTTGTGCCGCCCGAGGAACCGGAAGACCCGGTGCCGCTGCGCCGCCTGCAGTGACGCTTACGGCGAACAATCGATCGGCGAGGGCTTGTCGGGCTGCGACGCGCGCAGCGTCACGCCCCTGACCGCATCGATCGTATCGTTTAGCCGTCGCGCTTGGCGCACATTGAAACCGAGCCACGGCGCCTTGTTGAGCAGGTAATCGCAGGCCTGCTCGTTCAACACCCAGTTCATCGGCGCCGCCTCGCCCCTCGCCGGATCGGGCTTCGGCAGCGCGATGTGCACCATGCGCACGCGCGGGTCGCCCTCTTCGCCCGTCTGCGGCCGGCAGAAATCACGCCTGAGAATGTTGAGCGCGTCGCGCCCATGCGCCGTGCGCGTTGCGGCGAGGCCGAAGATTGGCGCGATCGACTGCGGCACGATCGTCTGATCCTGCGGCTTCAGGCTCGCGCCTGCGCGCGCGGTCTCGACGCAGCGCTCCGCCGCGATCGGCTCGTCACAGCGGATCGTCACCTGAGCGCCGTCCTCGGCGATGTCTTCAAGCATGCGCCGGCACCTTCCGCCCTTCGCGCGCGGCGGCTGGTCCGCGTCAAGGTCGTTGCTCACCACGACCACGATCGGCACGACGTTGAGCGAGGGGTCCTCAGCGTTCAGGTCCTCGATTGCGCGCCCCAACTCCCACACCGTGCGCGCGCCGTAGTTCTCGAAATAGCCTCCGTCGATGATCTGGTAAGAGGTCGCCCCCGTCGGCCCCGCGCTCACGAACCGCCCGGCCGGCGAGATGAAGGGAAAGCGCGCGGAGTTCGTCACCGCCGTCGAAAGCCGCACGTCGCGCGAGGCGAGCCGCACGAAGTCGCCCGAATCCGGAAACAGCGCTTGCGCCTGCGCCCAGCGGATCGTCGAGGTGATCATCCGCTTGCCCGACCCCAAGTCGGTGCCGTTCAGCAAGAGATGCGGCAGCAGTTCGATCGGCGTACGCCCGGCTCCTGGCGCCGCGAACCGCGCACCCAGGAAACCGGCGGACACATGGCGGGGCAGGGCGAAGCCGCGCTCGCCGTTCCACATCGTCTCGAACGTGTGCTCCAACACGGCGTTGCGGTCGGGAATGCCGGCCCATGTCCACAACGGCCCGACCATGCTGCCGAACATGTCGTTCAGGAAATACGTCGCGATCGTCGCGGACA
>JAEUML010000113.1 GCA_016792785.1 Alphaproteobacteria bacterium
AGCTGCGGCTCGTGGAACTCGCTGGCCGAGGAGGCCGACGCGGCGGCTATCCCGGGCGCCAAAGTTTCTGCGCGCGGCGGCCGGGTGATCCAGCTTGAAACCGTCAAGGGAACGTCACCTGCCCCGCCCCGCCTCCTAACCGGCATCGCCGAGTTCGACCGCGTCTGCGGCGGCGGTTTGGTTGCGGGGTCCGCACTGCTCGTGGGCGGCGATCCGGGTATCGGCAAATCGACGCTGCTGCTCCAAGCGCTGACCGCGCTCGCCAAGACCGGCAAGCCCACGGTCTACATCTCCGGCGAAGAGGGCATCGACCAAACACGCCTGCGCGCGCAGCGCCTCGGCCTTGAGGACTCGCCCGTCAAACTCGCGGCCGAGACCAGCCTGCGCGACATCCTGACGACACTCGAAACCGGCACCCCGCCTGCCGTCCTCGTCGTCGATTCGATCCAAACGCTGTGGGCCGACGCGATCGAAGCGGCCCCCGGCACCGTCAGCCAGGTCCGCGCCTGCAGCCAGGAACTGATCCGCTTCGCCAAACGCCGCGGCACCGCGCTGCTGCTGATCGGCCACGTGACCAAGGACGGCCAGATCGCGGGCCCCCGCGTCGTGGAGCACATGGTGGACGCCGTGCTCTATTTCGAAGGCGAGCGCGGCCACAATTTCCGCATCCTGCGTGCGGTCAAGAACCGCTTCGGCCCGACTGACGAAATCGGCGTCTTCGAAATGCGCGAGACGGGCCTGACCGAAGTGGCAAACCCCTCCGCGCTGTTCTTAGGACCCAAGGAAACCCGCGCCTCTGGCGCTGCCGTTTTCGCCGGGGTCGAAGGCACGCGGCCCTTGCTCGTCGAAATCCAAGCGCTCGTCGCCCAAGCCGCCTACGGCGCCCCGCGCCGCGCAGTGGTGGGCTGGGATTCCGCGCGCCTTGCAATGGTGCTCGCCGTACTTGATGCCCGCGCAAGTGCTGGAATTTCGCCCCAGGACATCTATCTCAACGTCGCAGGAGGCCTGAGGATCGGCGAACCTGCCGCGGACCTCGCGGTCGCTGGCGCGCTCGTCTCCGCGCATTTGGGCGTCGTCGTGCCCCATGATTGCGTCTTCTTCGGCGAGATCGGCCTTTCCGGCACCGTGCGCGCGGTCGGCCAGGCTGACGCCCGCCTGAAAGAGGCGCAGAAGCTCGGTTTCAAGCGCGCCTTTGTGCCGCCGGGCGTTTTGGGACCGAAGGGACTAGAACTCACGCCCGTGCCGTCCGTCGCCGCACTGATTGCGCAGATGAAAACGCTTCATTAACCCAAAAGGCCGACACCTATGTTAGCTGTCGCCGGGCTCACATGTTGGAGATTCCACCACTGACGATCGTCGATCTGATAGTGCTGGGGGTTCTCGGGATCTCCGGCTTGATCGCGTGGCATCGCGGGTTCCTGAAGGAAACGTTGACCGTCAGCGCCTGGCTTTTGGCCGCGGTCGCCGCGGTCTTTTTGTGGCCGGCGACAAAGCCCTTCGCCCGCTCGATGATCGACGTGAAGGTCGTCGCCGACATCGCCGCTCTCGCCGGCGTCTTCTTTATGCTTCTGATCCCAACCTCGTTCGTGAGCTTCCGCTTGAGCGAGATGGTGCGCGAATCCCGCGCGGGTCCGCTCGACAAGTCGGTTGGCTTCGTTTTCGGGCTCGCGCGCGGCCTTTTGGTCGTGGGCCTCGGCTATCTCGTGTTCTCCTCCCTCGCACCCGCGAAAACGCATCCCGAATGGCTGCGCGAGGCGCGCCTCTTGCCCGTCATGAAGGGCACCGCCGACATGCTCGCCTCGCTTGGCGGCAAGAAAAAATCCGACAAGAACGACGCCGCGGAAGACGGCGAAGAAAAAGCCAAGACAGACGCCCAGGAAGAAAAACACGCCGAGAACGGCGCAAAAAAAGCGGCAAAAAACAAGCCGGCCGAAAAAACGGACACCGACAAAGAAGAGGGCGGTGGGGAAAAGAGCGAATCCTACGACGACGGCGACCGCCGTGCCTTGGATCGACTCGTACGCTCCACGACGAAACCGTAATGGACCAAGAGATCTCGACGAACCCCTTCGCGGACGACAAACTCCACGAAGAGTGCGGAATCTTTGGCATTTGGGGCAAACCCGACGCAGCCGCATTCGTGGCCTTGGGCCTCCACGCGCTGCAGCACCGCGGCCAGGAAGCCTCCGGCATCGTGACCTGCAGCGGCGGCCAGTTCCATATGGAGCGGCGCGAGGGCTTGGTCGGCGATCAGTTCTCGGTCGGGGGCCCGATCGACAAGCTCAAAGGCCAAAACGCGATCGGCCATGTGCGCTACTCGACGACCGGCGGCTCGCTCAACCGTAACATCCAACCTTTCTTCGCCGACGTCGCGAACGGCGGCATCGCCATCGCGCACAACGGCAATCTCACGAACGCCGTCGCCATCCGCCACCGCCTCGTGCGCCAAGGCTCGATCTTCTATTCGACCTCCGACACCGAGTGCATCGTGCATCTGGTCGCGACGTCGACCTACGGACCGATCGTCGACCGCCTGGTGGACGCGCTGAAGCAGGTCGAAGGCGCTTATTCGCTCGTCGCACTGACGCAGAAGAAGCTGATCGGCGTGCGCGATCCGTTGGGCGTGCGTCCGCTCGTCATCGGCAAGGTCGACGGCGCCTATGTCCTCGCCTCCGAGACTTGCGCCCTCGACATCATCGCCGCCGACTATGTGCGCGACGTCGAACCCGGCGAACTCGTGGTAATCTCCGACGAAGGCATCAAGTCCTACAAGCCGTTCCCGCCGCAACGCCAGCGCTTCTGCATCTTCGAATACGTGTACTTCGCGCGGCCCGACAGCATCATCGAAAACCTCGGCGTCTATGAAGTGCGCAAGGCCATCGGCGCCGAACTCGCACGCGAGGCGCCGGTCGAAGCCGACATGGTCGTGCCGGTGCCCGACTCCGGCGTGCCCGGCGCGATCGGTTACGCCGAAGCCTCGAAGATTCCCTTCGAGCTCGGCATCATCCGCAATCACTATGTCGGCCGCACATTCATCGAACCGTCGGACCACATCCGAAACCTCGGCGTGAAGCTGAAGCACAACGCCAACCGCGCGCGGCTGAAGGGCAAGCGCGTCGTGCTCGTCGACGACTCCATTGTGCGCGGCACGACCTCGAAAAAGATCATCAAGATGGTGCGCGACGCGGGCGCCGCCGAAGTGCACATGCGCATCGCAAGCCCACCCACGACCGACAGCTGCTTCTACGGCGTCGACACGCCGGAGAAGAAGAACCTGCTCGCGGCGAACTACACGATCGCCGAAATGTGCCGCTTCGTCGGCGCGGACTCGCTCCACTTCGTCACGATCAACGGCCTCTACCGCGCGCTCCGCCAAAGCCGCCGCGACGGCAAGACCACCCGCTACTGCGACGCCTGCTTCACCGGCGACTACCCGACGGCCTTGACCGACCGCGACAGCGAAACCGACAACGGTCAGCTCTCGCTCCTGGCGGTGTAGCCACCGATGCCAGCAAATTTCTCAAGCGCTTCCCCCCTTGAGGGGGAAGCTGGCACGCGCGGAACGCGCGTGACTGATGGGGGGCCTTCTGCACGCGCAGCTACCCCCCATCAGTCGCGCCTGCGGCGCGCCAGCTGCCCCCTCAAGGGGGGAAGCGCTTGGAGTTTGCTGCAATGACCGGCCGCCTCGCCGACCGCATCGCGCTCGTGACCGGCGCCTCGCGCGGCATCGGCCGCGCCGTCGCGCTCGAACTCGCACGCGAAGGCGCGCATGTCGTGGCCGTCGCCCGCACGACCGGCGCACTCGAAGAACTCGACGATGAGATCCGCACAGCCGGCGGCATCGCGACATTGGTCCCGCTGGACCTCAGAGACGGCGCAGCCTTCCCGCGCCTCGCCGGCGCGATCGCCGAACGCTGGAAGAAGCTCGACATCCTGGTCGGCAACGCCGGCGTCTTGGGCACGCTGACCCCCGTCACGAACATCAATCCGAAGCACTGGATCGAAGCGCTCGACGTCAACGTCAACGCGAACCTGCGCCTTATCCAATTCCTCGACCCGTTGCTGAAGGCGAGCGACGCCGGGCGCGCCGTCTTCGTGACCTCGGGCGCCGCGCAGAACACGCGCGCCTATTGGGGCATCTACAGCGCGACGAAGGCAGCCCTCGACGCGCTGATCAAAACCTACGCCGCCGAATGCGCGACGACGAAAGTCCGCGTGAACCTGTTCAGCCCCGGCCCCGTCCGCACCGCGATGCGCGCCAAAGCCATGCCCGGCGAAGACGCGACAAAGCTGCGCACACCCGAAGACATCGCACCGCAAATCGTGGAGCTATGCCTGGCCGCAGAGACGCGCAACGGCGAGATCATCGCCGCAAGACACAATGCCTGAGTTCCCCCGGTGACAAGATCGTGCGCTTTACGCTCTTCCATCAGGACGAAAACGCGGGGATGGACGACAAGCGCTTGGACTTCCGCGTCTCGGTCATGAAGCGAGTGTTGCCGGCGCGCAAAAAGTCGCCGTCTCAACGGTCAAGCCGCAACGAGCGGAAGGGGCTGAGCACCGCCGGTTCAGCGCTCCGCTAAGCTGAAGGTTCCTTGGAGCGTCCGCTGAACATTCGCCAAATCAACCCTCCGACCGCGACGAGCCCGATCGCGATGACCTTCCAAAGTGCGGCGAGGAGGGCGATCAGCCCCTTGAACAACCCCGCTTTCGCCGCCGCGCCACCCGCGATCAGCGCCGCGAGCCCGCCGGCGGCCAGCGGGTCGACGCCCTCCTGATAATCGGCGTAGCGGTGACCTTCATTGAAGGACACCATCGACAACAGCTTCGGCAGTTGTGCGTTGACACTGTCGAGTTGGCGCATGTCGCCCACGACATTGACTTGCAGCACACCGGTGCGACCCAACGCACGGATCGCATAGTTAAGCGTGTGCACATCGCCGCCGAACTGAAGGTGTTTGGCCCAATAGAGCTTGTGCTCCGTAACGTCGTACGACGGCTTTTGCGCCCACCCGACGAGTGATATCGCCCCATAGCCCGCCTTGACTCGCTCCTCGCTGTCGGCAGCCGTCGCCGCCTGCATCTCCTTCAGTAGATCGTCATAGTTGATCGTCGCCGCGTCGTCGTCCGCGACGTGTCCGTCGTTCTCATAAGTGATGATCGCAGCCCAGCTGCCCTCGGCCAGCACGCTGACATCCTTTGGTACGATCGCACCCAACACGTCGCTGACCGCGTCCGGCGGATTGCCCCACAATTCGACAAGCAGTGTTCGCGTGTCCGCCGCGTCGAGGAACGCAAACCCTTCGGCGACGGTGACCTTCGCCTGCCCACCAGGGAGATCGATTGCGCCGTCTCGTTGGACAAGACTTTTCGCCTTCGCCTCCTCGGTCGAAGCCGCGACGTCCTTTGCACCGTCGCCCTCGCGAGGCTTCTCTGCAGAAGGGCTTGGGGCGGCAGGCACAACCTCTGTGCTTCCCTCCGGCGCAACCGACGGCTTGGTTTGATCAACGGGCGGCGTTTTCTCCGGCGGCGGTATGTCCGCAAGCGCGGTCCCGCACATCATCACAGCCACCAGCGCCGCTCCCGCGGCACGCAAACGAACCGACATCGAACCCTCCAGCGAAGCTGCCGAAGAATAACCCAACGCGCGGCGCCCGAGAACACGTGCGAAAACACACAAGCGAGATCGCCGAGCCGCGCCAAAATGGCCGATAGCTGCAGATTCACGCCTCCTGCGGCGGGTAGCGCTCGAACTGCGGCAGCTCGTGCGCGCGTTCCATCCAAGCAATGCGTTCGGCGACTTGAATGTGAATCTGCGCCGGAACCGCATTCGGATCGTCGTAAGTTGCGCTCTGGATATCGACGATGCCGGGAAGAACAGTCGCATTGTAGTAGAACAGGCCGGTGCCGCAATCGGCGCAGAAGTGGCGTCGTCCGTGCGCGGACGATGCGTAGACCTTGGGCGTGCCCTTCGTCACCTTGAGCGCACCCTCAGGATACATGGTCCATCCGACCATCGGCGCGCCGGCATGCCGGCGGCAATCCGTGCAATGACACAACGCATGCGTCATCGCCTCGCCGTCGGCCTGATAACGAATGGCGCCGCAATGACAGCCACCGGTGATCGTCATGGTGATCTCCTCTCCCGGGAACAAACCCACCCGCGCTCCAAAGCAAGGCGTCAGCGCTTGCCCTTGTCAAACGGGTTCGACCCGGCCTTCACCTTCATCCGCACCGGCACGCCTTCGAAGCCGAAGTGTTCGCGCAACCCGTTGACGAGATAGCGACCGTAGTCGCCGGGCAATTCGCCCGCTTGGCTTGACGAGATCGCGAACGTCGGCGGGCGCGTGCGCGCTTGCGTGATGTAGCGGATCTTGATGCGCCGGCCCTTCGGCGCGGGCGGCGAATGGCGCTCGAGCATCATGGCGAGCCAGTCGTTCAGCTTGTGCGTCGAGATACGCTTGTTCCAGATCGTGTGCTGCCGCAACACCGCTGGCATCAACCGGTCGACGCCGTCGCCCGACAGCGCCGAGATCGCGACGATCGGCACGCCCTTCCATTGCGGCAGCAACTGATCGACGCGCGCCTTCAACGTGCTCAGCAGCTTCGCCTTGTCTTCGACCAAGTCCCATTTGTTGACAGCAACCACCATCGCGCGGCCTTCGCGCTCGACGAGGTCGGCGATCTGCAGGTCCTGCGTCTCGAACGGCACGGCCGCGTCGATCACAAGGATCACGACCTCGGCCATCTTGATCTCTTCGATCGCGCTCGCGACCGACATCTTCTCCAGATCGGCCTCGACCTTGGCCTTGCGCCTCAGGCCCGCGGTGTCGATGAGGCGCACCTTGCGCCCCTCCCACATCCACTCCGCGGCGACCGCATCGCGCGTGATCCCGGCCTCAGGCCCCGTGATCGAACGCTCTTGCCCCAGCAGCCGGTTGAGCAGCGTCGACTTGCCCGCGTTCGGCCGCCCGGTGATCGCAATCGTCAGCGTACGCGGCGCTTCCGCTTCGTTTTCCTCGTCTTCGTCTTCACTCTCGTCCGCCGGCGCGAACACCATCAGCGCGCGATAGAGGTCCTCAATCCCCGTACCGTGCGCGGCGGAGAGTTCCACCGGCTCGCCGAAGCCCAACCGCTCGGCTTCCGCGATCGTCGCCTTCGAGGCGTTCGTGTCGCATTTGTTGACGGCAAGGACGATCGGCTTGCCCGCGCGGCGCAAGAGCTTGGCGACTTCGTGGTCGAACGGCGTGACACCGTCGCGCCCGTCGAGAAGAAAGATCAGCGCATCCGCATGCTCGATCGCGGAACGCGTCTGCTTTTGAATGCGCTCCGCAAGCCCGTCCGACTTCGCGTCGTCAAGCCCCGCAGTGTCCAGCACCTTGAAGCCCAGATGCTTCGCCTCGCCCTCGCGCCAATCGCGCGTGACGCCCGGCGTGTCGTCGACGATCGCGGCGGCCTTGCCGGTCAGCCGGTTGAACAGGGTCGACTTGCCCACATTGGGCCGGCCGGCAATCGCGATCGTGAAAGCCATCGGCGCCTATTGCAGCGCCGTCAACCGCCCGTCATCCGTGAGCAAATAGACCACGTTGTTGGCGACGACCGGCGCGATGAACGCCTTGTCGGGAATATCGACCTGGCCCAGCACCTCGCCGGTATAGGGCGAGATCGAAATTGCAAAGCCTTCCGACGACAGCGCGATCAGACGGTCGGACACCAGCACCGGCCCCGACCAGGCGATCGCGCCCTTGCGCGCTTCGACGTTGCGATAGGCGTCGAGCTGCGTGATCCAACGCACGCGCCCGTCCGCCCGGCGGATGCAAAGCACCTTCGCCTCGTCGGTGATGACATAGACATAGTCGCCCGCAACCCACGGGCGCTGCGTGCCGCCGACATCGATCGTCCAGGCGCGTTCGCCCGTGCGGATGTCGATGGCGACGATGCGTCCGGCGTGGCTGTTCGCGAACACAAGACCGCGGTCGATCACCGGCCGTCCCGAAATGTCGGCAAGCGTCGAGAGCGGCGTAAGCCCGCCCGAACGCGCCAGCGTGTCGCTCCACAGCGCGCGCCCGTTGCGCACGTTGAGTCCGAAGAGCTCGCCCGACGTGTACGGCACGACGACGAGGTCGCCCGACACCGCGACGCTGTTCGAGCCCAAGATGCCGGCCGATTCCGCGATGCCGCGGTGATCCCACAACACGCGCCCGTCGTCGGCTGCAAGCGCCAACAGCTGATTTTCCTGCGTCGCGACGAACACGCGCCCGCCGTTCACCACAGGCGCCGCGCGGAACGGCACGGTCGTCGAGCGGCGCCACAGTTCTTTGCCCGTGGCGGCGTCGAGCGCCGCGACGAAGCCGAAGCCCGTCGACACGAACACCTTGCCGTCGTCATAGGCGACGCCGCCGCCGAACCCGTCTTCCGAGTCCTCGTCTTCCGGCGTCAAGTTGACCTGCCACAAACGGTCGCCGTCGTTGATGTCGTAGGCCGACACTTCGACTTCGGCGTCGAGCACGAAAATCTTGCCGGCCGCAATCACGGGCGAGGCCGTTAGACGCGACGATGTCGTCGATCCCTGGCCAACACTTGTGCTCCAGCGATCTTCAAGATCGCCGGCAGCCGACAGATGATGCATCACATTGTCCGCATAGCCGCCCGGCTGCGGCCAATCCGGATTGACGACCGGCTTCGGCAGCTTGACCGTCTCATTCGTGAGCTTCGGGTCGACCTCGACGGTGCGGGCGCTGGGCAGCACGGGGACGCGCTCGCCGCGGATATTCGCCTTGTTCGGCGGCGACAGGAACTGTTCGAACGTCTCGCAGGCGCTGAGCGACAGCGTGGCTACCGCGAGCAGGCTGAACGCCGCCAGCGTTGTCGAGGTGAGGCGGATGGTCATTGGGCGAAACTCGCTGACTTAGGGCGTGGGGGGCTGGGGCTGGTCGGGTGTAGCGGGCGCGGCCGGTCCCAGCAATCCGGGATCGGGCACGGTCGGGTCGGGCAGAAGCGGCTGAGACGGTCCGGGCGCTGAAGGCTGCAGCAGCATGGACCCGGTTCCGGCGCCGGGCGTCGAAACGCCTGGTTTCGCCACAAGGTCCGTGAGTTTCATGCCCGCGTTGATAAGCGTCGTCATTTCCTTCGCGCGGCGCACGTTGCCGTTCGGCGCATTCGGCGTTGCCGCAACCTCGGCGTACATTTTCAGCGCATCGTCCTTCTTGCCGGCGCGCCACGTCGCATAGGCCAGCATCTCGAGCGCCATCACCCGCCAGGGGCTGGACGTCCGCGTGATCGGCTCGAGTCGCTTCTTCGTGTTCTCATATTTGTCGGGCTCGAGCAGCAGGATGGCCGCGCGCAACTGCGCGTAATCGCGGAACACGGGGTCGCTCGTGCTGGCGGAGATCTCGTCATAGATCTTCACCGCCGCCGCGATCTCGTTAAGCTCCGTGCGAAGCCCCGCCTCCTGGAAGCGCGCCGCGATCGCATAGGCATGGGGCGCATCGGCGGCAAGCTTCGCGAAGCCTTCGGCCGCTTGCTTCGCCGTTTCCTTATTCTCGCCCGCCGTGGCCAGCAATTCCGCGACTTTCTCGAACTCGCGGGAGGCCGCTTCCGTGCGGCTCGTATGCCAATAAGACCAGCCCTGATACCCGGCGACGCCTAGAACGAGGGCCGACACGCCCGCGATGATCGGAACGCGGTACTTCGCCCAGAGTTTCGCCATCTGCTCGCGGCGATATTCCTCTTGGACTTCTTGGAAAATGTCGCTCACGCGAGACCTTTACGAGGGGGCGTCGAACTCGGGCCGCTGCCCGAAAAAGAGCGCGGACATTAGCTATGTTGCCCAAAGCCCGCAATCACGGGGGCCCCGCAATCAGATGACGAAAGTTTCAGCCCCTGCCCGCCGGTTCCGCGAAGCAGCTGAGCAGACCGATTCGAATCACTGCGGGGGCGACGGCCCTAATTTTCGGTACCGGCCGCAAGAGTGTTCCCATCACAGACCTTTCAAAGGCCCGCCGATGCTCGCCCAAGAGGCGTTGAGACCCTCGCCACACCGCTTCAGCGGGTTGAAACCCCTCCTTCGAGCCCTTGACCCAGCGCTTGGGACCCACCACCCTAGCGTGCAATCCCTTGCGGAGCGGAATGGCGGAATCCCGGGCCTGAGCGTTCCGGATTTCAACCATTCGGGTCCAAGGAAACCGGGCCCACTCTACCCCCGGCTGTGCTTGTTCGGTCACAGGCAAAGGGGATGTGGCATCCCTGCAAGGGTTCGACAATCTTTCCCGCCGAGAATTGCGATTAACGACGACTCCCCCATACTAAGGGGTGTCGGAAAAGGCTTTGTGGGTCGGTCACTTGGTGATTCTCCTTCCAAAGCTCGATGAAGCGGGGCGAAGCACGATGAAGCGTGCGATGACCATCATGGCGGTAGCGGCGGGCACCCTTGCGGTGTCGATGCCGGCGCGCGCCGGTGATGAGCCGTCGACCGCCGAGCGCATCATCAACGCCGTCTACGCCGACCTCGGCCTCAGCGCGAACACGTCCGAGCCTCAAAAGCGCGACGGCTTCTTCGTCGGCATCCATCAGGGTCTTGGCGCGGAAAGCGGCCTGTCGCCGATTGCAGCTGGCCTATCGATCCCGCTCAACATGAGCGAGCCCGTCGATTCGATCACGGCCAACGGCTACTACGTGTTCACGACCGACTGGTCGCTCGGAACGTATGTCGGCGGTGGCTTCGGCAAGTTCAACCTGACGCCCGATCCGCTGTCGGACTCCGGCATGCCGCGCGGCAACTTCGCCTATCAGGGCGTCGCCGGTCTGACGTGGTCGTTCACGCCGTCGATGGCGTTGGGCCTTGAGTATCGCTATTCGGAAGCGGTCGATGCGAACTTCCTCCAGCAGACGACTGTGCCGGATGAGGAAGAGAACCAAAGCGTGACGTTGCGCTTCGACTTCCTGCTGAACTGAACAAAGCAGCACCTTCTCCAAGCATCACGGGCCGCCGCAAGGCGGCCTTTTTTGTTTGTCAGAGAAAACGATCGGCGTCCTCAGCGCGCGGCGCGTAGCAGACCTCACGCGCGCCAAACCAACGAAAACGGTTGCGGGCGACGATGTCGTACATCCGGTCGCGCAACCCAAGCGGCAGCACACGCCCTACCACGGCAATCGACCACGGCAGCCCCAACCGCGACAGAATGCGGATCGACGCCTCCGACTTGAACCACGCCCGCCCGTCCTCGATCAGCACATTCGTCTCGTATGCGACCGGATGGAGCCCGTAGTGGCGGTAGAGCGCGCCACCCAACGTCGACTGCGCCGCAAGCAACCGGAAGCGCCGCGCGCGATCCCGCCGGATGATCGTCTGTGCGAAATGCGAGCACATCACGCATTTGCCGTCGAAGATGACGATCGCCTTGTCGTCTGCGAACGCTGGAACAGCCGGGTCTCGGCGATAGCTGAACGCTTCAGCCGATGACACGCCGCGCAACCCGCCAAAGAACGAAGAGCCCGAGCGCCGTCAGCCCGTAGGAATAGGCCAAGCTCGCCTCGTGCCCGAGATCGAGCAACACGGCGCCCCAGCTGAACCCCACGAACAACGCCACCCCACCGCCCAATAGGATCACGACGAACAACGGATAGGCGATCAGGAACGGCATGCTCGGTCGCTTCATCTGCACCACCCGGAGCGCAAGATAGAGCAGAACGGCCCCAACCATGATGGTGACGAACAGCTGCATGCACGCCAATCATAGCTGACAACCGCGCGCCGCCGCAGTACCCATCATCCGCCGCAAGAGGGAAAACCTGATGTCCGCGAAGTCCGGCCGCGCCGTCATCCTGGGCGGAGGCATTGCAGGGCTTATTGCCGCCCGCGTTCTCGCCGGCCGCTTCGCGCACGTCACCCTCGTCGAGAGGCACCGCCTTGCCCACGACGGCGCCGTTCGCGACGCGGCACCTCAGGGCGCACACGCCCATGCGATGCTCGCGCGCGGTCTCCAGATCATCGAGCGGCTGTTTCCAGGGTACACGGACGAACTCGTCGCGGGCGGCGCAAGTCTCGTCGGCGTCCAAGATGTCCGCGTCTACGTCCTGGGTTGGCGGCAGGGCCACGACAGCCCGCTCCGCGTCCTGGCAGCCACGCGACCGTTCATGGAATGGATGCTGGCCCGGCGCGTGCGCGCGCTCGACAACGTGGACATTGTCGAAAACGCCGAGGCGGTCGCCGCCCAGGGTTCGCGCAGCCGCATCACCGGCGTCACGCTGCGCACGGGCGAGACGACGCGCGACCTCGCCGCCGATCTCATCGTCGATGCGCGCGGGCGCCGCTCGAACCTCGCCGACTGGATGAAGGCGCTAGGCGCCGAGACGCCGCCGCACGAAACCTCGCCGCTCGCCTCCGTTTATTGCTCATACCTTCTCGAGCCGGCGCCCGGTCATCCGCGCCCGCTGACGCACCAGGTCGCAAAGTTCGAGGACAAGCTCGGCGTCTTGATCTTCCCGGTCGAGAGCGGCCGGGTTCTTCTGTCGGTCGGTGCGAACGCAAAAGTGCCGTTGCCGAAGACGCACGCGGAGATGCTGACCTTCCTCAAGGATCGCCTGCCCGTCCCCGACGCCTACGACGCGATCAAGAATCTGCGCCCGATCACGCCCATCGCCTATTCGCGCTTTTCGGCGAGCGTGCGGCGGAACTTCGACGCACTCGCCCATCCGCCCGAAGGCATCGTCGCGATCGGCGACGCGGTCGCGAGCTTCAACCCGATCTTCGGCCAAGGCATGACGATCGCAGCGCTCGAAGCGGAGTGGTTGGAGACCTGCCTCGCGAAAAGCGATCCGTCCACGGACGGTTTTGCCAAAGCCTACTACGCCGGCGTCAAGCCGATCGTCGATCTCGCCTGGGGCTTCCCCGACCTCGAAGCCAAGCGCAACGACCCGAAGGCGCAACCCGCGGGAATTCGCTTCCTGTTGTGGTACACGGAACGGATGAACGCCGTCGCAACGCGCAGCCAGATCGTCTCCAAGACGATCGCCCACGTGCAAAACATGGTCGAGCCGCCCGCCGCGCTGTTCAGACCTTCGATTTTCCTCCGCGTGCTCCTCGCCTGAAAGCGAGGGCGATCAACGAAACAAGTCGGCATACACCTCAGGCTTGAACCCGACGGTGAGCTTGCCGTCGACCGCAAGCACCGGCCGCTTGATCATCGAGGGCTGCGCGACCATCAACGCGACGGCCTTTTTCGCATCGAGCCCCGCCTTGTCGCCTTCAGACAGCGCCCGAAACGTCGTGCCCGCGCGGTTGAGCAGGACCTCCCACCCGACCTCTTTGACCCAGCGCTCCAACACACCGCGCTCGATCCCGGACGCCTTGTAGTCGTGAAACGCGTAGGCGACGCCGTGCGCGTCCAACCACGTCCGTGCCTTCTTCATCGTGTCGCAATTCTTGATGCCGTAGATTATCGCCGCCAAGCGGTCACTCCGCAGCGTTGGCGTATGCCGATTCGCCAAGCCCGGCCACGCGAAGCAAGCGCGCCTGCTCCGCCGCGCCGCGATAGAGAAAATCGTAGGGCAGCCCGACCCTCACGCTCGCCTGACACGCCGGCGACTTGCGATCGACCAGACGTTCCGCGACAGCGCCCGCGACTTTCAGCGCGACCCAGCTGCGCGTCGTCAAATCGTAGCGGGGCCCGAGCGCGAGCTTGCGACGCACCAGCGGCGGCAGTATCGACACGGCCGCCCGCGCGAGCGCCCGGTGCAGGAAACGAGGCGCGCCCGGCGCGGCCTTCCCCGATTGGATGATCGTCAAGAACTCCTCGACGATCGGATGCGGTTCGAACCGCTCGGCCCGCGCCTCCATCATGCGAAAAAAGTCGGCGCTCGACGTCGGCGTTTCTTTCGCGCCATAAAGCCGCGCCACCACCACGCCGTCGCGATAGAAGCGCGTCTTCTCCGCCTCGCTCAGCGGCGCGACGAACTTGTCATAAGCTGTGACGAACCCGTACCCGGCCGTCGCCGCGACCCAGTCGAGCAGTTCCGTGTCGAGCGCGCGATACGTCTCGCCCGACGGCGTCGCGCCCGCGACCTTCGCGTGCATATTGGTGACACCTTGGATTACCCGCCGCGCAGCGCTGGCCGGCCCATAGCAGCCGAGCAACGCCGCCACGCCCGTGCGCATCGAGCGCCCGATCGGATCGGCCTTGTACGTCGAGTGGTCCCACACGCCCGAGCGGATGCGCGGATCGGCGAACTCCATCAGCACGGCGGCCACGCCGCCGACGCCGAGCGCCACCGGGTTCTTGAAGATCCGCCATTGCAGCGAGGACGGATGATGCAACGCCGGCTCGCCCGCCGGCGTTCCGTAGTCGATCTTCCATCCGAGATACGACTTCATCTCACGCATTCGCTCACCCTACCCCGCCACCCGCGGCCGAGGTAGTGGGAACCTGAACTCTCCCCAGGCGGCGCCGGTCAGACGCATTGACCAAGCACTTTCCCGCACAGCGCGAGCCCCACGGTCGGCTTACCGCGGCGCCATTCGGATCGCGCCGTCAAGGCGCAGGCATTGCCCGTTGAAATAAGTGTTGCGCGTCAGTTCCAAGACCAGACTGCCGAACTCCTCCGGCTTGCCCAACCGCTTCGGAAACGGCACCGAGGCAGCCAAACTGTCGAGCACGTTCTGCGGCGCGCCCAACATCAACGGCGTCGCGAAAATGCCCGGCATGATCGAGTTCACACGGATGCCGAGGTCCATCAGATCGCGCGCCATCGGCAGCACGAGCCCGTTCACCCCCGCCTTCGCCGAGCCATAGATCACCTGCCCGATCTGCGCGTCTTGCGCGGCGACCGAAGCCGTCAGCGTGATCACGCCGCGCTCCCCGTCCTCGAGCGCGGGCAATCCTGCCATGCCGAGCGCCGACAGCGACGCCACGCGATAACTCGCGACCAGAATGCCATTGACGCCATAGGCATAATCCTCCGTGGACGTCCTTTTGTAGCCGCGCGTCTCTTTGTCGAAGGACAGCGTCTTGCCCCGCCGCGCGGTCATGGCGCAGTGGACAAGCACGCGCTCCTGCCCATGCGCCGCGCGCGCCTGCTCGAAGCCCTTCACCACGCTCTCTTCGCTCATGATGTCGACCTTGCAGAACACGCCGCCGACTTCGGCGGCGACGGCTTGGCCTCCCGCCTCGTTGATGTCGAAGATCGCGACCCTCGCCCCCGCCTCGGCCAGCGCCTGCGCGCTCGCCTTGCCCAATCCCGACGCACCGCCCGTGACGACCGCCGCCGTGTTCTTCTCGATTTTCATGCCGTTCCTCCCAATGCCTAAAGCACCGGAACCTTGAACCAACGCGCATCGCCTGTGAACCGCCAAGTGAGCCGAACCACGCGACGCTACGGCAGCCAAGTGCCCCGCCTATGGAAACGATAGCCCCGCACATTCGGCGCCCATACTATTGCTCCAACGCCCGGCCAAATTGCCCAACCGGCACAGAGGACCCAATGACCCGATCAATTTTGTTGCGCCTGGTCTTCGCGGCAGCTTTCGCGATCCACGTCGCGCCTGCCTTTGCAACGCCGGTCCCGACGGAGAGCGGCATGGTCGACGGCGTCAACGAAGGCGTGATCCGTGTGTTCAAAGGCATCCCCTACGCCGCACCGCCGGTGGGCGAGCGTCGCTGGCGCGCACCCGAACCCGCGCCCGCATGGCAAGACGTGAGACAAGCGAACACGTTCTCACCGATCTGCCCGCAGATCGGCGCCTATCCCGAAAATGCGCCCGCGGAGCCGCAAAGCGAAGACTGCCTCACGCTCAACGTTTGGACGCCGGCCGCGACCCCGACCGCAAAGCTGCCGGTCATGGTGTGGATCTATGGCGGCGGCCTCGTCAACGGATCGGGCTCGACGCCGCTCTATGCCGGCGACCGGCTTGCGCAGCGCGGCGTCGTCGTCGTGACGTTCAACTACCGCCTCGGCGCGCTCGGCTTCCTCGCGCATCCCGAACTCAACAAGGAGTCGAAGCACGGCGGCTCCGGCAACTACGGCCTGCTCGATCAGATCGCCGCGCTGCAATGGGTTCGCCGCAACATCGCAGCCTTCGGCGGCGACCCCGACCAGGTGACGATCTTCGGCCAGTCGTCGGGCGCGATGTCGGTGAGCATGCTGATCGCCTCGCCGCTCGCGAAGGGCTTGTTCCGCCGCGCGATCGGGCAAAGCGGCGGCGTGTTCGAACCCGTGGCGCTCGACCCGCTGTTCACGCCCGAAGGTGCCGCCCAAGCGGGCGAACGCTTTGCCGCCCGCGCAGGCGCCAAAACGCTGGCCGACTTGCGCCGCAAGACCGTCGATGAACTCTTGACCGCACGCTTCCATCCCCAATTCAACATCGACGGCCACGCGTTGCCGAAGGCGCCCTACGACGCCTACGCCACCGGCGCGCACAACAACGTCGACCTCCTCATCGGCACGAACGCGGACGAGGGCGCGTACTTCTTGACGGAGTCGAAAGTCACGGTCGCGAATTTCTACGACGTCCTGGGCCAGGCGTTCCCGGGTTGGCTCGTCTCCTTCGTCGGCGCGGAGCCCGGAACGACCGACGCCGAAGCGCACGCCTCGGCCGCCGCGTTCAACGGCGACATGCGCTTCCGCTGGAACATGTGGGCGTGGGCAAGGCTCGCCGCCGCCGACAACCGCAACCGCGTCTTCTATTACCAATTCTCACGCACCCCGCCGCTTAGCCAAGGCGATCTCTATTTCGGCCAGGGCGCCACGCACGGCGTGGAGATGGCTTATGTCTTCGATCACCTCGACCAACAAAAGGTCGCGTGGGACGCGAAAGACCGCGAGCTCGCCGCGCTCATCCCCGCCTATTGGACAAATTTCGCCAAAACCGGCGACCCGAACGGCCAAAACCTTCCCCGTTGGCCCGAGTTCCGCGCGAGCCCCGGTCAAGCAATGAACCTCGCCGACACGACCGCCCCCATCCGCATTCCGAACGAGGACCGCTTGCAACGGATCGACACGGTCTATGCGACCGCGAGATTCGTCAGCAGCAATCTCTACGCCGTGATCGGCGCAGCCGCCGCGCTCATCCTCCTCCTGCTCGCGCTCATCGTCCGCACCATCCGCCGCCGCTGGCGCCGCGCCCGGGGCACCCTTTGAGTCCAACACATCGCCATAGCGATTGGCGGACCCTCGCGGCCCGTGCGAAACTGGCCCTCCAGCGAAACGGAGGGACTCCATGCTTCGCAGCGCGACATCGGCCGTGGTGATAGCGGCGACGTTGATCGTAGCGGGCTGCACCCGCACCTCCGGCTATCCGCCGGCCTCGTGCGCGGCAGCGACCGGACTGGCGCGCGACCACATCAACAGCTTTGCCGAACGAACGGGACAGAAATGGCCCGCCGTGCTCGAGATCGAGAACCCCGTCGAGACCAAGGTCGTCACGGGCACCGGCCGCTACAAGCATCAGCGATTCTGCACAGGCGACGCCCGCCTAGCCGACGGAACCCGCGCCCGCGCGCTGTTCGTCATCAGCGACAAGCAGGAGGGCTGGTTCTCCGGCTTCGGCTTCAACGCCTGCATCGTCGGCCGGTCTGACGACTGCAAGGAAGACACCCCTTGAGACGCCTGCGCGCGGCACGAAGAAATCTCCAAATCCGTTATATGCGTTAGAATGGCGGATTGCCGCCCCTTTATCCGTTAGATTGGCGTTCGTTACCCGTTAGCCTGGCGTTAGCGGCGCGAAACGTGGAAAGCCGCTCAACCGCGCCGGAGCACGCGAACCACAAACGTCAGATCAATGTTCAAGTCGCAGCCGCCCGCCCACGCGGGAGCAGGGGAATGCGGCCGGCGACCCTCCGTCGGCCACGAAAACGGCATAGAACAAATAATGAACAAAGACAAGCACAATCGTGCACCTCGCCTGATCGCCCGAGGCACCAGCGCATAAAGCGCACCGGCACAAAAGCTCGGCTGCGCGATATGATTGACATCCTATGAGATGTCATGTAGAAATATGATGGTGAAGCTGGTCCTCGACACAAACGTGCTGGTGTCCGCCTTTCGCAGCCGTCGGGGCGCAAGCAACGCGCTGTTGCAAATGGGCGATGAAGGACGGTTTCAGATCGTGGTGTCGACCGCGTTGTATCTCGAGTACCAAGAGGTCCTAAACAGGCCCGAAATTCGCGATGCGACCGGACACAGCCTTGAGGATATCGATGCCGTTCTCAACGCGCTCGCCACGTTCGCAATCGGCGTCGACATACCGTTCCGGACGAGGCCCGCAATGAGCGACGCCGACGACGAGATGGTGCTGGAGGCGGCCGTGAACGGAAGCGCAGACGCGATTGTCACGCACAACGTGCGCGACTTTGCGGCGGCGCGAATATGGAAGGTCGAGGTCGTCAAGCCAGGCGAAATGGTCCGGAGATTGCGAAATGACTGAATCGGTTCGTTACAAATACCCGCTCCAACTGCCGGCATCGCTGAAGGAAACGGCGGCGCGGATGGCCAAGGAAGACGGCGTGTCGCTGAACCAGTGGATCGTGGCCGCGGTCGCCCAGAAGATCGGCGCGATCGAAACCGCCGACGCCATGCTGAGCCGCCGCGCCGCAAAGTCAAAACCCGGCACGCTCACGCGCTATCTGAAGAAGGCGCCAAACGTCGCACCCACCCCCGGCGACGAACTCGAATAGCGGTTGGGAATAGATAGAGCTCCCGTATTTGCCACCCCACGACGTCTGTCGTAAGTCGCCGGACGTCACGCGAGAGCACTCGCCCTGGGACCGCAGGCGTCTCGCCTGCATCCGCCGAAGCGAAAGCGACGGCGGACACCTCGACGCGACCGGATTGGGCTGAAACGGTTCACCGAACCGTCTCCTTCTCCTTCGGCGCCGAAACGCGGCGGGGCTTGGACTCGGCCTTCGGCTTGGGCAGCAAGCGGAAGCGCGTTTGACACCACGCGAAATCGACGCCCACATCCAACAGCGCATCGGAACGCCCGCAGGGGCAGGCGAATTCCAACACCTCGATGACGCGGTAGGTCTCCCCCGCGACCAAGGGCACCGGCTTTCCGGTCACATGGTTTGGGGCGGCATTGACGCATAGCACCAGATCGCCAGGGCCGACGGCGTCGCTCATGAGTCCATCCATTCGGGGTCGGCTGATGACCGAATTGGGGCGAACGTAAATCGATCTCCCGCGTTTCGCCAGTCTCTTCGGTTCCCCTGCGGGCG
>JAEUML010000114.1 GCA_016792785.1 Alphaproteobacteria bacterium
GGCTGGCGGGAGCGACGGGGCTCGAACCCGCGACCTCCGGCGTGACAGGCCGGCGCTCTAACCAACTGAGCTACGCCCCCGCAAAGGGCAAAAGGGCGGCCTTGCAGGCTGGCCGCCAAGAGGCGGTGGGTGTACTGAACGGGCCCCTGAGTGTCAAGCAAACCCGGGTGCGCGAAAGGCCATGGCTGAATCCTACAAAGAGCCGGACAAGATCGTTCAGTACATGGCCGCACTCGAGGCCAACTTGGAGAAAGCGACAGGCAAGAGCCTGGCTCAGTGGACCAAAATCGCCAAAACCTGCCCTGAGACCAATCCGCGCGCGCAACTGAAGTGGTTCAAGGACAAGCACGGGCTTGGCCAGTCGCGGGCGATGCTGGTGCTGGCGAAGGCGTTCGGCGGAAAGCCGCTTGGCGATGAGGAGCCGGACAAGCTTGTCGACCACCTATTCCGGAAGCATCCGGAGCAACGCGCGCTCTACGACAAGGTGGCATCGTTCGTCGCGCGCCTTGGCGAGGGGACGCTCAGTCCACGCAAGGGCTACGTCGCGCTCTACCGGCTGAAGCAATACGGCGCGATCGCCCCGCGGCGCGAAGGGTTGCACGTTGCGCTCGCCATGACCAAGTACCCGAAGAACGCGCGGCTGGTCGAAGTGAGCAAGTTCGGCGGCGGCGAGCGCAACAAGAAGGCGCTGGTCCTGGTGGCTGCGAAGGATTTCGACGTCGAGGCGAAGGAACTGATCAAGGCGGCCTGGCAGGAAGGTTGATGCCCGCGCGCCTGTTCGACGACAGCCAGTACGAATGGTCGAAACCGGTCGCGAGCCACTGGGAGGCGAGTCGTCCGCCTGGGTCAGCGGTCGATGCGCCCGCGCTTTCCGGTGATGCGGATGCGGACGTTGCGATCATCGGCGGCGGCTATTGCGGCTTGTCGGCGGCCTATCACCTGGCGTGCGCAGGGATCGATGCGCGCGTCGTCGAGGCCGGGCACATCGGCTGGGGCGCGTCGGGGCGCGCAGGCGGTTTTTGCTGCGTCGGCGCGTCATTCTTAGGCCCAAGCGAGTTGCGCGCTGTCCACGGCGAGGAGGAAACGGTCGCGTTCTACCGCGCGCTTGCCGATGCCGTGCGTACGGTTGAGCGGTTGATCGCCGAGGAAGCGCTCGACGTCGAGGCGCAAGGCGACGGCGTGTGGACGTTCGCGCATAAGAAGAGCCGCCTCAAAGAGCTGGAGGATCATGTCGTGGTCGCCGAGCGCGCGGGCTTCGCGGCGGAGGTCGTGACGCCCGAAGCGTTCACCGTGCGGGCGTTCGCGTGCGGCGAACAGTTCGGTGCGCTGCACGAAAAGATCGGGTTCGGGCTCAATCCCCTCGCCTATTGCCAAGGCTTAGCGCGTGCTGCACAGCGTCGCGGGGCGCAACTCTATGCGCGTTCGCGTGTGTTGGCGTGGCAGCGCGGCGATGGCGGTCACCGCCTGGTGACTGCGGCCGGTTCGCTGCGCGCGCGGCGCGTGATCGTGGCGGGCAACGGGTACTTGCCGGAGGAGCTTGTGCCTGAACTCCACGGGCGGACGCTACCGATCATCTCGAACATCGTGACGACACGGCCGCTCACGGCTGACGAAGTTGCGGCGCAAGGTTGGAAGACGCGCTCGCCCGCCTCGAACACGCGGGCGCATCTCTCGTATCTGCGCCTCTTGCCGGACAACCGGCTGTTGTTCGGCGGGCGCGGCGATACGACCGGCAAGCCCGCCGACGGCGCGGCGATGCGTGCGCTTCTGGAGCGGCGTCTGGGCGCTCTGTTTCCGGCATGGAAGAATGTCGAGACGGCGCACTTCTGGCGCGGCTTCATCGCGGCCACGGCGCGGCTTACGCCAGCGTTGGGCGAGCTGCCGGATGATCCGAGCATTTCTTACGCGTTCGGCTGTCACGGCAACGGTATCGCGTTCATGACGTGGGCGGGGCGGATGCTGGCTGAAGGCATATTGGGACGGCAGCCCGTGATGCCTGCACCGATACGCGGGTTGCCGCCGCGCTTTCCCCTGCCCGCCACGCGCATATGGCAGCTGCGCGCCCTGATCGCCGGCGCGTATGTGCAGGATGCGCTGCTCTGATTTACGGCTTGCCGCCGGCGGCGACTTTGGCGTAGCGCGCGAATTGTTCGGCCAGCACGCCGTCGACCGCCTTCGATATCTCTTCGAAGTTCTTGTCGTCGCGCCCGCCGACGTCGTAGCGCAGCTTCACGGCCGTGACGCCGTTCGCGTTCGCGAAGCTGACCGTCAGCGATCCGGCGACGCCCATGAATTGCAGAGGTCCGAGGCCGCCCGAGAACACCAGCATCTTGCCCGGGTTCGCGTGCACGACCTCCATGTGCTTGACGAAACCGCCGTTTGGCAGCTTCTCGCACCAGCAGCCGCCGGGCTTCGTTTCGATGCGCAGGTTCTTCGCGTCGCCCGAGAACGAGTGGCTGGCGTTCCACCACGACCCCACCTTGACGAACGCGTCGTAGGCGGCCTTTGCGTCGGTCTTGAGTTCAACCTGGTGCTCGACCACAAACCCCGTGGGACCCGACGCGGCCACCTTTGCCTGGGCGGCACCTGCCGCCACGGCGAGGGCCACAACCGCAATCGCCGATCGGCCAAATCCACGCATCTCGCTTCCCTCTTTTCGTTTTTCTGCTATTTCCACGCTGGGCGATTAGCTCAGTTGGTAGAGCGCATCGTTTACACCGATGATGTCGGCGGTTCGAGCCCGTCATCGCCCACCAGCCTTCGCTTGCTTCGCAGCGAAGGCTGCCACGCCGAAGCCCTCTTGGGCGAAGGCGGGCCAGCGTCCGCAGCTACGGCTTGGCAAGCCAGCCAACTCCGCCATAAAGAAAAAGGCGCTGAACCGCGGTCCAGCGCCCTTTGTATGCTCGCGTAACCGCGGATGGCTTAGTTCACAGCGTCTTTCAGCTGCTTGCCGGCGCGGAATTTCGGCTGCTTGGAGGCGGGGATCTTGATTTCCTCGCCCGTGCGCGGGTTGCGGCCAGTGCCGGCCTTGCGCGTCGTCACGACAAACGTGCCGAAACCGACGAGGCGCACTTCGTCGCCACCCTTCAGCGTGTTCGTCACGGTATCCAGGGTTGCGTCGATGATCTTCTCAGCCTCGGCCTTCGGCACGCCGGTCTTCTCGGCGACGGCCGCGACCAAATCGTTCTTGTTCATAGGACCTCGCGGTTCGTTTGGGTGTCAGGAAAAAAGGGCGGTTTTGCCCCGAACTTCGGGGGCGGAATGTAAGGGGTGGGGCGGCCCTGTCAAAGGTTTTCCGCGGATTTCTGCGACAAATTGCGCGGAAAACAGAGTAAAGGGCCGTCCGAAGTGACGCGGACGGCCCTTTTCTGCCCAAAATCGCGGCGTGACTAGTGTGCGACCACGCCTTCGTGATCCGCATCCCCCGCCTTTGCCGGCCTGTGGTCGTCGGCAGGCTCTTCCCAGGCAACAGGCGCCGGCATGCGCACGAGCGCCTTTTGCAAGACGTCGTCGACGGTCGCGACCGGGATGATCTCCAACCCCTTGCGCACGTTGTCGGGGATTTCGGCCAGATCTTTTTCGTTCTCCGACGGAATCAAGACGGTCTTGATTCCGGCGCGAAGTGCCGCCAGCAGCTTTTCCTTCAAGCCACCGATCGGCAGGACGCGGCCGCGCAGCGTGACCTCGCCGGTCATGGCGACGTCACGCTTGATCGGGATGCCGGTCAGCACGGAGACGATCGCCGTCGTCATGGCGACGCCCGCGGATGGGCCGTCTTTCGGCGTCGCGCCTTCGGGGACGTGCACGTGGATGTCACGCTTGTCGAAGGTCGGCGGGGTGACGCCGAGCGACGTCGCCTTGGAGCGCACGTAGGAGCGCGCGGCGTCGATCGATTCCTTCATTACGTCGCCGAGCTTGCCGGTCGTCTGCATGCGCCCCTTGCCGGGCAGCATGACGGCTTCGATCGTCAGCGTGTCGCCGCCCACTTCCGTCCAGGCGAGACCGGTGACGACGCCGACCGCGTCCTCACCCTCCATCTCGCCGAAGCGGAACTTGCGGACGCCCGCATACTTTTCCAGGTTCTTCGGCGTGATCGTGACCGATTTCGATTTCTTCGAGACGATTTCGCGCACCGCCTTGCGAGCGAGGTTTGCGAGTTCGCGTTCGAGATTGCGCACGCCGGATTCGCGCGTGTAGTAGCGGATCAGATCGTACAAGCCCGAATCGGTAATCGACCACTCGCCTTCCTTGAGCGCATGCGCCTCGATCTGCTTGCTGATCAAATGGCGCTTGGCGATCTCGACCTTCTCATCTTCCGTGTAACCGGGGATGCGAATGATCTCCATGCGGTCCATCAACGGCTGCGGCATGCGCAAGCTGTTCGCCGTCGTGAGGAACATGACATCCGAAAGGTCGAAGTCGACCTCCAGATAATGGTCCTGGAACGTCGCGTTCTGTTCGGGGTCCAAAACCTCGAGCAATGCCGACGACGGATCGCCGCGCCAGTCGGCGCCGAGCTTGTCGATTTCGTCGAGCAGGAAGAGCGGGTTCGCGGACTTCGCCTTCTTCATGCCTTGGATGACCTTGCCGGGCATCGAGCCGATATACGTGCGGCGGTGTCCCCGAATTTCGGCCTCGTCACGCACGCCGCCCAGCGACATGCGCACGAACTCGCGGCCCGTTGCCTTGGCGATCGACTTGCCGAGCGAGGTCTTGCCGACGCCGGGCGGACCGACGAGGCAGAGAATCGGCCCGCGCAGGCGCCCTGCCCGCTGCTGAACGGCAAGGTATTCGAGGATGCGCTCCTTGACCTTTTCGAGGCCGTAGTGGTCTTCGTCGAGAACGCGCTCGGCCTCGACCATGTCTTTCTTGACGCGGCTCTTCTTGCCCCAGGGCAGCGAGAGCATCCAATCGAGGTAATTGCGCACGACCGTCGCCTCGGCCGACATCGGCGACATCTGGCGGAGCTTGCGCATCTCGGCCATCGCCTTGTCGTTGGCCTCTTTCGACAGTTTCGTCTTCTTGATGCGATCCTCGAGTTCGCCGAGTTCGTCGCGCTGTTCCTCGCCTTCGCCGAGTTCCTTCTGAATCGCCTTCAGTTGTTCGTTCAGATAATACTCTCGCTGGGTCTTCTCCATCTGGCGCTTCACGCGCGTGCGGATCTTGCGCTCGACCTGGAGGACGGACATCTCGCCCTCCATCAGCCCGAAGACCTTTTCCAAGCGTTCGGCAACGCTCGTCGTCTCAAGCAGCGCCTGCTTGTCGGGGATCTTGACCGTGATGTGCGAGGCGATCACATCGGCGAGCTTCGAGGGGTCCGCGATCTGCTGGACCTCGGCCTGCGATTCAGGCGGGATCTTCTTGTTGAGCTTCAGGTAGTTGTCGAACTGCGCAGAGACCGAGCGCACCAGGGCCTCGAGCTCCTTGTCGTCGACCGTCTCGTCGGGCAGCAATTCCGCTTCGACCTGGAAGAAGTTCTGGTTCGGCAGGAAACGCTTGATGCGCGCGCGCTGCTTGCCTTCGACCAAAACGCGCACGGTTTGATCGGGCAGCTTCAGAAGCTGAACGACCGAGGCCAGCGTGCCGATGCGATAGATGTCGCCCTCACCCGGTTCGTCCTGCGCAGGGTTCTTTTGCGTGACAAGAAGAATTTGCTTTTCCTCGAGCCCTACGTCTTCGAGCGCCCGCACCGATTTTTCGCGGCCCACGAACAGGGGCACGATCTTGTGCGGGAACACGACGATGTCGCGTAGCGGCAAGACGGGAAATACGAGCGGCGTCTTGCCCGCGTCGTCGTTCGAACTCTGCATAGTCAACCTGCCTTTCGATGACGTCTGGCGTCCGCTCGATTTCACAAGGACGGGCGATCAATGACGCCGCGCTCCCCGCGAATCCGGCTTACGCCGAAATACTAACGAGTGAAAGAAGTGGAGGCGATGCATCCTCCCTTCAAGGGAACTGTCGAAAGCGCCGGTGCTCAGCGGTTGTACGACCGCCTTAGGACGCCGCCGATGCGGGTTCGCTGCGCTTGTCGGCGTAGATGAACAACGGCCGCGCTCGGCCTTCGGCCACCTCGCCGTTGATGACGACTTCCGTCACGCCGCGCATGCCGGGCAAGTCGAACATCGTGTCGAGCAGGATTCCCTCCATGATGGAGCGCAAACCACGCGCACCCGTCTTTCGGGAAATCGCCTTGCGGGAGATCGTCTTCAACGCATCTTCCGAGAACGACAGCGAAATGCCTTCCATGTCGAACAGGCGCTGATACTGCTTCACAAGCGCGTTCTTCGGCTTCGTCAGGATCGACATCAACGCGTCGATGTCGAGGTCTTCGAGCGTCGCCAATACGGGCAGACGGCCGACGAATTCAGGGATGAGGCCGAACTTGAGCAAATCCTCAGGTTCGATTTCGCGCAGGATCGCGCCGGTGCCGCGATCGTCAGCGGACTGCACATTGGCGCCGAAACCGATCGACGAACCCTTGCCGCGCGCCGAGATGATCTTCTCGAGACCGGCGAACGCGCCGCCGCAGATGAACAGGATGTTCGTCGTGTCGACCTGCAGAAATTCCTGCTGCGGATGCTTGCGGCCGCCTTGCGGGGGAACGCTCGCCACCGTGCCTTCCATGATCTTGAGCAGCGCCTGCTGCACACCTTCGCCCGACACGTCGCGCGTGATCGACGGATTGTCGGATTTGCGGCTGATCTTGTCGACTTCGTCGATATAGACGATGCCGCGCTGCGCGCGCTCGACATTGTAGTCGGCGGACTGCAGTAGCTTCAGGATGATGTTCTCGACGTCTTCGCCGACGTAACCGGCTTCGGTCAGCGTCGTGGCGTCGGCCATCGTGAACGGCACGTCGAGGATGCGCGCGAGCGTCTGGGCGAGCAGCGTCTTGCCGCAGCCCGTCGGGCCTATCAGCAGGATGTTCGACTTCGCGATCTCGACGTCGTTCGAATTCTTCGTCTGGTGGTTCAGCCGCTTGTAGTGATTGTGGACCGCGACCGAGAGAACCTTCTTCGCGTGGTCCTGGCCGATCACGTAGTCGTCGAGGACCTTGCGGATATCGGAGGGCGTGGGAACGCCGTCACGCGACTTAACCAGCGAGGTCTTGTTCTCCTCGCGGATGATGTCCATGCAGAGTTCGACGCATTCATCGCAGATAAAGACCGTCGGTCCCGCGATGAGTTTGCGAACCTCGTGCTGGCTCTTGCCGCAGAACGAGCAGTACAGAGTATTCTTGGAGTCACTGCCGCTCTTGCTCATCCGAAGTTCCCTCTAGCAGCACCGATAACCGTAGTACCCGGTTTCGTGCCGATTTCGGCCAGAAATCCGGGGTAGACCCGACTAAGCCAAACGCGTGCCGAATCCCCTACGCGCCCGCCACCCGGGTAATTCGAGCATGCTAGACGGTCACGGATCAAGAATTCATTAATCGCGGGTGTGGGCGGAAAACCGTGCAATCTGCCCGGGAACCTAGTCGGATCTGGCAGGATCCATGCCGATCGGGCGCTTGGTGAAGACCTGATCGAGCAGCCCGAACGTCTTGGCTTCCTCGGCGGTCAGGAAATAATCGCGGTCCAGCGCCTTTTCAATCGCTTCAACGGCTTGGCCGGTGTGGCGCGCGTAAATCTCGTTTAGGCGCTTCTTAAGCTTCACAATCTCCTGAGCGTGGCGTGCAATATCGGTCGCCTGTCCCTGTGCACCGCCGGATGGTTGATGGAGCATCACGCGCGAATTCGGCAGGGCGAAGCGTTGACCCTTTTCCCCAGAGCAAAGGAGGAGGGAGGCCGCCGACGCCGCCTGGCCGATGCAGAGCGTAGCCACGGCCGGGCGGATGTACTGCATCGTGTCGTAGATCGCGAGGCCCGCCGTCACCAACCCGCCGGGCGAGTTGATGTACATCGAGATTTCCTTCTTCGGATTCTCGGCCTCGAGGAACAGAAGCTGCGCCGTCACAAGCGTCGCGACCGTGTCTTCGATCGGGCCTGAGACGAAGATGATGCGCTCCTTCAGCAGGCGCGAATAGATGTCGTACGAACGCTCGCCGCGCGAGGTCTGCTCGACCACGAAGGGCATGTAGTAGTTGGCGTAGGTCTCGCGCACGTCTTTCATCACATTGCCTTTCGAGCGGCCTTGCCGCGTTCGATGCCTCAGTTGGCGTTCAGGATTTTCGCCAGGTCGTCAGGGTCCTTGAACAGATCCTCGCGACTCACCTGCTTGTCGGTGATCTTGACCTGGCCGCAAAGAAAGTCGACGACCTTGTCTTCGAAGATCGGCGCGCGCAGCTGGGCCACAGCGTCCGGGTTGTTGCGGTAGATTTCGAAGATGCGCTTCTCCTGGCCCGGGTATTGGCGGGCTTGAGCCACGACGGCGCGGTTCATCTCCTCTTGCGTTACTTCGACCTTGTTGACGCGGCCGAACTCCGACAGGACAAGGCCGAGCCGCACGCGGCGTTCCGCGATGCGGCGGAACTCTTCGCGCAGTTCGTCTTCGGATTTCGCTTTGTCTTCGTCGGCGAGATTGCCGGATTTGATGTCCTGTTCGACCTGGGCCCAGATTTGCTTGAACTCGGCCTCGACCATGCCGGGCGGAAGTTCAAAGCTGTGGCTGGTGTCGAGCGCATCGAGAAGCGCACGCTTCAGATGCGCGCGGCTGGCGCGGGCGAACTCGGCCATGAGTTGGCTCTGCGCCGCCTCGCGCAATTTGTCGAGGCTTTCGAGGCCGAGCTTCGTCGCCAAGCTGTCGTCGACTTCCGCCTCGAGGCCGCGGCGAACTTCTTTCACGGTCACGTCGAAGACCGCGAACTTGCCGGCGAGATTCGCCGAGGGATAGTCGCCGGGGAACGTCACCGATACAGTTTTGGCTTCGCCCGCCTTCGCGCCCTTGAGTTGATCCTCAAAGCCCGGAATGAACGATCCCGAGCCGATCACAAGCGCCGCGTTGTCGGCGGTGCCGCCTTCGAAGGGGACGCCATCGATCTTGCCCACGAAGTCGATCAGCAACTGGTCGCCGTCAACGGCGGTGGCGTCATCGCCTTTCGGTTCATACGTGCGCTGCTGGGCCGCCAGGCGCTTTAACGAATCCATGACGTTCTCGTCGCTGACTTCGGCGACCGGGCGCATGAGTGCGATCGAGGAGAGTTCGGCGAGCTTGAAGTCGGGCATCAGGTCGATGCCCATGGTGAAGATCAGGTCTTCCGAGCCTGCGATCACCTGCTCGAAGGGGCTCACCATCTGAATCTGCGGCGACATCGCGGGGCGCAAGGAGCGCTCGTCCACGGCCTTCTGGCTGTACTCGGCGACCGCCTCCTGGACGATTTCGCCCATCATAGACTTGCCGTAGGTCTTGCGAAGATGGGCGACCGGAACCTTGCCGGGGCGGAACCCCTTCAAGTTCACTTGGTCCTTGATGCCTTCCAGGCGCGTCGCCAGCTTCGCGTCCAGATCGCGCACGCCGACCGTAATGCGGAATTCGCGGCGGAGCGGCTCGTGCACGGTTTCAGTGATTTCCATGACCTTCAGAGTCCTGCCTTCGTTCGTTTGCCGGAACGGGTCCTTTCAGGAAGCGCGCGATGGTGCGGGCGAAGGGACTTGAACCCCCACGACTTTCGTCACGGGAACCTAAATCCCGCGCGTCTACCAGTTTCGCCACGCCCGCCTGAAACCGCCGGCGTGCACACCCAATAAGACGCCAGCACACGCTCGTGCCGGTGTTCCTGTCGGTAAAGAGGGCCGTGTCTATATCAGGGCGACCCGGAAACGGAAAGACCGCCGTTCCGGCCATTTTGCGCGGATCGGATCGCCCGAGGCAGGTGGTCGGCCAGGTCTTCGGCGATCAGCGCTCGGCCTGCGATTCTGCCGCACGCACCGTGCAGGAATGCGCCGGCGCACGCAGCGTCAAAGGCGGCAGCGCCTTGAGCGAGCAATCCGCCGACGATCCCGGCCAAGACATCCCCTGCCCCGGCTGTGGCCAAATCGGCAGGCGCATTCGTGTTGACTGCGATGCGGCGGTCCGGTCCTGCAACGACGGTGTCGGGGCCCTTCAGCAATACGACCGCGTTGGCCTTTGCGGCCGCCGCGCGCGCCGCCTCGATCCGGTTGGTCGAAATTGCCAGCAGGCCCGGGAACAGCCGCTCAAACTCGCCCTCGTGGGGCGTGAGGACGCAGTTGTCGTGCAACTTCGCGAATAAGGCGGCAGGATCTGTCTCGAAGGCGGTCAGCGCGTCGGCGTCGATCACTGCCGCCGCTTTGGCGCGAAGCACGACGTCGACGCGGTCACGGGTCGTCTGACCGACGCCGTTGCCCGGACCGATGACGACCGCGTTCATGCGGCGATCTTTGAGCAGCAGATCCAAGGCCGGCGCGTCGTCAATTCGGCGAACCATCACGGCCGTTAGGGCTGCGCTCAGCACTTGTACCGCCGCTTCGTCGCCTGTGACCGTCACCAAGCCGGCGCCCGCACGGAGAGCGGCTCGCGCGGCGAGGCGCGCTGCGCCCGTCGAAGTCGATGGCCCGGCGACTACCACACAGTGTCCTCGACGATACTTGTGCGTCGTCGGGTCGAGCG
>JAEUML010000172.1 GCA_016792785.1 Alphaproteobacteria bacterium
GCAGGCTCGCAGGAAATTCACGCCAAGACGCCAAGGTGTCGAACTGGGTCGGTGCGAAAGCATGCCTCACACGATGCAGCAATGAAACAATGGCGTTGTGCGCCTCGGCGCGTAGCGCCAATTACGATGCCGACGTTGCGCCTGCGGCGCGAAGAAGGATCAGGCTTTGCTGCTTTGCTTCTTCGTTTCTTTGCGTGGGAACTTACCACCTGTCCGCCGCACCAACCTCTAGAGCTCACTACGTTGTGCGGCGTGCAAAGGACTGGTCCGGCGGTGGTGCGTGGGGTTGGCGAACTGGCCTGGTGTATTGATTAACGTGCGCGCGGCAGCGGTCCAGTTTACGTGAGCCGATCGAACCAGTGTGAACGTTCGTGTCGTTTCGTTCCAAGAGAGCGACGGCGCGATGGCTAAGATTCACATGCGCTGCCTGCAAATTGGGCGTTCACGAATCTGTTTTCACGATCTTGCGATTCACGTCGTGCAACAATCCGTTTTGACATGTATATGCAGATTAAGAGTGGAGCGGACGATGAAGAGCGGGTTTGCCGATCTGGATCTGACGGGGACGCGGGGTTGCGCGGCGTTCAATCTGAAGCGCGCCGCGCGGGCCGTGACGCAGGCCTATGACGAGGCGCTTGCGGCTGCCGGGTTGCGCTCGACGCAGTTTGCGGTGTTGGTCGCGACGGCGAGGACCCAGCCGGTGTCGATCGGCGAACTCGCTTCGCTGACGCTCAGCGATCCCACGACGATGACGCGCAATGTGCGCTTGATGGCGCGCGCGGGTCTGATCGACGTGCCGGCGCGGGGTCCCAAGCGCGAAAAGCGCGTGCGGTTGACCGCCAAAGGCACGCGTGCGCTCGCCAAGGCCTTGCCGCATTGGCGCGCGGCGCAGGCGCGCTTCGTGGGCGCCTTCGGCGGGCCGGCTTGGAAGGGCATGCAACATGATCTCGAACGTGCCGCACGGCTTGCGGCGCGGGGTTGAAGGGAAGGACTAAGAAAGATGTCGAAATACATGTTCGTGTTTCGCGGCGGGCCGATCATCCCGAACCGGCTTCAGCCGAACGAGCTTCAAGCGCATTTGCGCAAGTGGGCCGATTGGGTCGGCGTACTGGCGAAAGAGGGACACCATGTCGGCGGCAACCCTCTCGAGAACGAGGGACGTACGATCCGCGGCGCGGGGCGCACCGTGTGCGACAACACGCAAGCGGGGCTGCGCGACGTGATCACCGGGAACGTCATCATCGAAGCCTCCTCGATCGAGGCGGCGACGGAACTTGCGATGGCCTGTCCGGTGTTCGAGGTCGACGGGTCGGTCGAGGTTTGGCCGCTGCCCAACGACGCGGCGGCGTCAGCCATGACCATGCGCGAGGACGTGCGGCGGCGGGAACTCGCTTAAGGCTTTCAGCGCAGCGGCGTGAGGCCGCGCAACGTACGCGCCGGGGCGTGGACGCCGTCGTCCGGTGTCTCTTCGAGGCGCGCGGTGTCGAATACGTAGTAGACCGTCATATCGTAGATCGTGTGGGCGACGATCGCGGGCCAAAGCGAATCGCACGCCAGAACCGACACCGCCGACACCGCGCCGAGCAGCGTCGTGCCGATCGTCCAAGTCAATCCGTAGACAGCGTGTCCGAGCCCGAAGGCGAGGCTCGTGAGCGCCACCGCGATCACCGCGTCGGCGCCGAACGTGAAGGCGATCGACAGTAGCACGCCGCGGAAGATGACCTCCTCGCAGAAGCCTGCCGCCGGCGACATGACCGAGACCCAGACGAAGCGTTCGCCGACGGTCTGCGGGCGCATGGCGGCGGCGAACGGCGACTCGTGTTCGCCAAGCAAGACGCTGACGCGCTCCGAGAGTGCGGCGATCGCGAAGTACGTAGCGAGCAGGCCCACGGTCGCGCCGGCGAGCAGGTTCGTCTCCGCGCCGCCGGTCAGGCGCAGGTCGGCGAGCAGATTTGCGACCGGCGCGCCGCCGAGCTGCTCCGCCGTCCAGGCCGAGACGAACAGCGCACCCAAGATGCCCGCATTCGTGATCACGAAATCGGCGTAGAGCGCGTAGCGCTCGCGGCCGCGTTCGCGCAGCCATTGGCCCAGCGCCAGCAGACGCAGCCAAACAATCAGCGCGAGCGCCATCGCCGCCACCGGCGCAATCGCCGGCATGACGCGCAACACCGCCGTCAACACGTCGATCGGCTCGATCTCCACTTGGCCCCTGACGCCCCCGGTGACGAGCAAAGCCGAGCTTAGGGACACAGTGCAAGAAGGGTTTGAAACGCGAAGATCACCAAGGGCACCCAGAGTCCTGCGGCCATCCGCAAGCCCTGGTGGCGCGTGGCCGCCGCCGTTTCACGCCAAGACGCCAAGACGCCAAGACGCCAAGGAACTCGGTCCTCGGCGCGAAGCGCCTGCAGTACGGATGGAATGGCGCCTGCGGCGCCGCATGTGGAACGAGCCTCTTGGCGCCTTGGCGTCTTGGCGTGAAATGACTCGGCGTCGACACTTCACGCGGTGCAGAGCGCCTTGGTGATCTTGGTGTGCTTCGTATCTCCAAGGGCACCAAGAAGCTCAGGGTTGTCCGTGAGCAAGCTGGTTCACGCGCGGTGATTTCTCGTCGTTTCGATGCGCGGGACGGGCGTACGTTTTTTCCACACAAGGCAACAAAGAAACAAAGCAGCAAAAGTTTGGGCCTTGCTTCGCGGCGCAGGCGCAGTGGCGGCTTGGTGACGGCGCTGCGCGCCCGAGTGGCGCGGCGTCTTTGTTTCTTCGTTTCTTTGCTGCTTTGCGTGAATCTTCCGTTCGCACCTTCGCCGGCGCGATAGGAAGGCCTACGCCGCCATGGGGATGCCGCGGCCGATGTCGATCCAGTCGTAGGTTTGCGCGGTGTGGAAGCGTGGGGGCGCGGACGACGATGCGCCGTCGACAAGGCTGTGGTGGGTGTAGACCAGGAGTTGGGCCTTGTTCGTGCGGTCGTCGTGAATCGGGAAGATCGTGTATTCGATCGGTACGGGCGCGGACTTGCCGACGATCGAGGCCGGCGTGATCTGCCAGAGGCCGCAGGGCTTCTTGATCATTTCGGCGGCACTGGCGAAGGCGTTCGCGCGCACGGCGGGATCGACGAGGTCGAGATAATCCGTGTCCGTCAGATCGCGTCCCATAAGATCGAGGAAGCCGGTGCCGACGAGGCGCATCGGAATCCTTTGTGCGGCGAGGTCGGGTTCGGCGATGACCATCCAGCGCGCGAAGCGGTGGAAGTGGCGCAGGTCGACCGCCGAGCGCAGCGGCACCTCGCCCGCGCGGCAGAGCGCGCGCACCGCATATTCGAAGCTGAAGCTTGCGGTGGAGCGTGCGGGCCTGTCTTTGCCCGCCTCCGCCGGCGCCGGTTGCTGTTTCAGTTCCACTTCGGTGAGCACGCGGTTGCGGCCGGCGCGCTTGGCGGCATAGAGGCAGGCGTCGGCGCGGTTGATGAGGTCGGCGATTTCTTCGCCGGCCACGAGCTGTGCCGCGCCGAGCGACAGCGTGATCGAGCCCAGCGTTTCGCCGGTCGAACGCTTGACGATCTTCTTCGATTCCACCGAGGCGCGGATCTGTTCGGCGAGTTTCGCGGCGTCGGCGAGGGCGGTCTCGGGCAGGATGACGCAAAACTCTTCGCCGCCGAAGCGCGCGGCGGTGTCGCGGCCCTTGACGTTTTGCTTGAAGCACTGCGCGACGAGGCGCAGCACCTGATCGCCTGTCGCGTGACCGTAGGTGTCGTTGAACTTCTTGAAGTGGTCGACGTCGCCGATGAGAAGCGACAGCGGCTTTCCCTCGCGGCGCGCGGCGACCGTCGCTTCGCGCACGCGGTCGTCGAAGCAGCGACGGTTCGCAAGGCCGGTCAGCGCGTCGGACAGGCTTTCCTTGCGCACCGTCTCCATCTTCTCGCGCAGCGTCGAGACTTCGGCCATCGAGGATTGCAGCTGGGTCTCGAGCAATTTGTTGCGCTGTTCGACCGCGCGGGTGGCGGCGGTGACGCGGTCGACGATCGACCTGATGTCGGACTTGCCGCCGGCGAGGTCGGCGCCCGCGTTCGACAATGTGCGGCCGTAGGCGGCGGTGTTCTCGCCGGCGTCCTGCAACACCTCGTTCAACTTGCCGATTTCGGCAGCGAGTTGGTTGCCGACCGCTTCCTGCGTCTCCGTCGAGCCCTGTCCGAAGAAGCGCGCATGCAACAGGCGCGCGTGATCGAGATCGGAGGCCTTGCCGCCCGCCACCGCTTGGTCGAGCGCGGTGACCAGCGCTTCGTTGCGCTGGCCCGCATAGGCGTACCAAAGCTCGTAGTTTTCCGGAGAGGGCAGAACGGCGTGACGCTGCATCAATTCGTGCGCGCGTTGGGCCAACGACAGGATTTCTTCGGGCGAAGAACCGAGGCTCATGGCTGTCCGATTTTTTGGTTGCGGATCATAAGCAGGCGGGTCGGCGATACGCGGCAGGCTCGTCGAACTCGAGGAATCATGCACCCGATTCCCCTGTGACGTGCAGTCTACCACATAAGGCCGGCGAAACCTGAGACAGACCTGTAACGCCGTATCGGACCAGGCCCCGCCGGCACCGCGATCGCTTTCGAAGCACATCGCGGTTGCGCAGAGTGTACCAGTCTTGCTACGGGCAGCTTTGACCGATCACGCCACGGCATTGACAAATCGCGCCACGGCCGAAGACCCATGCTGCTTGCCCGCAACACATTCCTGATCACGATCGTCGACTTCGCCGAATCCTACGGCGTGCCGCGTGCCGAGTTGTTGGCGGAGATCGATCTCGAGCCCGCGGTGCTCGATATCCCCGGCGCGTTTGTGGAATCTTCGAAGCTGGTCGATGCGGTCGCCTATGCGGCGCGGGCGTGCGGGCGACGCGATTTCGGCATGCTGCTCGGGCACCACAACGATCAGCGC
>JAEUML010000179.1 GCA_016792785.1 Alphaproteobacteria bacterium
CCGCAGCATCGTCCAACGCCGCGCCGTCATGGCGCTCCGCCCGATAACGCACGCCGAACTGAATCCCGAAATCGACGCCGAGCCCCACGAACAGCGCCACGAACGCAACCGAGATGATGTTGAACGCGCCCACCATCGCAAGGCCAAGCGCCGTGGTCGCGATCAGTCCCGTCAGGATCGTCGCCATCACCGCCAGGATCAACCGCCATGAGCCCAGCGCCAACCACAGCATGAACACGATCACGCCGATCGTCGCCGAAGCGATCGGCACCGCGCCCTCGGTCAGCGTCGCGAACTCTTCGTCGAAGATCGGCACAGGCCCCGTCAACCGAACGCTGACGCCGTTCGCCGCCACGAGGCCGAGCGTCGTCACCTCGTCGCGGATCACCCGCGTAGGCGCGGCACCAGCCTGCAACCGCGCGAAGTCGAGTTTGACGAGCGCTTCGATCACCCGTCGCGTCTCGCGCAGATCGGGCTCGCCCTCCAGCATCATCCGCCGCCATGAGAACGGCGCCGCCGTGCCCTTCTCCAACGACGCCAGCGCGCGGTCGAGTTCACCGAGCGGTCGCGCCAACCGGTCGAGCGTGATCTGCCCATTCTCGACACCGAGCAGCGCCGTCGAAAGCGCATCCATCACACCGCGCAAACTCGGGTCGGCGGCGAGTGCGCCCAAGAACGGCTGCGCCGCGATGATCTGCTCGACCGCGGACTGCGTCTGGGCGAGCGGCGGATAGAGCAATCCGTTGCGCTCGAAGAACGGCCCGCCGCCGGGTTGGCGCAGCGAAAGAAAAAGATCGCTGCGCTTCTCGAGCGTGCCGCTGAGCGCACGCGCCGCTTCCTGCGCGCGTTCCGGCGTCGCACCGTCGATGACGATCAGGATCACATTCGGCGGTTGAGGGAAGATCGCCTGGAACCGCGCTTCGTCCTTGCGCCACGGCAACTCCGGCGACACGAGCTTTGTCGTGTCGGTGTTCATCTTGAAATGCGTCGCCGCATAGGCGCCCGCGCCCAACGCCAAGAGAAGCGCCGCCGCCGCCACAAGCCCCGCATGCCGCACGCAGGCTTCAACGATCCGGCCGATCGCCGCCCCCAGCATGGTTCCTCCCCGAATCGTGTCGCGACCGCCGCAGCCCATTTCGTAACGGCAGCAGCGTCTAAGTCAACGCTTAGGCCCTTCCATCGCCGCCGCCTGTCGCGCTAGGCAGGCGCATGAGCACGCATCCCATCGACACCGACACCGCACTTGAGCGCATCGGCCCCGCCCGCTATGCCGCGCGCACCAGCAAAGCCTACTCGAACTTCAACGGCACATTCGGCGGTTTCACCGCCGCGATCCTACTGCGCACGGTGCTCGACGACGAGCGCCGCCAGGGCGTGCCTGTGGCGCTCACCGTCAACTATTGCGCAGCACTCGCCGACGGCCCGTTTGAACTCGCCGCGCGCGAGGTGCGCACGGGCAAGTCGACGCAGCATTGGTTCGTCGAGCTTCGCCAAGGGGACACGGTGGCTGCGACAGCGACCGTGGTCTGCGGCCAGCGCCGCGCAGTCTGGTCGCATCACCCGGCCGAGCCGCCGCACATGCCGCCGCCCGAAACGCTACCTGTGTTCGACGGCTTCAAACCCGGCGGATGGACCGGCAGCTACGAGATGCGCTTCGCACAAGGTGCGCCGAACTGGGTCGAACAACGCGCGGACGACGATATCCGCTCCGCCCGCTCGCAGCTCTGGATGAAGGACAAGCCCGACCGTCCGCTCGACTATCTGTCACTGGCCAGCATGAGCGACGCGTTCATCATCCGCGCCTTCCTCGCGCGCAGCAAGTTCGTGCCCACGGGCACCGTGACGCTGACGACGTTCTTCCACGCCAACGAAGAAGCCATGCGCGCCCAAGGCACGAGCCCGCTGCTCTGCACCGCCGACGCCCACCTTTTCGCCGACGGCTTCGCCGACCAAATCGCCCACCTCTGGGGCAAAGACGGCAAACTCCTCGCGACCAGCACACAAATCGTTTGGTACAAGGAGTGAGAGGCGTCGCCGTCATCGGCGCAGGACCCGCGGGCCTCATGGCGGCAGAGGTGTTGAGCGGCGCCGGCTGCACCGTCACGGTCTACGACCGCATGCCGTCGCCCGCGCGCAAGTTGCTGATCGCCGGGCGGGGTGGGTTGAACCTCACGCACTCCGAACCGCTCGCTCGTTTCGTCGCGCGCTATGGCGCGGCGGCACAACGGCTGAAGCCGATCATCGAAGAGTTCCCACCCCAGGCGCTCGTCGCGTGGGCCGAAGGCCTCGGCCAGCCGACGTTCGTCGGCACCAGTGGCCGCATTTTTCCGAAGTCCCTAAAAGCGTCCCCGCTTCTTCGCGCTTGGCTTGCGCGACTCGCGAAGCAAGGCGTCGTGCTGAAGACGCGCCACGATTGGCAGGGTTGGGACGGCACCGGTGCACTCGTCTTCAAGCATGAAGGTGAGTCCGTGCGCGTCTCGCCGCAAGCGACCGTCCTCGCGCTCGGCGGCGCAAGCTGGCCGCGGCTGGGATCGACCGGCGCATGGGCGAGCGTCCTGCGCCAACGGGGCGTCGACGTGAACCCGTTCAAACCGGCGAATTGCGGCTTCACGGTGGAGTGGAGCGATCCCTTCCGACGCTTCGCGGGCGAGCCGCTGAAAGGCATCGCGATCACGTTCGACGGCGCGACCGTGCGCGGCGAAGCGATGATCACGGTGAAGGGTGTCGAAGGCGGCGCGATCTACGCGCTATCCGCAACCTTACGTGACGGGATCGAGCGCGAGGGCAGGGCAACGCTGACGCTCGATCTCCGCCCCGAAATGCGCGAGGCCGATCTCGAAGCGAGACTCACGCGCCCGCGCGGCGGCGACAGCCTTGCGAACTTCCTCCGCAAGACGCTCGCCCTCGCCCCGGTCGCCATCAACCTCTTGCGCGAAACGCACGGTGCCGCACTCGCGCACGACCCGCACACACTCGCGCACCAGATCAAGGCGCTTCCGCTCACGCTCACGGGCGCCGCACCGATCGACCGCGCGATCTCGACCGCGGGCGGCATCGCGCTTGACGCGCTCGACGAAAACCTGATGCTTCGCGCGCTGCCGAACGTCTATGCGGTGGGCGAGATGATCGACTGGGAAGCGCCGACCGGCGGCTATCTCCTGCAAGCAACATTCGCCACCGCCGTTCACGCTGCGCGCGCGATCGTGAGCAACAGCGCGCCAAGTCGTCCTCGCCGATAGCGGCGTTGCGTACGGCTCAGCAGGCTGCTACCGACACAGCAAGGGCGGGAATGGGCGGCGAAAACGTGCAGCGCGCCACCGCAAGTCAAGGCAATCGAGTGAGGTGCCGTGAACGAAGGAGAACTGACGACGCGCTTGGTGGAACTGGGCGTCGCCATCCGCACCCACCTGCGCACGGATCGGCTTGAGATGATGGATGCCGCATGTGTCGCCGAAGTGGGCGGTGCGGATACGATCTTCGGCCTCGACCGCCATGTCGAACCGCTGTTGATCTCGGCGCTTGAGACTTGGCCTGAGCATTTGCTGCCTGTCGGTGTGTTCGCCGAAGGATTGCCACGGGCACCGCTGATCGTCGGCGGTGCGGTGAATGCGGCGCCGAAATACTGGCTGCTGATCGATCCGATCGACGGCACGCGGGGTCTGATGTACGAGAAGCGATCGGCCTATTTCTTGGCGGCGGCCGCCCCCGGATCAAGCGCCTTGCCGCGCCTGTCACAGTGCATTGCATCGGTCGCGGTTGAATTGCCGCCGCCGAAGGCTGGGTGGGCAGACGTGTTTGTGTGGGGGATTGATGAAGGTGTTCGCGCCGAGCGCCACGCTCTGACCGACGGGTTCGTGGCGCCGTGCGCTCTCGTCCGGCCAAGCACGGCGACGGGTCTCGCCGAGGCGTTCGGCTGCGTCGTCGCGTTCTTTCCGGGCGGCAAACGCGAGGCCGCAGCACTGGCGGAGGAAATCGCCGCAACGGCGGCCGCTCACGTCTTTGATGACCAGTACATTTCAACCGGAGGACAGATGGTCGAACTCATGACCGGCCGCGATCGCTTTGTCGTTGATGTACGGCCGTTGTTGTCGGCGCCGACCGCTTCTTGCTGCCATCCTTACGACTTGGCGATCGTACCGTTAGCCAGGGCGGCGGGTATCATTCTCTGCGCGCCCGACGGTAGTGAGTTGGACGCGCCATTCTCCCTTGATCTCGATGTCGCATGGTGTGGTTACGCCAACGAGGCGATCAAGCGGATTGTGCATCCGGTGGTCGCACGGTTCGCCGCAACGCGGAAACAACCGCATCAGGCTTAGGGAGTGTCTCGAGTATCGCTGCGTCTCAGGTGGCGCCCGGCCCGCGCACAAACCGCCCGGGCTTCGCACCCGTATGCTCGCCGTCGCGCAGCACGGCGACGCCGTTCACGAACACGTGCGCAACGCCCGTCGAATAGTGGTGCGGCTTGGCGAACGTCGCGTGATCCTGAATCTTTGCCGGATCGAACACAACGAAGTCGCCCATCATGCCCGGCGCAAGCCGGCCGCGGTCCTTCAGGCGCAGCTGCTGCGCCGGCAAACCGGTCACGCGCCGCACGCCCTCGGCGAGCGAAATCACCTTCTCCTCGCGCACATACTTCGCGAAGAAGCGCGCAAACGCGCCATAGGCGCGCGGATGCGGGTTCGATTTCAGGAACACGCCTTCGGGCGCAAGGCTCTCCGCATCCGACCCGACGGCAGTCCACGGCCACGCGACGTTGCGGCGGATGTTCTCCTCCGTCATCACGAAATAGGCGGTGCCGACGCGGCTGTCGTCCTCGATCACGAGATCGATCATCGTGTCTTCCGGCGATGTTGCCCTCATCTGCGCAACCTCGGCCAGCGTCTTGCCGGTCAGTGGTTTGAGCTTGTCGTTCTTGAAGCCGATCAGGATGACGTTCTGGGGTCCGCCCGCCGCTTGATAGAGGTTCTCCCACCCGACCGGCTTGCCGCGCATTTCGCGGATCACGCGGCGGCGGATCGCAGGCTGCTTCAGCCGCGCGACCCATTTGTCGTGCCCGCCCTCCTGCACCCAAAGCGGCATCGCCGCGTCGAGCCCCGTCGCGCCCGCCGTGTACGGATAAATGTTTGCGCTAACGTCGATGCCCGCGGCCCGCGCCGCGTTCAGCTTGGCAAGTCCCGCTTCGCTCTTGTGCCAGTTCGCCTTGCCCGCTGGCTTCATGTGATACATCTGCACGCCCGCACCCGTGCGCCGCCCGATCTCGATCAGTTCGTCGATCGCCTCGAGGAACCGGTCGGCCTCGCTGCGGATGTGCGAGATGTAGGTCCCGCCATATTCGTGCGCCGCCGCGGTTAGCGCGACGAGTTCGTCCGTGTCCGCAAAACTTCCCGGCGCATAGATCAACGACGACCCGACGCCGAGCGCCCCTTCGCGCATCGCCGCGCGGACCAAGTCCTGCATGCGCGAAAGCTGCGCGGGCGTCGCCTTGCGATTGTCGAACCCGACCTCGTGCATGCGCACCGTGGCGGCGCCAACGAACGAGGCGACGTTCGTCGACACGCCGCGTCGTTCGAGATGCGCGAGATACTCGCCGAGCGTCGTCCACGCGATCTCGTATTTGATGTCGCCCTGGCGCTTGACGCCTTCGGCCTTCATCGCGGGCGAAAGCGGTCCCATCGAGTCGCCTTCGCCCATCACCTCAAGCGTTACACCTTGGCGAATATCGCTCTGCGACCGCCCGTCATGCAGCAAACTCTCATTCGCCCAGGACAAGACGTTAATGAACCCGGGCGCGACGGCCATGCCCTCTGCATCAACGACGAGCGCCGCTGAAGCATCCGAAAGGTCGCCAACCGCCGCCACCCGATCGCCACGCAACCCGACATCGGCAACTCGACCGTCGGCGCCCGTCCCGTCGAAAACGGTCCCACCCCGAACGACGACGTCATATCCACCGCCATCCGGCAGCGACTCGCACGCGGCGAGCAGAGCGGCGGCGGAAGAAGTGATCAGGAACTGGCGGCGGTCCATGGAGTGCGTCCTTGCCATAGGGTGCGAGACTGCGCCCACGGTGTTTGTGGATGCGCCCGTCGTCAAGCTGCGGTGCAATTGTTGGGACTGATGGCGCATGCTAAGATACTGCTCTGTGGGAGGTGGTCCATGGCCCCGCGACTCTGCGCAATTGTCTTGTGCGTGCTGGCGATATCAGGGTGCGCCACAGAGATCCCCAGATACGAAGGGCCGGACGCCGGCTACGCGGTTGCTTCGATCGCGGCGAAATCGGACACCGAGTATTCGAGCTACCGTTTCTTCTTCCGCCAACGCGGCGTGGAAGGCACCCGGAATTTCGTCTGGCTCCAGAACAACATGTTCTCCTCCGACAAGCCGGACTTCACGGTGCCGGGCGAAAGCGGCGAGGTGCAGGCGATCAAACTCGCGCCCGGTGAATACGAGCTTTACACGTTCTCGGTCTTTCAAAACGGCTATCCGGCCCAAATGACATACGAACCGCGCGAGAACTTCTGGATTCCCTTCACCGTGCGGCCGCAACAGACGACCTATCTCGGCGAATACATGGCGATCGCGACGTACGGCGAGAACTTCTTCGGCATGAAGGTCAAGGGCGGTCCGATCTTCGTGGTCAGTGATCACCAAGCGCGCGATATCCCCATCGCGAAGACGGAGGAGCCGGGCATCACCGCCGTTCAAGCTGCGGTCCCGGGCGCAGCCCAACTGCGCCCGCCGCTGTTCGCGGCAGTGCCGCGTGGGCTCTAGGCCTAGTCGAGCTGATACCGGACCTTGTCCCCGTCGATTGTCACGGTCCCGCGGGACTTTAGTTCCTCGATGATGGCCGCGACGTCTTTTTCGGCGATGCCGCCGCGGTAGAGTGATTTGATCGTGCTGGCGAGCGCCGCCGCCGTCGACGGCCGCGCGCGCTCGCGCTTTTCCAGATTGCGGATCACCTCGATCACGCGCTCGGACACAGCCTTGGTCGCTGCAGCTTTCGGCGCGGGCTTGGGCGAAGCCTTCGGTGCTGCCTTGGATTGTGCCTTTGCCGGCGCGGCCCTCGACGTCGCCTTTGGCGCGGCCTTGGGTGCGTGCGTGCTGGCGCTGGCCGGTGCGGGCAGGCGCGCGGCATTGATCTCCGCGATCGACTTCCAGCGCGTGCATTCAATGTGCCGCGTCTGCAGGTGGCGGATCAGTGGATCGTAGTCGCGGTCGCGCGAGATGATGTGAAAAGTAGCGCCCGGATCCGTCGCCGTGAGCTTGCCGATGTAGTAGGCGATGTGCATGTCCAGCGCGTTCGGACCCCGGCCCTCGATCTGCACATAGGAACCCGCATCGCCAAGCCCTTGCAGCGCGGTGGCGAGGCCGACGGGAACGGACGACTGCCCCTGCCCGACGAACACCATCACCTTGTACCCACCGCCGCCGAACGCCCCCAACTCTTTCGGCTGCACGTTCTCGAAATCGATCAGAACATAGGCCGTCGCCATGACGTCTCCGTTTGCGCGCGCGTGCGCTGAGCCCTGCATACCATCAATCGGCGGCCGATGCGTGACTTGCACGCGTGCGACGCCTCACTTGGTCAGCACGACCTCGCCATAGGGTCGCCAAACGCGGCCTTCGTTCCTGTCACGACACACGTACTTTCCTTCCCGCGTTTCGCAATAGGCGTACCGGCCGCTCTCAAGCCCGACGATGAGGTCGGCCCCGGGCTTGACCATCAGGTAGAACGTCTTCTGATCCTGATTGATGTAGGCGGGTCCGTCATGCCAGTGGATCGACGAGACGCTGTGCGAAAACGCCTCGATCTCTTTCTCGGTGAACAGGTCGGCGAGTTTGTAGGACGCAATTGCTTTGCCGTCCGCCGCATACACCGCCACCGCGACGCCGTAGCCCCGGTTGTGCCAGTTGTCGAGCGTGACGACCCGCCCGTCGTCCGCCACAAAGAACTCGACCGGCGCGACCGGATTGGGAAGCGTCACGGTCGCGGCTGGCTTGTACGAACCGTCGGCGGCCCGAGCGTACCATGTCGCTTCCGCGTACCGGCCCGTCGCCGCACCCTTGAATCCGACCGTGTCCCCCCAACTGACGCCGGGCGTCACACGTACGAAATGATCCCGCGAGGCGCTGAACACCTCGCGCACGGTCGGCGTCACCCAACTGTCGGCGTGCGCCGCAGCCGCAAACAGAAGCGCCGCCAATGCTGCCAGGACGCGCATCATGCCAAGAGCCTTCCGCCGAATCTTGGACACGACAATGCGCCGGTTGTCCGCCGGTGTCAGATGTTCTATATTTGTTCTGACAGAGAATTCACAGGGGAAAACCGGGTGCTCCTCGCTGCAAACATGTCGGGATGCGGTGCAGATGGGGCCTATACCGCTAACGCGTTCCAAACGGATTCCGAACGCATTCCGAACGGCAAAATCCGCTCAAATCCGCCGAATAAACGGATCAAACGGATTCCCGCATCTCACTCTGCAGAAGCGGCCCTTTCGGCCAAAAAGCAGGTCACGCGTCTGCAACCAAAGGTTGAGACGGCGGAGGTGTTCCAGATGGCCGCGGAGGGTGGGGCGAGCTATAGCCGGGGCCCAAGCCAACACGCCCTCAACCGCCCGGTCGCCCCGATGTCGCTCGCCGCAGTCGCGCCTGATCCGAAGTATCAGGTCCTGAAAGACGTCTTCGGCTTCGATGGTTTCCGCCCGGGCCAAGAGCGCGTGATCGACGCGTTGTTGAGAGGCAAGCACGTCCTCACCGTCATGCCCACCGGATCGGGTAAGTCGCTCTGCTTCCAAGTACCCGCATTGGTGTTGGGCGGCCTGACGGTCGTCGTTTCGCCGTTGCTCGCGCTGATGCAGGATCAGGTCCAGGCGCTGAGACTCGCAGGCGTCGCCGCCGACACGATCAACTCGGGCCAGGAGCGCGACCAGAACATCGCCGCCTGGCGCCGTGCCGTCGCCGGCGAGACGCGTTTGCTCTATCTGTCCCCGGAACGGCTGATGACGGAGCGCATGTTGGCAGCGCTCGCCAAGCTCGACGTGCGCCTGATCGCGATCGATGAGGCGCATTGCATCTCGCAATGGGGCCCCGCGTTCCGCCCCGAGTACCAAATGCTCGCGCGCCTCGACGCCGTGTTCCCGAACGTGCCCATGGTCGCGTTGACCGCAACCGCGGACGAAGTCACGCGCGCCGACATCGCGCTCCAGCTCTTCGACAACAAGGTCGAGACCTTCGTCCTCGGCTTCGACCGCCCGAACATCCACCTGAAAGTCGAACCGAAGCGCAATTGGCACCGGCAAATGCTCGACTTCGTCGAACGCCACAAAGGCCAAAGCGGCATCGTCTATTGCCTCTCGCGCAAGCGCACGGAGGAGGCGGCCGGGCTGCTGCGCGAGGCCGGCATCCGCGCGCTCGCCTACCACGCCGGCATGGACAAGGACGCGCGCGAGGCCAACCAGAATACGTTCATGACGGAACCGGGCGTCGTGATGGCCGCGACCATCGCCTTCGGCATGGGCATCGACAAGCCCGACGTGCGCTTCGTCTTCCACGCCGACCTGCCCGGCAGCTTGGAGGCCTATTATCAGGAATTCGGCCGCGCGGGCCGCGACGGCAAACCGGCCGAGGCGCACATGCTGTTCGGCCTCGCCGACATCCGCATGCGCCGCATGTTCATCGACGAAGAAGCGAGCGACGACGACCGCAAACGCCGCGAACATCAACGCCTCGGCGCGCTGCTCGGCTATTGCGAAGCCGCGACCTGCCGCCGCCAAGTTCTGCTGCGCTATTTCGGCGAGAAGAGCGAGCCTTGCGGCAATTGCGACGCCTGCACTGCGCCGGTCGCGCTCGTCGACGGCACGGCGGAGGCGCGGCTGATCCTGGATGCGATCCGCAGCACCGGCGCGCGCTTCGGCGCGGCCCACGTCGTCGATGTGCTGATGGGCGCCGCGAACGAACGCATCGAGAAATTCGGCCACGGCAAGTTGCCGGCTTACGGCGCCGGCAAAGGCCGCAAGCGCGAGGACTGGCAGTCGCTCATCCGTCAGCTCGTCGCCGCCAACGCGCTCGCGATCGATATTGCGGGCTACGGCGCGCTCACGATCGCGGACGAGGGCCGGCGCCTGATGCGCGGGGAAACGACGTTCAACTACCGCCCAACGGTGCAGCAAAAACGCGCGGCAAAGAAGGAAGCGAAAGCCGCCGCGGCCGCGACCCTGAGCGACGAGAACACGGACTTGCTCGACGCGCTGAAGCGCCTGCGCCTGGCGCTTGCCAAGCAGCGCGGCGTCGCCGCCTACCTCATATTCTCCGACCGCTCGCTGATCGACATGGCCGAAAAACGCCCGCGCGACGAGGCGGCGTTCGCGGGCATCCACGGCGTCGGCGCGGCAAAGCAGAAAGCGTTCGCCAAAACCTTTCTCGAAGCGATCCGCGCCCATGGTGACGGCGCGCTGGATCATGTGTAAAAGGGCCCGCCATGACCGACACACCACCCGACCGCCTGGCCGCGACCCCCGGCAGCCCGTACTACAACGAAGAACTGCTCACGCGCGGCGTGGGCGTGCGTTTCAACGGCGTCGAGAAGACGAACGTCGAGGACTACTGCGTCCGCGCCGGCTGGGGGCGCTTGGCGGCCGGCACTGCGCGCGACCGCAAGGGCAACCCCATGACGATCAAGCTCAAAGGCAAGGTCGAACCCTACTTCAAGGAAAGCTGAAGCGCCTCCGCGACCGCCGCGACCAGCGTCGCCGCCATGATGCGATAGCTCTCGCGCCCTTCTTCGACCGACGCGCGCTGCGGATACCCGAAGTAAGCCTCCGGCCCCCCGGCCTCCGCA
>JAEUML010000183.1 GCA_016792785.1 Alphaproteobacteria bacterium
GGCGCTCGCTGATTTGAGCAAACACGCCCAAATCATCATCCTCTCGAACCTCCCCGAAACCTCGCGCTTGGCCCGCATCGAGAACCTGCTGGGCCACGGCATCGACTATCCGGTCATCGCCGGAAAAGGCCCGAAGGGCGACGTCGTCAAACGCATGATCGAGGACTTCCCTCAGCCCGTCGTCTTCATCGACGATCTCCCCCCTCACATCGCATCCGTCGCGAACGAGACCCCGCACGTCCATCGCCTGCACTTCATCGCCGACAGCCGGCTGGCGCGCCTCGTCCCCAAAGCACCGGAAGCCCACGCCCGCATCGACACCTGGCCCGAAGCCGCCGCTTGGATCGCGGACGTGTTGGGCGCGCGCTGATCCATGCGTATCGGCGTCGACCTCGGCGGTACGAAGATCGAGATCGCGGCGCTCGACGGAAGCGGCGCGTTCGCGCTTCGCGAACGCCACCCCTCGCCCACCGGCGACTACGAAAAGACCGTTCACACCATTCGCGATCTCGTCACGGCCGCTGAAACGAAGCTTGACCGCCGCTGCAGTGTCGGCGTCGGTATTCCGGGCGCAATCTCGCCCGCTTCGGGAGTGGTCAAGAACGCAAACTCGACCTGGCTGAACGGCAAGCCGCTCGATCGCGATCTGAGCGCAGCCCTCAGCCGGCCGGTCCGCGTCGCCAACGATGCGAACTGCTTTGCTCTGTCGGAAGCCGCGGACGGCGCCGGCCAAGGAAAGCACGTCGTGTTCGGCGTCATTCTGGGTACGGGGGTGGGCGGCGGCATCGTCGTGGGCGGCCGCGTCCTCACAGGGCCGAACGCAATCGCCGGCGAATGGGGACACAATCCCCTGCCCTGGCCCGACGCCGTCGAGCAGCGCGATCAAGCGTGCTATTGCGGCAAGTCGGGCTGCATCGAGACCTGGCTCTCGGGCCCCGCCCTGAGTCGCCAATTCGCCGCCGCAACCGGCCGCAAGGCCGACGCAGCCGCGATCGCCCGCCTCGCGGCTGAAGGCGACGCGCACGCCAGCGCACTGCTCGAAGCGTTTGAACGGCGCCTTGCGAAAGCCTTGGCGCACGTGGTCGACATCCTCGATCCCGATGTCGTCGTGCTGGGCGGAGGGCTCTCGAACCTCGACCGCCTCTACACGAACGTCCAACCGCAGATCGCTCATCACGCGTTCTCCGACACGATCGCGACGCCGATCGTCAAGAACAAGTGGGGCGACTCCGGCGGCGTGCGCGGCGCCGCCTGGCTGTGGCCGGAGACGGACGCATGAGCGTGCTCTGCCGCGACTGCTTCACCCTCGTGGAGGAAGCGCCGGCGCGCCGCTGCCCCGCCTGCCGAAGCCCCCGCCTCGTCCGCCACGAAGAGATCGCGACGCTGGCCATGGCGCATATCGACTGCGATGCGTTCTACGCGACGGTCGAGAAGCGCGACAACCCGGCGCTCGCCGACAAGCCGGTGATCATCGGCGGCGGCAAGCGCGGCGTGGTGTCCGCCGCCTGCTATGTCGCGCGCACCTTCGGCGTGAAGTCGGCGATGCCGATGTTCAAGGCGCTGGCGGCCTGTCCGAACGCCGTCGTCATCCGCCCCGACATGCAGAAGTACGCCGGCGTCGGCCGCGAGGTCCGCCAACTCATGCTCGAGACGACACCGCTGGTCGAGCCGCTGTCGCTCGATGAAGCCTTCCTCGATCTCTCGGGCACCGAACGCCTGCACAAATGCAGCCCTGCACAAACGCTCGCCCGCTTGGCGCGGCGCATCGAAGACGAGTTGCGCATCACCGTCTCCGTCGGTTTGAGTTTCAACAAGTTCCTGGCGAAGGTCGCCTCCGATCTCGACAAGCCGCGCGGCTTCTCGGTCGTTGGCCGAGCCGAGGCGGTCGCGTTCCTGGACAAGCGCCCCGTGACGCTGCTGCCCGGTGTCGGCAAGGCGTTCGGAGCGTCGCTCGCGCGCGACGGCATCTTCACGATCGGCGACGTGCGCCGTCGCAGCCCCAAGGAGCTGGGTGCGCATTTCGGCGCGAGCGGCCTTTGGCTCTGGCGCCTTTCGAACGCCGACGACACGCGAACCGTCGAGCCGCGATCGCCGGCGAAAGGCATTTCGGCCGAAACCACGTTCGAGCACGACGTCGCCGACCGCGAGCAGCTCGCCCGCATCCTCTGGGCGTTGTGCGAGAAGGTCTCTGCGCGCGCCAAGGCGGCCGAGATCGGCGGGAATGTGATCCAATTGAAGCTGAAAACGGCCGACTTCAAGCTCGTCACACGCCGCCACACACTGGAAAAACCGACGCAACTCGCCCGCCGCCTTTTCGAAACGGCGCACGATCTTCTGGAAGCCGAGGCAACGGGCAGGCGCTACCGCCTGATCGGCGTCGGCATCGCCGACCTTGTGCCGGCCGAGAAGTGCGACGGCACCGATCTCTTCGACCAGTCGGGCGCGCGCCGCGACGCGGCCGAACGCGCGATGGACAAGGTGAGGGAAAAATTCGGCGCCAGAGCGATCCGCAAAGGCCGCTCGCTTTGATGCCCAGCGGCAAATTCTGCCGGGCCGTAAGAAAGCGCTAACGAAACGGTGCGCGTAAAGCCGCGCCGCCCCTCATGGCACACGGTTTGCGACCGCTCGCGCGACAACAAGGCCAATGCGACCATGGAAGCGCAGACGACCCCGATCACCTTCGGCGATGAACGCCTGGACCTGTTCCACAGCGACATGCGCGCCGATCCGATCGCGATCACGCCCAAGACCGTTCAGGACATCTTGGCCTACGTCGCCGAGAAGGAGCAGTCGCTGAGCGACCTACGCGGCCGCGTCGCCGAACTGGAACGCCTGCTTGAAACCGACGAACTCACGGGCCTGTTCAATCGCCGCGGCTTCGAGGCGGCCGCCCGCCGCACGCTGGCCGGCGCCGCGCGCTACGGCGAAACCGGCGTGCTGGCGCTGATCGACCTCGACCGTTTCAAAGCGGTGAACGACGACCACGGCCATGCGGCAGGCGACGCGGCGCTGCGCTTGATCGGGCAAATCCTCGCCGAAAACATCCGCGCCACCGACTACGCCGCGCGCCTCAGCGGCGACGAGTTCGCCATCCTATGGGTGCGCGCGGTCCCCTCCGCCCTGCCCCAGCGCATCCGCACCCTGAAGCGGCGACTGGACGGCGCCCTGCTCCATTGGGACGACACCAAGATTCCTCTCAGGGCGAGCGTCGGCACGGCGGCCTACGACAAGACCACGTCGCTCGAAGAACTGATGCGCCGCGCCGACAAGGCAATGTACCGCCAAAAGCGCACGCGCCGCGGCTAAGTCCCGCCCAGCGTCATCAGCGGCCCATAAAGATCCGGCCGCCGGTCGCGGAACAGCCCCCACGACCGCCGCGCGGTTTCGATCGCGTCGAGATCGACGGTCGCCGTGATCACCGCTTCCTTGTCGCTGGCCTCCGCCAAGACCTCACCCGTTGGCCCCGCGATGAACGACGTGCCGTAGAACGTGATCTCGCACGTTTCGCCCACTTCGCGCCCGATCCGGTTCGACGCGATCAGCGGAATGTAGTTCGCGCCCGCATGCCCCTGCATCACGCGCCGCCAATGCGCGGAAGAATCGACGGGTGGCGCGGGCGGCGGCTCGCTGCCGATCGCGGTCGGATAACAGAAGATCTCAGCCCCCATCAGCGCCATCGCCCGCGCGCATTCGGGAAACCATTGATCCCAACAGATGCCCGCCCCGATCGCGCCATAGCGCGTGCGGAACACCTTGAACCCGGTGTCCCCGGGATTGAAGTAGTACTTCTCCTGATACCCCGGTCCATCCGGAATATGCGACTTGCGATAAAGGCCGAGCACGCTGCCGTCCGCATCGATCATCGCCAGCGAATTGAAGTGCGCATTGTTCGCCCGCTCGAAGAACGAGAGCGGCAACACGACCGAAAGCTCGCGCGCCAACGCCGCAAACTCCGCGATCAAGGAATTGCGCTCAAACGGCGCCGCCAAAGCAAAGTGCTTCGCCAGCTGATCCTTGCAGAAATACGGCGTCTCGAACAATTCCTGAATGAGAACGACCTGCGCCCCCTTGGCCTTCGCCTCGCGCACCAGGCGCTTTGCGTTCGCGACGTTGGCGGCGCGATCCGGCCCGCACGCCATCTGCGTTGCGGCCAGCGTGACTTGTCTCATCAGTGTCTTCCCGCTTCCGATTGCGCGCTTGATATCACGCGACGCCGACGCCCAACAGCTGCCCGATCCCGAACGTCGCCCCGCCGGCGAGCGCACCGATCAACAGCATGCGCAAGCCGCCAAAGACCGCGTTGCGCCCGGAGAACAAGCTCAGCGCCGCCCCGACCGCGAACAATGCCGCCCCCGTCACGCCGACGGCGATCGGCAGCGCCAGAGGACCGCCACCGAGCAGAAACGGCGCCAGCGGCAACATCGCGCCCACCGCGAACGCTGCGAACGACGAGATCGCCGCACCCCACGGCGAACCCAAGTCGTCTGGATTGAGGCCCAGTTCCTCACGCGCCAGCGTGTCGAGTGCCTGCTTCGGGTTGGCGATCAGCCGCTTGGCGATCCCGCGCGCTTCCTCGATCGGAATGCCGCGCGCGGCATAGATCAGCGCCAGTTCCTCCGCCTCCTCCGCCGGATAGCGTTCGAGTTCGTCGCGCTCCTCCCCGATTTGGTGCTCGAACATCTCGCGCTGCGACAACATCGAGAGATATTCGCCCGCAGCCATCGAGAACGCACCAGCGAGCAAACCCGCGACGCCGGTCAGAACGATGATGTTGGGTTCGGCCCCCGCACCCGCAACGCCGAAGATCAGGCAGGCACTCGACACCAGCCCGTCGTTCACGCCGAACACGCCTGCGCGCAGCGCACCGCCCCCGGCGCCCCGATGCCGCCCGCCGATCCCCGCAACGGAAGTTGGCATGGTGTGCCCGGCAACCGCAGGCGCCGAATAGACGGAGATGCCGCGCACCTTCGCCGCCGCGAGCACCGGCCGCGCCGCGCGCGGCCCGACCAACCTCACCAGCGCGGCGATCGTCCGCATCCGCAACGACGGGCGAAACAACGGCGGAGCACCGCCCAAGTCGCCGGCCAGAATGGCCGCTTGCTTCTCCGCAGCAACGCCGAGATCGCGAAACAGCTTCGTCTTTGCAGGGTCGCTCTCCGCGGCGGCGACCACCTCATAGAGCCACGCCGAGTTCTTCTCCGAGCGCCAACGTTCTTCGACGTGTGCCATCACCGGATTGCTCAGATCCTCTCCGGCGGCAAAGCCCGCCCCGCCGGCTGTTGCTGCGTGATGCAATGGATGCCGCCGCCGCCCTCGACGATGTCGAGCGACGGCACCTGCACGATGCGCCGGTCAGGAAACGCCTTTTCCATCACCGCGAGCGCCGCCGCATCCATCGGATCCTCGAACGACGGCATCACGATCCCGTAGTTCGCGAAGTAGAAGTTGATGTAGCTCATGTCGAGCCTGCGCCCGTCGTGCCGTTCGCGCCGCGCCGGTTCCGGCATTTCGATGACATCGAGCGCCCGCCCACGCGCGTCCCGCGCGGACTTCAGGCGCGCGCGATTGTCCCGCATCACGCGCGCGTTGATCCCGTCCGTCTCCGACGGCGTGTAGAGCATCACCCGCCCCGGCCCCGCGAAGCAGGCGATATTGTCGACATGCCCGTCGGTCTCGTCATCTTCGAGACCCTCGCCAAGCCA
>JAEUML010000195.1 GCA_016792785.1 Alphaproteobacteria bacterium
GCCCCACGGCCGGCTGTGTTACAACGGCCGGTGCCGCCGCGTGCGCCTCACCGGCGACCGTGGCCGCCGCCGCAGTAAGCAATAGGGTGCTCGCACCCGCCAACATCAACGCGCCAACCCGCAAGGACGTCATTTTCGCTCTCCTCAAGACCCGAAAGCCCACACTTGAGTCATATGCGCGAGACTGATCACGGCGCCCGTGACGTTGTCGTGAACAACGTGAATCCGCTGAAATGTGCGGGAGCGCACAAACGAAAAACGCCGCCGGAGCGACCCGGCGGCGTCGTCGTGAAGTCAGAGACGCCCGCTTACGACGTGAGCGGGATGATCTGGATCTCGACCCGGCGGTTGCGGGCGCGGCCGGCCGGCGTCGCGTTCGTCGCCACCGGACGCGTTTCGCCGAGGCCCAGCACATACATGCGCTGCGGCATCACGCCGTTCTGCGCCAGGATGTAAGCGACCGACTGTGCGCGGCGCTGCGAGAGGTCCTGATTGTACTGGTTCGAACCGCTCGAGTCGGTGTGGCCCGACACTTCGATCGTCGTCCTGTTGTACTCGGCGAGCACTTCGCCGACGGCGGCCAGCGTCTGATAGAATTGGGGGTTCACCTGATCGCTGTCGACCGGGAACGTGATGTCGCTGGCCATCACGAGCACGATGTTGTTGCCTTGGCGCTGGACCGAGACGCCGGCCGCGCGCAGGCGCTGGCGCAGTTCGGCTTCTTGATTGTCCATATAACCGCCGATGGCGCCGCCCGCGAGCGCGCCGATGCCCGCGCCGATCAGCGCGTTGCGCGCGGCTTGCTTGCCGCTCGACGTGTTGGTGAGCGCGCCGATCGCGGCCCCGCCGAGTGCGCCGAAGATCGCGCCGCGCGTCGCGTGGCTCGTCTTCTGTTCGCCGGTGTAGGGATCCTGGGTTTGGCAGGCGCCGAGCAGAAACGCGGCGCAGGTGATCACGGCAATCGCTTTACGCATGAGAATTTCCTCTTTGAAAGGCCCCGCAGTTCGCGCATTGGCTTGGGGAGTCGGGGGCTGATTAAGCCGAAGCTGGGCTCCAAGGCAAGGTGAGCGCTGTCACGCTCGCAAGGCGCGAAGAACCTGAAAGCCGCGCGGGAACATTGCATTTCTGCCCGCTCTTGTCCAAAACGCCCGTTCAGGAACGCCAAACGCAATTCCACTTCGATTCATGGGGAGAAACGCCATGCAGCTGTTCGATCTCAGCGGCAAGATCGCCGTCGTCACCGGCTCCACCAAAGGAATCGGCGAGGCGATCGCCCACCGTATGGCGGAGCACGGCGCGAAAGTCGTGATCTCAAGCCGCAAGGCCGACGCCTGTGAAAAAGTCGCGGCCGATATCAACCAGAAGTGGGGCAGGGGCCACGAAGTCGCCTATCCGGTGCCTTGCAACATCAATCACCGCGAACAGCTCGAACAGCTCGTCGCCAAGACGCGCGCAAAGTGGGGCCGCATCGACGTGCTCGTCTGCAATGCGGCGATCAACCCGGTGTTCGGTTCCATGTCGCAGATCACCGATGAAGCCTTCGACAAGATCATGGGCGCAAACGTCCGCTCCAACCATCAGTTGTGCAATCTCGTCATTCCCGAAATGGTTGCGCGCAAGGATGGCGCGATCATCATCGTGTCCTCGATCGGCGGTTTGCGGGGCTCGCCCGTGCTCGGCGCCTATTGCATCTCGAAGGCGGCCGACTTCCAGCTCGCCCGCAACATCGCGGCCGAGTACGGCGTCCATAACGTGCGCGCGAACTGCATCGCGCCGGGCCTCATCAAAACAGACTTCGCCAAGGCGCTGTGGGACAACCCGGCGATCCTTGAGCGTTCGACCGCGAACGCGCCGTTGAAGCGCATCGGCGAGTCCGACGAGATCGCGGGCGCGGCGGTGTTCCTGGCCTCAAAGGCGGCCGCCTTTATGACGGGCCAAACGATGGTCATCGACGGTGGCGCCACGATCGCCTGAGATCGCGGTTCGGGAATGGCTGAAATTAAGGCTTTTCATTCAACGCGTATTCATCGAAACATGCGTCTCTAGAGGCCTATGACGAGGAGCGGCATGGCGGCGAACGCCGAGACACAGCGGGCGGAGTTCACGCTCAACGGCAACAAGATGCTAGCGCCGTTGGACCGCGCAGCGATTCAACGCGTGGAGTCGCACTGCACGTGGAGGACCGTGCACGCGAACGAACCGATCGTAAACCGCGACTCGGATTCGCACGACGTGTTTTTTGTTGTAAGGGGCCGCTGCCGCATCGTGAACTTCTCGCCCTCGGGCCGCGAGGTCGCCTACGCGCTTGCAGGCCCCGGCGACTTCTTCGGCGAGATGGCCGCGATCGACGGTCTGCCGCGTTCCGCGACCGTCGTGGCGCTCGAGGACACCGTCCTCGGCGCGATCACGCCCCAATCCTTCCGCGACCTCGTCGAACAGCACCCCAAGGTCGCCTTCGTGATCATGGAAAAGCTCGTGCGCATCGTGCGCACCAGTGACGACCGGATCATGGACCTCGCCACGCTCTCGGCCTATCAGCGCGTCTATTCCGAACTGCTGAAACTTGTGAAGCCCGATCCCGTGCGCCAGGGTTCGTGGCTCATCTATCCGCTGCCGACGCAAGCCCAAATCGCAAGCCAAGCCTCGACAACGCGCGAAACCGTCGCCCGCGTTCTCTCGCACTTGTCTCAAGACGGCGTCGCCGAACGCAAGTCGAAAACGCTCTACGTTCGCCAGATCGAGCGCCTGCGCCAACTCTGCGACAAGACCCCGTCCAGCCTCACCCCGCGCGCCGATATCTAGGCGCGGGTCACAGCGCCGCCTCGATCGCCTGCTTGAGTTCGCCGCTCTCCGGTTCGACGCGCGAGCCGAACGTGCCCGCGATCGCGCCGTCTTTTCCGATCAGGTATTTGTGGAAGTTCCACTTCGGCGTCGCCCCCTCACCGAGCTCGCCCGCGATCCACTTGTAGAGCGGATGCGCACCAGCGCCGATGACGTGCTCCTTCGACGTCAGCGGAAAGTCGACGCCGAAGCGCGTTTCGCAGAACGTCTGGATCTCTTTCTCGCTGCCGGGTTCCTGGGCCCCGAAATCATTCGACGGCACGCCGAGCACGACAAGACCTTTGTCCTTGTAAGCGCGCCACAGCGCTTCCAGCCCCTTGTATTGCGGCGTCAGCCCGCACGCGCTCGCCGTGTTCACGACGAGCACCGCCTTGCCCTTGAACGCCGTCAGCGGCAGCGGCTTGCCTTCGATCGAGGTGAACGAAAAGGCGTGCGCGTTCGTCATCGCGGGTCTCCTAGAGTGGGCTGTTTGCGGACCGCAGCGTCCGTCATTGGTTAATCCCTCGTAAACCTTTCGCGGCCGACAGTGAAGGGGAGGGCGAATCATAGGGTTGTTCTGGGCCGCCATGCCGCGCATGAGTCAGATATTGGTGCCGGTCTTGGCGCTGCTCGCGGGCATCGTGGTGGCAGGCGTGCTTTACCGCGTGGGCGCGACGAACGCGGTCGGCGCCGTCCTCGTCGTCGCGCTGATCACGATTGTGGCGTCCTATTGCGACCTTCTGATCGAGCGCAAGGCAGAGCGCGCGCGGGTCGAGGGTGCGCTGGACGATGTCGAACGCGCCCAGCAGCGCCTGCGCGCCGAGGCCGAGATCACGCGCCGCGCGATCGTGGAACTGAAACTCCATGTCGACGACCGCATCGCCACCCGCAACGACCGCGTGGTGAGCGAGGTCAAGGTTCTGGAATCGCTGGTGCGCAACCTGGCCGACGGCATCGCGACCAAGGCCCTTGATCAGCCCGTCGATGAACGCGACGTGCGCCTGCGTCCGTCGCGCGCCGCGCCCGCCCGCGTCGCCGACGACGCACCCGACGACGCGATGCTAGAGATCATTCGCCGCTCGCTCGAAGAAAACCGCGTCGACGTCTACATGCAGCCGGTCGTCAGCCTGCCGCAGCGCCGCGTGCGCTTCTACGAAGCGCTCTCGCGCCTGCGCACCGAGGACGGCACGCTGATCATGCCGTCGCAATACATCCGCATCGCTGAGCCCGCGGGGCTGATGTCGACGGTCGACAACGTGCTTCTGTTCCGCTGCATCCAAGTGCTGCGCTCGTGGAGCCAGCGCCACAAGGACATCGCGGTCTTCTGCAATTTGAGCCACGAGACGTTGCAGGACGCGAACTTCTTCACCCAGTTCGTCGAGTTCATGCAGCAGCACCGCGAACTCGCCTCGATGCTGATCTTCGAAATCGCCCAGCCGACATTCGCCAAGTGCGGCGCGATCGAAGAGCGTCACCTGACGAGCCTCGCCGATCTCGGCTTCTCGTTCTCGATGGATAAGATCGCAACGCTCGACATCGACTTCGCGCTCGCCCGACAGCGCCAGGTGCGTTACTTCAAGGTGCCCGCACGCCTGCTGCTCGGCGATCCGGCAAAGGCAGGCGCCCGCGTCCATCCGGCCGACCTGAAGGAGCTGCTCGCCCGTTTCGGTTTGAACCTGATCGCCGAACGCGTCGAGCAGGAGAAAGACGTCGTCGACCTCCTCGACTACAACGTCGACTACGGCCAGGGCTTCCTGTTCGGCGAGCCGCGCCCGATCCGCGAGGCGATCGCCGACCAGCCGCTCCCGCGCTCGGCCCCGCCCGCAAGCCCCATGCGCCCCCGCGCGGTTGGTTGAGCCGCGCCGCAACGCCGCACTTTTCCACAAGCGAAAGCGCCGAAACACAGGCCCTAAGGGCACATCCGTCACTGCTTTGATGCACGCCAAGCAGATATGGTGCCCGCGCAATGACGGCGGCGATCGACAGACGTGGCTTGCTCATGGGTGCGGCGTCACTGATGCTCGCGACCGCACTGGCGCGCGCGCAGGTCTCGCCGCCGCCGCTTGCCCAGGACGTGGCGCTGCTCGGCGCGCCCGATCCCTTGCTCGAAGCGAAGATCGCAGCGCTCGCGACTGAAGCGAGCTTACGCATCGGCTTCGCCGCCGTCGATCTCGACAAGGGCCGCACCGCGTTCGTGCGCGGCGGCGAATTGTTCCCGATGCAGGGCGTCGCGCAGCTGCCGCTTGCGGTCGCCTTTATGCAATTGGCCCAGCGCGGCAAGACCTCGCTGGACAAGCGCGTGCGTCTGACGGCTGCCGACATCGCGCCGGGCCGCTCACCGCTCGCCGCGCGATTGCGGAGCCGGCCGACGACATTCACCGCCCGCCAACTCGTCGAGCACATGCTGCTGAACGCCGACGCAACTGCCGCCGACGCGCTGATGATGCTCGCGGGCGGTCCGTCGAAAATTCAAGACGCGATCAAATCGTTCGAGATCGAAGGCTTGCGCATCGACCGCTTCGAACGCGAACTTCAGCCGGAGGCCGTGGGCCTGACGCCGCACGCGGCGCTCGCCGATCCCGCGCGCTTCGAGGAGGCGCTCGCGGCCCTTGGCGAAACCAAGCAGCGCGAAGCGATCGACCGTTACTTGCGCGACCCACGCGATACGGCAAGCCCGCGCGCGATCGCGACGCTGTTCTTCAAGCTGCTCTCAGGTCACCTCGTTCAACCGCGCCACGCGATGTTCGTCCTCGACCTCATGCGCCGGACGAAAACCGGCGAAGATCGGTTGAAGTCGGGCATGTTGCCCGGCTGGACGTTCGCGCATCGCGGCGGCATGAGCCGCACCATCCAAGGCGCGACCGCGGTGTACAACGACGCCGGGCTCGCAACGACGAAGAAGGGCGCAAAGATCGCAATCGTTCTCTTCATCGAGAACGCGACACTGCCCCCGCCCGAACTCGCCCGTTTCCATCGCGCAACCGCGCGCGCTGTCTTGCAGGCTTGGGGCTAGACGCTCACTCCGCGATCCGCGCCCAGAGTTTCCTGAGAAATGTCGAGGGCTCTTGCTCGGCGCGCGCCGCGACGACCGCAGGCGCTCGGGGCGCTGCGAACACCTCGCTCCGCGCCGGCAACGCCTCGCAGGGCGCCATAAGGCGATAGCCGCGCTTGGTGATTGTCTCGATATAGCGCGGTGCACGCGCGTCATCGCCGAAGGCGCGGCGTAGCTGACTGATCACCATCGCCACCGAATGGTCGCTGACCGCAAGCCGCCCCCACACGGCTTCGATCAGTTCGTCCTTCTTCACCACTTCGCCGGCGTTCTGCGCCAACAGGATCAGCGTTTCCATAGCGCGCCGTTCGAGCTTGCGCCGCACGCCGTCGTCCCGCGTAAGCGTGTCGCTGTCCGCGCAAGCGATCCACGTGCCGATCCTGTATTTCACCGCTTGGCCCATGACCCGCACCCACCCAAGTGCTTGCGAATTTACTCTTGATCTTCGCTCCATCAATAAAATGTAAAGTCCGCGGAATCGCAATGTTTTCCTCGCACGTATCACGACGAAGTTACGTCGTGCTGCGTCGAAACCGCAGCTGGATGCGCAATGTGGATCGATCAACCAAATCACAACTGGACAAAAACTGGCTGCTCGGAAAATCAGCAAACTGGCCGAATACAAAATTGAAAGAGTCTTGAGCGGCAAATGACGACTTCCGGACGACTCTAACCCTGCGCTGAACGCAACCTCGACGGCAACGACGAGGGGGATGCGTCGCTTATGAGTGAAGTTGCACACGCTTTCGATGGCGCGCTACGCGATGCGAGTGCGCCCGCCGCCGCCTATGTCGGTTGGCAGATGTTCGACAACAACCCGACCGCGATGCTGATCACGCGCGCCCGCCAAGTCGAGCACGCCAATCCCGCCGCGGCTGTCTTGCTCGAGGCGCACCGGCCGATCACCGTCGCAGCAGGCCGCCTGCGCTTCGAAGATGCTCGCGCTCAAGCCGCGTTCGAACTTCTTTCTCGTGCCGATCACGGCGCCGATGCGCGGCGCACCTTCGCCTTTGTGGTGGAAGGTGAGGGCGATCGCACGTTTATTGCCCAGCTTTCCCTGGCCAAACCGCGCGGCGGCGACGCCCCGTCGGTCGTGGTGGCGCTGACCCCGTTTTCCGGCGCCTCGCAGTCGCGCGAGGCCATGTTGCAAGGCTTCACTGATCTCACGCCGACCGAGCGCGCGATCTTCGCAGCCTTTGTCGACGGCGCCGACATCCAGGCGATCGCGGCCCGCATGGACCGCAGCGTCGAGACCGTGCGCTGGCACGTCCGCAACCTTTTCACGAAGCTCGGCGTCAATTCGCAGGCCGACCTCGCGCGCCTCGGCGCCCTTCTGCTTCCCATCTGATCGGAGTCCCTCATGAGCACCGTCCGGCCCGCCCGCACCGCTTTCGAACCCGATCTGATCGACCGCTTGATCGCCGGCCGCGACGCCCGCGCGGTGTTCGAGCGCAACGGTATCCTCGACAAATTACGCGACGCGCTCAGTGAACGCTTCCCGACCTACGGTGAGGAGGCAGCAGCGCCAGCGTCGCAGAACGCCGAAATCGAACTCGGCGGCGCAATCCTACCGCGCCTCGAACTGCGCTTTCCCGACTTGAGCGAGCGTATGATCTCGCTGCACGCCAAAGGCTATCAACCCGCAGAAATTCAACGCCGCTTGTCGGCCCTCGTCGGCGAGCCGGTACCGATGGCGGCGATCGTCGCGCTACTCGCCGACTTGCGCCGTGAAGCGCTTGACTGGCAGAGCCGCGCGCTCGACCCCAGCTATCCGATCGTCGTGTTCGAGCGCTTGCGGGTGAAGTGGCGCGACGGCGCGGCCGTGCGCAACCGCGTGTGCCACTTTGCGCTTGGTTTTCAAACGAACGGACCGAAGGAAGTGCTCGGCCTCTGGTTCGAAGACGGAGATGAACGGACGTTCTGGACGAGCGTGCTTGCGGACTTGAAGAGCCGCGGCGTCGTGGACGTCCTCTATCTCGTGGGCTCGAGCCCGCATTTGGCTGCCGCCCGCACCGAGACGTTTCCTGCGGCGCTCGCACTCCCGAGTGTCGGCGACTATGTGCGCCAGTCGCTAGAGCTCGCCGTCACGAAGGATCGCTCAATCGTAGCCACGGCACTGCGCCAGATTCACGGCGCGCACAGCGCCGCCGACGCGCGCGCGGCGCTCACACGGTTCGAAGGTGATCGCCTTGGCCAGAAATACCCGGCCATAGCGCCGCTCTGGCAGCGGCACTGGGCCGAGCTCGCGCCATTCTTCGACGTGCCGCTCGAAGTGCGCCGCGTCATGGCCTCCACATTCGCCGCCGATGCGCTGCGCCGCGGCTACGCTCGCACGTTGCGCGCCCACGGCCACATGACCTCGACCGCCGAAGCGACCGCGCTCATGTACCTGGTCGTGCGCGACTCCTTGCGCAAGTGGCGCCGCCCGCAGCGCGAATGGCACGCCGCCAAGACACAACTCGCCGTGCTGTTTCCTGAGCGTTTTGTCGCCAACTGACGAAACGCTCCGCACCCTGACGATCACGGATATGCGAGGATTCGCGCGGCGAAACGCGCGAGCACAACCGTGATCGCGCAGCCGATGCGCGCAACAGTTGCCTCGCTGCATCACACCGCAACGAACAGCATCCCCTTAAGCGGAATCCAACATTTCCCCCTCCAATCGCGGGGGGCGTCGTTTTCCAGGTGGCGAGATAACTGAACGACGAAGCGCAAAGGGGGGAAACCTTTGCCGTTGGTGCGTGTTGCTATTTTAAGGGGGCTGTACAGTGAACGTTGAGACGACGAGAAAGACGCTGAAATCCGCGCTGATGGCGGGGGCTGCGATCGCAACGGTGGCAAGCATCGCCCCCGCTTACGCGCAAGACAATGTCGAAAAGGTCGTGGTGACCGGTTCGCGCATTCCGCAAAA
>JAEUML010000219.1 GCA_016792785.1 Alphaproteobacteria bacterium
CTTTGCGCGCTGAGCCAAGAAGGAGATTCACGCAAAGCAGCAAAGAAACAAAGACGCAAAGATGCCGATGGCGCGTCGGCGCGCAGCGCCAATGGTGGGCGGCGTCACTGCGCCTTCGGCGCAAAAGGTGCCTCGCTTTGCGTCGTTGTTGCTTTGTTTCTTTGTGTGGAAAACGCATTGCGCCTCCACCGCACCAAGCGACGCGATGCACGGACTGAAAAAAGAGCTCTACTCCCGCCCCTTCGTATCCATCCACACCTTCAACCGGTCGAGCTTCGCGAACAGGTCGGCCATCTCCGTATCACTCCAATCGGCATAGACCTCCGCGAATTGTGGCACGAAGGCCTGGATTGCGCGCGCGTGCAGTTCGACGCCCTTGGGCGTGACGGTCAGTAGCTTCGAACGCGCATCGCCGGGCGCCGGATCGGCCTTGAGCAGCTTGCGCGCGATCATCTTCTGAACTGTCTTCGTCACCCCCGGCTGCGGTTGCTGCAGGGTAGAGGCGATCGACGTCACCGTTTTTGCCTGGCCCGGCCGGTGGCTGAAGTGGTTCAGCATCACGAACTGCGGCATCGTCAGTTTCAGTTCGGCGAGCGTGCGCGTGGCGCGCGTCGTCGCCAACTGATCGATGATCCCGATCCAGTTGAAGATGCGCCAGCCCAAAAGCGCCTGGGCTTCGGTCGGTCGTGTCGCCATGCGCTATGTATGCGTCATGCACGGATGATCGCGTCAAGAGGCCGCCGCGGCGCGGGCCCGACCGCGCTCGCGCGACCGAGGCGGAAGAACATCTGCACCGTTTCACTCTCGGCCGCGCCGACCGCCCGCTTGTGCTCGGCGAGCGACGGCAGCATCTCGGGAAACTCTTGCAGTGCTTGGCTGAGCGGATGCATCGCGAGCCCCAGCTCCGTCGCCTTCAGGTTCGCGCGCACGTACGCCGCCCCCGCCGCAAGCTGCGTGCGCCGGTCGTTCGTCGCGGTCACGATCCAACCGAAGGCGCGCACCGCAAGTTGGGGGTCGATTAGCGCGAGCGCTTGCGCGCGCCCGGACGGCTCCATCGCATTATCCTTGGTGAACAGGCCGAGCTTGTTCGCCCACCAGAAGAACGGTCCGTGCATCGAGAGGCCGTCCCGGTGCTTGGCGATCTCCTCGCCCGTGATGCGGAACACGTCGACGCTTTCCTTGAACGTCGCGTCCTTCTTGATCTCGATGTCCCACGCACGCTTGGCAATCCCCGCCAACTGCGCGATCTGCCGCCCGTCCGCCGTCCATCCGAACCGCACCGGCAATCCCTCGAGCACGGCGCCGAGCGCCGCCGCTTCGGCAGGCAAAACGGCAGTCGCATCGAAACTGTTGCGGTTCGTCCGCCGCTTCAGCGCCTGCGCGAACAGCGGATCGCGCTTGGCGCCTGCATCGGGAACAAAGGCGACGCGGCACATCGGCTGCTCGCCGACGCTGTTCTCAGGCCAATCGCCCGCGGGAAACGGCGTGACCTCGGCGCGCAAACCCAGCTCGGCCGCCGCCATGCGCAACAGTTCCAAGAACGCCCCGCACCCGATCATGATCTGGCGCGAGTAGGGATCGGTTTCCGGCAACAGCCGCGCCCGGTCGCATAGGAACGTGGCGACACCCGGCTCGCGCAAGTCGACGATCCACGGCTGCTTGTTGTGCGGATTGGGCGCAAGCAGCGCGAACGACAGCGCGCGCACGCGCGGATCGCGGACGTTCGGCTTGGGTCCCGCCCAAGCCTCGACCGCCACCTCCGGCATCGGATCGCATTGGGTCAGGCCATAGCCGCCCGCCGCCAGAATCACCGCCGAAGTTCCGGCGACACGAAGAAAATTCCTGCGCGTGGTCATGGTGATTCTCCTCACATCAAAGCGGTCGCCGCGAGCCCACCCATGAGCGCGACGAGACCGATGAACGACAAGATATGAAATCGCGGACCGACGCCGTCGCTCTGCGTGCGCGCAAGAGACACGCCGCACATCAAAAGCCAACCGAGCCACGCCGCCGACACCGGCGCCGACAGGAACCCGATCGCCTCGAACGGCCCCCCGAGCTGTTCCATGGCGCTCACCAGAATGAACCCGCCAAGTACCAGACCGACGAGTCCATAAACCGACGAAAACAGCGGTCCGCGAAACATCGCGAGCGAAATCAGCACCGTCCACGCGCCTTGGCCCAAGAACCCCAAGTGCTCGCCCAAGACCATGCCGGCATAGCGGTTCAGCAAGCCTTCGAGCATCGCAACGACGCCGCGCATCTCGGCGGTTCCCGCACTCGCCATCTGCTCGGCGAGATAGGGCACCGCGATCGGCCAGCGCATGAAACCCATCATCTGAAACGCGCCGCCGAGCACGCCCGCGACCAGCGCCGCGATCAGAAGCGTGCTGCCGCTGCGCGCAAAACTCTGATGGAAGAGCACCGCAAGCATGATCTGCGTGAGCCCCGACAGGCCCATCATGTAATACGCAGGAACGATCATCCCCTGGTTTTGTCGGAACAGCGCCAGCCGCTCCTCCGATGACACCCGCAGGATCTCCGGAAACGAAAACTGGTCGGCCAAGATCAGGAACCCCGCCGACAAAAGCCCTACATGCACCAACGCCACCGCAAACGCCGTGCCGTACTCGCGAGTCCGATCCACGATATCCTCATGCATTCCTAGGAATGTAATATATATTCCAAGGAATGAAGTCAAGCCCCTCGCATTGGGCAGGACGGTGGCGCGCGAAGCGCAGCAAGAAGATAGAACTACCAAGGGCACCAAGAGCTTGGTGATCTTGGTGTGCTTGGTGGTTCAAATTGACGGCCGATCCATCGCGCGGACGCGCGAGATTTGGGGGCGGTCCGCCACCGCCGCTTGCCCCTCTCCGCGTCAGGCGCTACACCCCTGCCCGATGGCGACAAAAGACTTCATCGGCTACCAGGCGCTGATCGATGCGGCGCTCGTGGGCGTCGTCCGAGCGGCGCTGACGCACGCAGCCAAGGGCGGCATCATGGGCGCCCATCATTTTTACATCACGTTCGACACGCGCGCGCCTGGCGTCGAACTTTCGGACGTGATGCGCGAGCGTTTCCCCGATTTCATCACGATCGTGCTGCAAAACCAGTATTGGAATCTGAAGCTACACGACGACCGCTTCGAAGTCGGCCTGTCGTTCAACAAAGTGCCCGAGACCGTCGTCGTGCCCTACAGCGCTATCCGCGAGTTTCGCGACCCGAGCCAGTCGATCGGCTTCCGCATCCAGGGCGACGGCGAAGCCGCGCCGCGCCCGAAGCCGCAAGCCGCACCGAAGCCCGAGTCGCTTCCCACGCCGCCCGACGCAGCGGCCAAGCCGAGCGAAGAGACGCCTGCCGAACCCTCGCCCGACAAACCCACCGTCGTCAGCCTCGACAAATTCCGCAAGAAGTGAACGTCATGACCGCGACCCGCACCGAAACCGACACGTTCGGCCCCATCGCCGTTCCCGCGAACAAGTACTGGGGCGCACAGACGCAGCGCTCGCTCGAGAACTTCAAGATCAGCGGCGAACGCATGCCCCTGCCCTTGATCCACGCCTTCGGCGTCATCAAGAAGGCCGCCGCGATCGCAAACGTGGCGCTGAAAGACCTCGACCCGAAGATCGCCGACGCGATCGCAAAAGCCTCCGACGAAGTGATCGCAGGTAAACTCGACGACCATTTCCCGCTCGTCGTCTGGCAAACGGGATCGGGCACGCAGACGAACATGAACGTGAACGAGGTCGTCTCGAACCGCGCGATCGAAATGCTGGGCGGCGAGATGGGCACGAAAAAGCCCGTGCACCCGAACGACCACGTCAACCGCGGCCAGTCGTCGAATGACAGCTTCCCGACCGCGATGCACATCGCGACGGTGCTGGAGATTCACCGCCGCCTGATGCCCGGCCTGCGCCGCCTGCACGGCGCGCTGCTGTCCAAGGCGCACGACTTCGCGAAGATCATCAAGATCGGCCGAACGCATTTGCAGGACGCGACGCCGATCACGCTCGGCCAAGAATTCTCAGGTTACGCCCGCCAGGTCGAACTCGGGATCGAGCGCGTGGTCTCGTCACTGCCCCGCCTCTATCCACTGGCCCAAGGCGGCACGGCGGTCGGCACCGGCTTGAACGCGCTGCCCGGCTTCGCCGAACGCTTCGCCGACGAAGTGTCGAAGATCACGGGCTATCCGTTCGTCACGGCGACGAACAAGTTCGAAGCACTCGCCGCCCACGACGCGATGGTCGAATTCTCCGGCGTCCTCAACACGCTCGCCGCCTCGCTGTTCAAGATCGCGAACGATATCCGCTTGCTGGGCTCGGGCCCGCGTTCAGGGTTGGGTGAATTGATCCTGCCGGAAAACGAACCGGGCTCCTCCATCATGCCGGGCAAAGTGAACCCGACGCAGGCGGAAGCTTTGACGATGGCCTGCACGCAGGTGATGGGCAACAACGTCGCCGTGACCGTCGCGGGCAGCCAGGGCCACATGGAACTCAACGTCTTCAAGCCCGTGATCATTCACAACGTGCTGCACTCGATCCGCCTGATCGGCGACGCTTCGGTCTCGTTCACAGACCATTGCGTCGCGGGCATCGAGGCGAACGTGAAGCAGATCGACGAACTGATGCGCCGCTCGTTGATGCTCGTCACCGCGCTCGCGCCGAAAGTTGGCTACGACAACGCCGCCAAGATCGCCAAGACCGCGCACAAGAACGGCACCACGCTGCGCGAAGAGGCGCTCAAGACCGGCCTCATCACCGGCGAAGACTTCGACCGCATCGTGCGCCCCGAGGACATGATCGGCCCGAAATAAACCTAGGGATTGCGGCAATCTTGCCTGCCACCCGCAGGTGACGGCCCGCGCCGCCTCCGCTAGACATGCCCCCAACAACAGAAGGGGTACGGCGATGATGGGCTGGTTTCAGCGGATCATGCCGCGCGAAGAGCGCTTTTTCGACATGTTCGAGCGCCACGCGCAATGCCTGAAGGAGGGCTCGGATGCGCTTCGGGCCATGCTCGACGGCGGTCCGAAGACGGCCGACTTCTGCGCCAAGATCGCGGCGCACGAACATCAAGCCGATCTCATCACCGAAGAGGTGATGCAGGCGATCCGCCGCAGCTTCATCACGCCCTTCGACCGCGGCGACATTCGCGGCCTCATCACGTCGATGGACGACGCGATCGATCAGATGAACAAGACTGCGAAAGCCGTGTCGCTGTTCGAGGTCGACAAGTTCGAACCGCAGATGCGCCAAATCGGCGACCTGACCATCAAGACCGCAGCGCTGATGAGCGAGGCGATCCCACTGCTGCGCTCACTTCGCGCGAACGCGCCGCGCCTCAACGTCCTCACCGAAGAAATCATCCGCCTCGAGGAACAGTCGGATCAGGTCTGCCTCGACGGGCTGAAGGCGCTGCTGCAAGGCCCCGCGCGCACCGACGCGATGGCCTACATCAAAGGCGCGGAGATCTACGACCATCTTGAGAAGGTCGTCGACTGTTTCCAAGACGTTGCAAACCGCATCTCCGGCCTCGTCATCGAGCACCTCTAGGACGCCCTCACACATGGACATCGGCGGCGTCGACCTGGTCCTCCTCTTTCTCATCTTTGTTGCGCTCGCGTTCGATTTCTTGAACGGGCTGCACGACGCTGCAAATTCGATCGCAACCATCGTCTCAACGCGCGTGCTCAAGCCGCATTACGCGGTGATATGGGCGGCCTTCTTCAACGTCGTCGCGTTCTTCGTCTTCGGCGTCGCGGTGGCCAAGACGGTGGGCTCGGGCATCGTCGCACCGACGCTGATCGACGATGCTGTGATCTTCGGCGCGCTCATGGGCGCGATCGTCTGGAACATCGTCACTTGGCTCGGCGGCATCCCCTCGTCCAGCTCGCACGCGCTCATCGGCGGCATCGTGGGTGCGGGTGTGGCGAAAGCGGGGTTCGACGCGATTGTCTGGAGCGGGCTCACAAAAACCGTGCTTGCGATTGCCGGCTCGCCCCTGACGGGCGTGTTTCTGGCGCTCCTTCTCGTGCTGATCGTGACTTGGGCGTTCGTGCGCGCGACCCCGGCGATCGCCGACGCAACGTTTCGTAGGCTGCAATTCGTCTCCGCCTCGCTCTATTCGCTAGGCCACGGCGGCAACGACGCGCAGAAGACGATGGGCATCATTGTGGCCCTGCTCTATTCGCATGGCCACTTGGGCGGCGACTTCCATGTGCCGCTGTGGGTTGCGATCCTTTGCTACCTCGCCATGGGTTTGGGGACCTTGTTCGGCGGCTGGCGCATCGTGCACACGATGGGCTCGAAGATCACGCGCCTCACGCCCATGCAGGGCTTCTGCGCTGAGACGGCAGGCGCCATCACGCTCTTCGGCGCGACCTCGCTCGGTATCCCCGTGTCGACGACGCACACGATCACAGGCGCGATTGTCGGCGTCGGCGCCTCGCGCCGAACGTCGGCCGTCCGCTGGGGCATCGCGCGCGGGATCGTACTTGCCTGGATCATCACCATTCCGGCATCGGCCACAATCGCCGCCGTCAGCTACTGGTTCGCCTCGTTCGTGCTATAGGGCGAACTCCATGCCCGCCAAGACGCTGAAGCGCTCCGTCTCGATCGCCGGTCACCGCACCAGCGTTTCGCTCGAGCCCGAGTTCTGGCGCGCCTTGAGCGACATCGCTGCCGAACAAAAGCGCCCGCTCGCCGCCCTGATCGTCGAGGTCGACAAACGCGAAGGACGCGGTCAGAATCTGTCCAGCGCACTGCGCGTCTATGTGCTGGCGCACTACAGGAAGAAGTACTGATGGGCGACGTCGTCAATTTGAACCGCGCGCGTAAAGAACGCGCGAAGGCGAAGGCGGAGAAAACAGCAGCCTCGAACCGGGTGCAGTTCGGCACGCCAAAACACCTACGCAAGAAGGGCGAGGCTGAGCGCAAGAAGACCGAGCGCGAGATCGAAGGCAAGCGCCTCGACCACGAAACGCCCGACGACGCGAAATGACAGACGGCCCCTATCGCGGCCTGAAAGTCGTCGATCTCACGCGCGTGCTCGCGGGTCCCTTTTGCACGATGATGCTGGCCGATCAGGGCGCGACCGTGATCAAAGTCGAACCGCCGAAGACCGGCGACGACGCGCGCCACATCGGCCCGTTCATCAAAGGCAAGTCCGCCTACTTCATGTCGCTGAACCGCGGCAAACACTCGATCGCGCTCGACCTCAAAGCCGAGGACGACCGCGCCGTGTTCGAGCGCCTTCTCGGCGAAGCCGACCTGCTGGTCGAAAATTACCGCGGCGGCACGATGGAAAAACTTGGCTACGACTGGCCGGGCCTGCACGCACGTTTTCCCAAACTGATCTACGTCGCGATCTCGGGCTTCGGACACACCGGCCCTTACAAAGAGAAGCCCGCCTACGACATGGTCGTCCAAGGCATGGGCGGCGTGATGAGCCTGACCGGCCAACCCGGCGGCCCACCGACGCGCGTCGGCACGTCGATCGGGGACATCGCGGCCGGCCTCTTCGCGCTATCCGCGATCGGTGCCGCGCTCTACCACCGCGAACGCACCGGCGAGGCACAGAAGATCGACGTCGCCATGCTCGATTGCCAAGTCGCCCTGCTCGAGAATGCGATCGCGCGCTACGTTGCGACGGGAACGCCACCCGGCCCGCTCGGCTCGCGGCACCCGTCGATCACCCCGTTCGCGGCGTTTCAAACCGCCGACCAGCCGATCATCATCGCGGCCGGCAACAACGGCCTCTTCGCCAAACTCTGCGAAGCGATCGGCGCGCCCGCACTCGCGACCGACGAGCGCTTCGCAACGAACGACCTGCGCAACACAAACCACGCGACCCTCGCTCAGGAAATCGAGCGCGCCCTCGCGTCGAACACCGCCGCGCACTGGCTCGCGCTGTTTGAGAAGGCGGGCGTCCCCTGCGGCCCGATCAACAACGTCGCCCAAGTCCTGGCCGACGCCCATGTCCGTTCGCGCAACATGGTCGTGACCATGCAAGACGCCGACATCGGCGAACTCAAGCTCGCGGGCAACCCGATGAAGCTTTCCGCCTTCAGCGACGCCACGACGCGCCCTCCCGCCCAGAAACTGGACGAAAAAGGTGCGGAAATCCGCGCAAAAGGGTTCCACGCGATTGCGGATTGATCGTCGGTGAACGTGCTAGCGTCCGCCTGAATCATGACCCAGCCCGCACCCATCCACTCACCCGCCCACGCGGAACCGCCTTATTTGCGTGGCCTCAATGAGGCCCAGCGCGAGGCGGTGATGGCACTCGACGGACCGGTGCTGGTGCTGGCGGGCGCGGGCACCGGCAAGACGCGCGTGCTGACGACGCGCCTTGCCCACCTGATCGCCTCGCGCAAGGCCTGGCCCAGCCAAATCCTCTCGGTCACGTTCACCAACAAGGCCGCGCGCGAGATGATCCACCGCACCGGCGAACTCGTCGGCGGCATGGTCGAGGGCATGCCCTGGCTCGGCACGTTCCATTCGATCGGCGCGAAGATCCTGCGCCGCCACGCCGAACTCGTCGGCCTGAAGTCGAATTTCTCGATCCTCGACGTCGACGATCAACTGCGCCTGTTGAAGCAGGTGATCGAGGCCGCGCGCATCGACGAAAAGCGCTGGCCCGCGCGCCATCTCTCCTCGCTCATCGACAGTTGGAAGAACCGCGCGCTGACGCCGAAGGATGTGCCCGCCGGCGAGAGCTTCGCCTACGGCAACGGCAAGGGCGCCGAACTCTACGAGGCTTATCAACAACGCTTGAAGGCGCTGAACGCCGCCGACTTCGGCGATCTTCTGCTCGACGTGATCACGATCCTGAAGACGCACCCCGAGGTGCTCGCCGACTATCGCCAGCGCTTCGCCTACATCCTCGTCGACGAGTACCAGGACACGAACGTTGCGCAGTATCTCTGGCTGCGTCTGCTGGCGGGCGAGCGCCGCAACATCTGCTGCGTCGGCGACGACGACCAGTCGATCTACGGCTGGCGCGGCGCGGAAGTCGACAACATCCTGCGCTTCGAACGCGACTTCCCCGGCGCGAAGATTATCCGCCTCGAACGCAACTACCGCTCGACGCCGCACATTCTCGCGGCGGCCTCAGGGCTCATCGCCGCGAACAAATCGCGCCTCGGCAAGACGCTGTGGACCGACCTCGGCGAGGGCGAGCGCGTCAGCGTGCGCGGCGTCTGGGACGCAGAGGAAGAGGCGCGCCTGATCGCCGACGACATCGAGCAAGTCGCGCGCAACCGCGGCAAGCTCTCCGACATCGCGATCCTGGTCCGCGCGTCGTTCCAGATGCGCGCTTTCGAAGAACGCTTCGTTCAGCTCGGCATTCCCTACCGCGTTGTCGGAGGTCCGCGCTTCTATGAGCGCCAGGAAATCCGCGACGCGCTCGCCTACCTGCGTGTCGTGGCCCAACCCGACGACGACCTGGCGTTCGAACGCATCTTCAACAAGCCGAAACGCGGCTTGGGCGATGCCGCGCTGCAGGCCGTGCACAAGATGGCGCGCGCGATGAAGACGCCGCTCTTGGCCGCCGCCCGCGCGCTGACCGAAACCGACGAACTTCCGGCGCGCACGCGTTCCGGCATTCGCGATCTCGTGCAAAGCTTCACCCGCTGGAGCGACCAGGCAACCGCGCTCAGCCACGTAGAACTCGCCGAAATGGTCTTAGACGAAAGCGGCTACACCGCGATGTGGCAGGCCGACCGTTCGGCGGAGGCGCCGGGCCGGCTTGAGAACCTGAAGGAACTCGTCCGCTCGATGGAGGAATTCGAGAATCTCGAAGGCTTCCTCGAACACGTGTCGCTAGTCATGGAGATCGAACAGTCGGACTCGACAGACAAGGTCACAATCATGACGCTGCACGGCGCGAAAGGTCTCGAATTTCCAACCGTGTACCTACCGGGCTGGGAAGAAGGCCTGTTCCCGAGCCAGCGCACGCTCGACGAAAACGGCCTGCAAGGATTGGAGGAAGAACGCCGCCTCGCCTATGTGGGTCTGACGCGCGCCCGCGAACGGGCGAAGATCTCCTACGCCGCGAACCGCCGGGTCCACGGCATGTGGCAGTCCGCAATGCCCTCGCGCTTCATCGCCGAACTGCCACAACACGCGATCGTCGTCGAAAGCGATCCGGGTCTGCCCTACGGCAACTCGAACCTCTCGACCGCGCCGGCCTTCGACAGCGGCTACTCCTCGCCCGGCTGGCAGCGCGCGCAGGCGCGGCGCGGCGAGGTCTTCGGTTCACGCCCCGCGATCGAAGCGCACGCCGAACTCGTCGCGACCTCCGACCCCGCCGCCGAAACCTTCCGCCGTGGCGAGCGCGTGTTTCATCAAAAATTCGGCTACGGCCGCATCACCGGCATCGACGGCAACAAACTGACCGTCAGCTTCGACAAAGCGGGCGAGAAGCGCGTCATCGCGAACTTCTTGGCACGTGCCTGATGCCGGTGTGTTGGAAAGCCCGCGCGGTCGTCAATAGGCGCGACGCGCAAAGCTTAAGCGAGGCGCTCGAAGCGCTCGAACCGGCGCCCGTCGTCTCCGCGTTCGAATTGGGCGAGCGCGGCTTGTGGGAGGTCGAGGCCTTCTTCACCGAACCGCCCGACGAAGAAGACCTTTTGAAACGCTTCGGCCACCCGATGCGCGTGATCCCGATCGATGACGAAAACTGGGTCGCTCGCGCGCTCGAAGGCCTGCCGCCGGTCAGGACGGCGCGCTTCTTTCTCCACGGCGATCACACGTCCGCCCAAGTCCCGCCGAACGCGATCGGCCTCAAGATCGAGGCGTCCTACGCGTTCGGCACCGGCCACCATGGCACGACCCGTGGCTGTCTGATCGCCTTCGAACACTTGGCCAAGCAGCGCACGTTCAGAAACGCGCTCGACCTCGGCTGCGGCACCGGCGTTCTCGCGATGGCCTTCGCGCGGCTCACGCACCGCCCCGCCGTCGCCACCGACATCGACCCGCTCGCGATGTTGACAACGATCGAAAACGCGAAGCTGAACCGCGCCGCCCCATACCTGCGCGTGGCGACCGCGAACGGCTTCAAGACACCGCTGATCGCAGCGCACGCGCCCTACGACCTCATCTTCGCAAACATCCTGGCCGGTCCACTGATGAAACTGCTCCCCGGCATCAAAGCAAACCTGGCCCCGGGCGGCCACGCAATCCTCTCCGGCCTTCTCGACGAACAGGCGAACGGCATTTGCGCTATGGCGCGCGCCCAGCACTTGCGCCTCATTAAGCGCAACGCCCTCGAAGGCTGGGTGACCTTGACGCTTCAACGCCCAGGCTAGCCGCCGGTTGTGTGCCCGCGATCTTCGAGTTGAACCCGCACGAACGCGGCGGTCGCATCGCCATAGCGCGCCTGAATGCCGGCGAGCGCAACGTCGAGCGCGCGAGCGGGCTGGCTCTCGGGCAAGTCCACAACAACGTCCGGCGTAGCACCGCCTGCATCCGGCAGGATCACGAGTCCCTCGGCCGTGCGAATCGGTGCGGCCCCGGGAACGACAGCGCGCGTGCGAAACGTGCGGCCATAGGAATCGGCCATGAACGCCGCCGCGATGACGTCGTCGCCGTCCGCAATCCGCACGGCGACGGTGTCGCGGTCGAACAAACCTACGAACAAATTACCGAGGATCATCCAAATGTCGTCGCGGATCAGGTGAAATGCGCCGCTGTCGTGCTCCGCACTCCATCCGCGCGCGCCGATCTCTTGCGCCAGCGCCGTCGCGCGTTCGCGCCCGCCGATTGCTTCGACAAGCGCGAGCGAGACCGGGACGGAAGCGCTGACGCCGGTCGTCGTGACGATGCCGCGGTCCGCGACGTACCGCCGATCGCGCACGCGGCGCATCGTCGGACGAGCCTCCGCCACACTGTCGATCTTGAACCAATGTCCTGTGGCCTTGTGTCCGTCGAGCAGCCCCGCATTCGCCATCACCAGCGTGCCGTCGCAAACGCTGACGATCGTCGCGCCGCGCGCCGCCTGTGCTCTGATGAAATCGCGCACCGCCGCGTCCGTCGGATCGTGCAGCGCCGGGACGACGACATAATCGGCGCCGTCGGGATAACGCTGCACGAACGCCGCCGCCGTCATGTCCGGCACGACGGTGAGCGCCGGCATCAACTTTACCGGCCCGCTCATCGTGCCGAGCGCAAAGATGTCGGCAACGCCCGAACGCTTCAAGACGCCGTAGGGAACGAGATAATCGGTCGTCTCCGTCCCGCCGTTCGCGCCGATCACGGCAACGACCGGCCGCGCGCGTTTCGGCGGTTTCAATGCCGCCAAGGTCTGGGCCGTCTCTTCCGCGCTGATGACCGCAGGCTTGCCCGCGGCTTGCCGCGCGCCGGGAATGAAAGCAAACACCCCGGCGACGGCCAACAGCACGAGCACCACAACGGTCAGAACACCGAAGCGCAAGAACTGGAACGCCAGACTCATGACGCACTCTCTCGCATACGCGCCGCGGCTTGGGCATTGACGATCTCGCGTTCCGTGAGCAGCCCCTCGAACGCCTTCTTCGCAAAGGCGACGCGTTCCGGACCCGCGCGTTCGGGCGAACCGCAATTGAATGGCGGCTGCGGATCGTATTCGAATCCGAGCTGCATCTGCTTGGCGACGTCCTCGCCCCACTCCTCCGCGATCACGGTCAATGCGAAGTCGATACCCGCCGTCACACCGCCGCCCGAAATCCGATTGCGATCCTTCACGACGCGCGCGTTCACCGGCGTCGCACCGAACGCCGGCAGAAAGTCACGCCACGCCCAATGGCACGCCGACTTGTAGCCCTTGAGCAAACCCGCCGCGCCGAGCACCAACGAACCGGTGCACACCGACGTCACATACTTCGCCTTCTCCGCCTGCTTACGCAGAAACGAAAGCGTCTCCTCATCCGACATCAACGCCACCTGCCCCGCGCCGCCCGGCACGCAAATCAGATCGAGCTGCGGGCAATCCTTGAACGTCGTCGTCGGCATCAACGACAACCCCGCATCCGAGGGAACCGGCGCCAGCGTCTTCCAGATGTAATGCGCCTTCGCACCCGGTGCGCGGGAAAGGAACTGCGCAGGTCCCGTGAGGTCGAGCTGCGTCAGGTTCGGATAAAGCAAAAAACCGACGTGAAACGGATTGGTCACTGGAGGCCTCCTTCTGTTGTCCCTTGCGTAGCACGCCCCGGTCATGGCACAAACGACAATAAATCGACGTTTTGTGCCAGGGCCGACATCCATGCCGAAACCACACCTCATCGCGATCCCGATCTTCCCCGGCCTGCAGTCGCTGGATGCCGTGGGTCCGGCACAGGTCTTCGGCAGCGCCAACCAGGCGCTCGCCCGCGAAGCCTATCGCATCAAGTTCGTGGCGGCCGAACCCGGCACCGTGCCAACCTCCGCCGGCTTTGCGCTTTGCGCGGAAAGCCTGCGCGTCGTGCCGACGAAAAGCGTCGACACGCTCTTGTGCCCGGGCGGCGAAGAAGACCCGCTTCGTGCGGCGCTTCGCGACAAACCGCTCATGCGCTGGATCAACGAAGCAGCGCGTACGGCCAAACGCGCTTGCTCTGTCTGCTCAGGCGCCTTCCTGCTCGCGTCAACCGGCATCTTGAGCGGCCGCAGCGCCGCCACGCATTGGGCCTCGACCGCCGAACTGCAACGGCGTTTCCCGGACATCAAGGTCGATCCGGAGTCCATCTACGTCGCCGACGGCAAATGCTGGACGTCGGCCGGGGTCACCACCGGCATCGACATGGCGCTCGCGCTCGTCGAAGAAGATCACGGTCGCGCCGTGGCGATGCAGGTCGCGCGCCGGCTTGTCGTCTATATGCGCCGGCCAGGCCACCAGACACAGTTCTCCGCCGCCCTGAACGCGCAGGACGTGAAGGACGACAAGCTCGCCAACCTGGCCAGCTGGGTCGAAGCGAACCTCACCAAACGACTCGACGTCGAAACGCTGGCCGCCCGGGCTGCGATGAGCCCGCGTTCGTTCCACCGCCACATGCGCGACGAACTCGGAATGTCGCCCGCGAAGTTCGTGGAATCCGTGCGCCTGGACGCCGCCCGCCGCTGGCTCGATGAGGACAAGCTCGACCTTGGTGCGGTGGCCGCCCGAGCTGGTTTTTCAGGCCCCGACCACCTGATCCGCGCGTTCAACCGCCGTTTCGGCGTGACCCCCGCGGCCTACCGCCAAATTCACGTGAGCGGCCTTGAGGCGCGCGACGCAGCCGAATAGGTTGCCGCCCATGCTGCACCAAACGAAATTCCAATCCTTCGCCGAAACCACGAGCCCGACGCAGGGTCCGCCCCGCCTCGCCGCACTCCGCGCCGAACTAAAGCGCCGCGGCCTCGACGGTTTCATCGTGCCCCGCGCCGACGAGTATCAGGGCGAGTACGTGCCCCCGCGCGCCGACCGGCTCGCCTATCTCACGGGTTTCACCGGTTCGGCAGGCGCCGCCGTCGTGCTCCTGGACAAGGCCGCGATCTTCACCGATGGCCGCTACACGGTGCAGACCGCCGAGCAAGTCGACGGCAAGGCGTTCGAGTACTGCTCACTCGTCGACGAACCGCCGCCCGACTGGCTCGAGAAGCATCTCCCGAAGGGCGCGAAATTCGCCTACGACCCGTGGATGCACACGGCCTCGGGTGTCGAGGCTCTAGCCGCCGCAGTGACGAAGGCGGGCGGCACACTTGTTCCGTGCACCGACAACCCGTTGGACGCGACCTGGGACGACCAGCCCGCCCCGCCTTTGGGCGCGGTGACGGCTCAGCCGCTCGACTATGCTGGCAAGGCGTCGGAGGAAAAGCGCGAAGACATCGCAAAATCGCTGCGCGGCGCGAAAGTCGACGCCGCAATGCTGACGCTGCCCGAATCGATCGCCTGGCTGCTCAACATTCGCGGCTCAGATGTACCGCACACGCCGTTCCCGCATGCGTTCGCGATGCTGAACAACGACGGCCACGTCGAGCTCTTCATCGACCGCCGCAAGTTCACGCCCGGCATCGACGCCTGGCTCGGCAACCGTGTCACGGTGCGCGCGCCTGACGATCTGGCCGCGCATTTGAAGGCGCAGAAGGGCAAGCGCATTCAGATCGACCCGGCGACCGCCTCGGCTTGGATGTTCGACCGCCTGAAGGAGGGCGGCGCCGAAATCGTCCGCGCGGCCGACCCCGTGTTGCTGCCTAAGGCCTGCAAAAACAAGACGGAGCTCGACGGCACCAGACGCGCCCACGAGCGCGACGGCGCCGCACTCTCGCGCTTCCTCGCCTGGATTGCGAAGGAAGGGCCGAAGGGCAACATCGACGAGATCGAAGCCTGCCGCGTGCTTGAGGACTTCCGCGCTGAGACCGGTGCGCTCAAGGATTTGAGCTTCGGCTCGATCTCCGGCGCAGGCCCGAACGGCGCGCTGCCGCACTACCGCGTCACGAAGACGTCGAACCGCAAGATCAAACCGGGCGAGATCTACCTCATTGACTCCGGCGGCCAGTATCTCGACGGCACGACCGACGTCACGCGTACGATCGTCATCGGCACGCCGACTGCCGAGATGAAGGACCGCTTCACCCGCGTGCTCAAGGGCCACATCGCGCTCTCCTGCGCCCGCTTCCCCGAAGGCACGACGGGCGTGCAGCTGGACACGCTGGCGCGCATGGCGCTGTGGGAAGGCGGCTTCGACTACGACCACGGCACCGGCCACGGCGTGGGCAGCTATCTCTCCGTACACGAAGGCCCGCAGAATATTTCAAAGCGCCAGATCAACGTCGCGCTGAGGCCCGGTATGATCGTCTCGAATGAACCGGGCTACTACAAAGTCGGCCACTACGGCATCCGCATCGAGAACCTGATCGTCGTGACGGAACCGAAGGACGTCGGGGGCGACCGCAAGATGATGGAGTTCGAAACGCTGACGCTCGCCCCCATCGACCTCACGCTCGTCGAACCAAAGATGCTGACCGACGCCGAACGCGCCTGGCTGAACGCCTACCACGCCCGCGTCCGTGACGCGCTGAAGGGCAAGACGGACGCCGCGACTGAAGCGTGGATCGCCGAGTCGACGCGCGCAATTTGATGGCTCCCATCACCCGCCTCGATCACGTCGTCATTGCGGTGAAGAACCTCGACAGCGCCGCCGCGACCTACCGTAAATTCGGCTTCACGCTGACCCCGCGCGGGCTGCATGAGGGCAAGGGCACCGGCAACCACTGCATCATGTTCGCCAATACGTATGTCGAACTTCTCGGCATCGTCGACGAAACCGGCGCCAAAGGCCGCCTCGCTGAGCGCGTGAACGCCCGCGGCGAAGGC